>JANDJG010000110.1 GCA_024331085.1 Nitrospira sp. | reverse complement strand
ATCTTGGCTTCGTCGGCCTGCACCAGCACTCGACCGAAGCGCAGGTTCTCGACTCCGTCGTCGCTGAATTTCTTTCCGTAGCCGTCCGGCCGCCAGCGGTCCTTGCCGAGGTGATTGCGATTGGTTGCGTAGAAGAGCCTGAGAGCACTCATGGTCGAGACTCCTTTTTTGCGCCGAAGTCGGCAATGAAATGAGCAACGAGGGGCTGCTCTGCTTATCGATTTCGGCGCGGAAAGTCAAGAACAGGTATTGCCGAGTCGGACTCACGAAACGGATATGAGGAAGCGTTGTAAAGCGAGGGCAGTGAGAGCGGTCGATCCGGCTTGATTTGCCGATGTTCTCTGGGAATAATCCACGCCTTGCTTGGCGCAAAGAGTGCCGAGCAGAGGGGCCTGATTTCAGGTCATGAAGCAAGAAGACGAAGGGGAACACCATGATGAAGCCATTGGCAATCGCAGTCGGGCTAGTGTTCATGACTATCGAATCGGTTTCTGCGGGGTGGGTGTCACTGGGAGGCGATGAGACGGCGGGGATGTCGATCTATATCGACGCTTCGACCATGGAGAAAAACGGCGATCGCCGAACCGTCTGGGTGCTGTATGATTTTAAAAATGCACAGACCAAAGAAGGCGGAGTCTCGTTTCGTTCGGCAAAAATTCAGCGGGAATATGACTGTGCCAAGGCACTTACCCGCGTTCTGACGATCCAGCATTTTGCCGGGCCGATGGAAAGCGGCAAGAAGGTATTAGAGAAGACTGTCGCCGGTGAGGGGTGGGAATCGGTCGGTCAGCTTGAATCCGGCACTGTGGCCAAGGACCTGTGGACCTTGGCATGTGAATAACGTCGTCATGGCGGTGGTTGACAGGGAGACGGCGCTCTTAATTCACGAGCATGGTGCCGTGTCGGCGAAGAGACGATTGCGCCGGCGTCGGCGAAATTTGGCCAGGGCGGTCGCTAAAATCTCCTGCGCTTCGGGAAGCGGCAAGGTGGCTTGAAGCATTTCCAGCTTTTCTTCTGTCATCGAACGCAAATGAACCAACGCTTCGCCGGCTCGATACCGCACCCACCATTCCGGATCGTTCAGCAGCGCGGTGAGCCTGGCTTCGTCACTTGACGTGCCCAATTTACCCAGCGCGGTCGCCGCCTGCACCCGCACGTACCACACCGGATGAAAAAGGGATTGGCGGATGATCGCTAAGTCTGCCGGGTCTTGAAATTCGCCGAACACGAATAAACAGGCCGCGAGCACATCATCCGACACCGTCGGTGAGGTGGCCAAGAATTGACGGATGATCGACAGTCCGCTGGGACTCCGGGTGACAGGCAAATGGCGAATCAGCCGGGCGCCGACGGCCGGGTCACCGGTGGTCGCGGCCTGTGCAAGGGTCTCGGATGCCAGATCATCACCGGCCGAACGCAAGATCGTGGCGACGGCCAGGGGAGACCAGTCGGTTCGCCGACCGATCACCGGAATGAGATGGGGAACGGCCGCCGTTGCGTCGATAGAGAGAAGTGCTTGAACGGCTTGCAAGGCCGCGAAGGGGTTTTGGTGGATGATCAAGGAATGCAGCGGGCTCCACATCGCTCGGTCGCCGAGTCTTCCCAAGGTCCGTATCGCCAGCATCTTTCGGTGGAGCCGCCGGCTGCGCAGGAGCGTTCCGGCCCATTGCTGTAACGGGAGACGTTTGGCCAGATCAACGAGTCGAGCCGTTTCGTCGATCGATCGGCATTCGTCATAACAGTCGTTCCAAAGGTAGAGCACAAGAATCCGATTGCTGTGGCCGATTGTGAATCGGGAAGGGAGGGGGGGATGTAGTGGAACGCGTCCTTCAAAAATCGCTTTCCACTTTTTGGTTATGAGACGGGATCGATACTGAGTGATCGATCGTCCGAGGCGGATGCAGAGAACCCACAGCAAGAGCAAAACAACCAACCCGCCGATGGCGTAGGCCGCCCGGTACCAGACTGCGAGCGTGAGATGATCGTTGAGGGAGAGCAGCTGATTCATGGGGTGAAGCTATCGAACCGGTCACCAATGATAAATGATGGAAAAATTGCCTCCTTGCCGGGAGTACAGGCGGCCGCGATCTTCGTAATAGCCCGTTGCATCCAATGACAGTCGCTCCATTAAAGGGATGATGAAGCCGCCTTGGATCGTGTGACTGCCGATCCGTGCGATGTCTTGTGTCGCGACGATCCGCTCGCCTGATGTGCCGAATGAGCCGGAAACGAAAAGCTGGATTCGCGGCGTGGGGCGCCAAGTCAGACGGGAGGCTAATGTGATCGCTCCTGTCTCCGGGACCCAGTACAGTTGTTCCGTGAGCCAAGTGTCGAAAGGAAGAAAGATCGTGAGACTGGGCATAAAGAGATTGATATCGTCCGTTCTGTACGAGAGCCGCCGATACCCTGCCGAAGCTTCGAAAATTGAAAGGAGGGGGTGCACAATCCCCAATCCCTGATAAACCTCGCCCGCCACAGAGTAGGTGGGGGTGAACCGAGCATCGACCGTTCCCTGTGCGGCGACATAGCCCCAGGCGCGAGCCCACAAGGGACTGTAGAGCTCGGCAGAAATAGGCACATCGTGGAATCCGAAACGGTGGAGCGATTCAACCCTGCCGACGAGGGTCTGTTCACCGATGGACTTCGCCGCCTCGACGAGGACCGCATGCTCGGTCCGGATGCCGCGGCTATAGCCGAACTGACCGTACCCTACTTTGAAATAGTCGCGAAACGGCAAACGGACCGAGGAATCCCGTGATCCGAGCGGAGCCTGGGGAGAAGTCATGCCGGCTGCAAAGGGGACCGGTTCCGACTGCCGACGTTTGATCAGAGAAATCCGTTCCGCCAGTGCGGGACTCTGTGTGATGACATAGGCTTGCTCATAATAGGGCAGTGCCTCATCCAAGCGGTCGTCCCAGTAGAGGAGATTGGCCAAGCCCTCAAGGGCCTCGGCATGGTTCGGATTCTCCTCCAACACCCGTTCATACAGGGCTTTTGCTTCTGCCGTGGATTTTTGCCACGAGAGCACCCGTGCCAGCGCGGTTGTGAGGTCGAGATCGTGTGGGTGCCGTTGAACGAGCGAGCGATACAGGTCGGTCGCCTCGGCGTACGATCCCTGCCAAGACAGCACGCGAGCCAGCGCGGTCCGGACGTCATCGTTGGATGGATCCAGTTTCAGAATCGTTCGGTAGAGAGCTTCCGCCTCCTGATACCGTTGGGCTGTTTCCAGTTGTCGAGCCTGCTCTCTGAGATTGTCCAAATTGTGCACCGACGTATCGATGTCGTTGAGAGAGGCCGCACCGAACGACTCCCCGGTCACGGCCAAGGCCCCGAACAAGGCCAATGCCACGAGAGAGGTTCGCCGGACCGATCGGATGCTCAGTCGGAAACGCATGGTTAGGGCGGACATGTAGGACAATGAGCGATCTTCTGGTATTGGCCTGGCCGGCTCCCTGTAGAGAAATGATGCTAATGACACCTAGGGTATCGGACTGAAAGCAGAGAATCTTGAATCGCCGGTCACGGCGACCTCCTCGTGTACGCCGTTCAACGAGCTAGGCTGGTACGAGGCTCCCCCTTTCGAGAGTGATGGACGAACTCCTGTCGGTCATAATTCCTATCAAGATAAGAAGGTAGGATACCGATAAGACGGTACGGACACTCCGGTAAGACTCCTCACGAGGAAAAGAGCCGTGACCTTCGAGACCTTTTTTGGCGCTGTCCAGATCCTGTTTCTACTCTACTTGCTCGCCCTTACAACAGGTTATCTCACGCTCAATGTCATCTCTATCGGTTCGCTCGGGCGGTATTTCGAAGAACGCAGAGGAATAGGAACTCACATTGCCTTGACCGGTTATGAGCCGCAAATCAGCATTATCGTGCCGGCCTACAATGAGGCGGCGACGATCGCCGGCTCGGTTCGATCGCTGCTTCAACTCACGTATTCCGACTATGAAATCATTGTGGTCAACGATGGGTCCAAAGATGAAACCTTGGAAGTGCTGAGGCAGGCTCTGCAGTTGAAGCCGTTTCCTGAAGCCTATGCCCACGATCTGCCGACCAGACCGATCCGCGCGATCTATCGGTCGGCTCTTTATTCCAATGTGTGCGTCGTGGATAAAGACAACGGCGGGAAGGCCGACTCGCTCAACGCCGGCATCAACGTCTCGACGGCGCCGCTCTTCTGTTGCATCGACGCGGATTCCATTTTGTCGCAAGACAGTTTATATCGGGTGGTGCAGCCGTTCCTCCTCGATCATCGGACCATTGCGACCGGGGGGACGATCCGCGTGGCCAACGGCTGTCAAGTAGAGCAGGGGTTGTTGAAATCCGTCGGCCTGCCCTCGAACGTTCTGGCGCTCTTGCAGTTGGTGGAATATCTGCGCGCGTTTTTGGCCGGTCGCCAAGGGTGGTCGCCGCTCAATGCGATGTTGATCATCTCCGGCGCTTTCGGGCTGTTCCGCAAGGAAGCGGTGTTGAAAGTCGGAGGCTACCGCACCGATACGGTCGGTGAGGACATGGAGCTGGTCGTCAGGCTCCATCACCATTATCGACTGGCAGGCATACCCTATCGCATCACTTACGTGCCGGATCCGGTCTGCTGGACCGAAGTGCCGGAGGATCTGCGCACGCTCAAGAACCAACGAATCCGATGGCAGCGGGGACTGTGCGAAAGTCTGAGCGGACACTTGGCCCTGTGTTGTCACCCCAAAGGCGGGCTTGTCGGCTGGGTGGCCTTTCCGTTCATGATGATCTTTGAATGGTTCGGGCCCGTGTTCGAGATCCTCGGTTATGGATTGTTGCTTGCGGGCTTTTTGTTAGGGCTGGTGTCATGGCAGGTTTGGCTGGTCACGACCTCTGTAGCGGTGGCGCTAGGCATCGCCCTCTCACTGTGCGCGATGTTGATGGAGGAAATGACCTTTCATGTGTATCAACGGCCCGCTGATTTCTGGCGACTCGTGGCCGCCTCGGTGCTGGAAAATTTCGGGTACCGGCAGCTCAATGCCTATTGGAAGCTGGTCGGCCTCATTCGTTGGCTTCGGGGTACGAAAGCTGAATGGGGCAATATGGTTCGAACGGCTGCATGGCAGTCCAAGGCCGGATCTCCGGCAGGTAGTCGATAGGTAAGACGCAGGACTCGGGTTCGAGAGAGAAACAACGTGGGTATTTAGTGGTGGGAAGAAAAGGAATGTGGAGGTCGTCCCGCCAATTCTTGAAGCAGAAAGGCCCTCACCCGCTCGCGCGCGGCGCGCGAGGCCTCTCCCACAGGGCCTTGGACTCCCCAAGACGCGATCAATGTGCTATGAACATTGACCGGCTTGCCGTTTGGTTGATACTGGGCCGCCGGGATTTCACCGTCCATAAACCGATCCCCGAATGCTCGGCGCAGTGCCAGGTGTTTGGCTCGATCGGCCATGCAGTCGGTTTCAAATCGGAGCCCGTAGATCTTGGCCGAGCTCCGGCGCGCCACCTCAAGATCATCAGGTGACAAGCCCAGCGAGGCTCGATTCTCATCAGAAGACCACCACAACTTCATGGGCAGGGCCGGCTGGGCCACGACGACAGCCTTGACTTGCTGATGGTCCAGTAATGCCAATGGCAGAGAGCCGGTCATACAGTTGCCGATGATCCCAATCGGTTGCCCCTCGTGCCGTGTGCCGACTTCCATGACCAAACTTCGGAGCCACTCGACGATGGCGGGACTTCCCTGGGGGGGGATCCCCCATTCGCCATAAGGAAAATGGTCGATCATCCCCCCGAACCAGTAGGCCCGTAGCCCGCTTGCCGGTGAGAAGGCGCCCTTCTCGCCGAACAAAAGCGGCACATAGACGGTGAAATCGTTCGCCAGTTCTTCGGCATAGGCGAGGGTGCCGGGGGTGAGACCGGTCATCTCGTGCAGGAGGATCACCGGCGGTTTCGATGTGTCTTCATTGAGGCAATAGACCGAATGGGTCGTTCCTTCATGGGACAGTGGATCGGCGAAACATTCGACCCACGTTCGTTGAGGCGTGCCTGTTTCTTTCACGTGCGGCGCGCAGGCGGCGAACTGCGCGGCCCCACAGCCTGTTTGCAGGAGCAGCAGGACCAGCACCGGGATCTTGACCGGAATCCTGAACGTCCGGCGCGCCGGTAGTTGCCGAGGTTGCTGATTGTATCGCGGGGAGAACGGACACGCTCGTGTGCGACCCGGTCGATCCGATGTCATGGCCGGCTCCTGATCATGCGGGGTTTCGGCCGTGGTTGTCGTGCGATCGATCCGAAATCGGCAATCCTTCCAACTGCATGATGCGGAGGGCGTTGGTGGTGGGACAAGGACCGGGGCGAAGGTGATAGTCGAACTGCAAGGCGCCGGCCGAAACGGTTTCTTGGAAGTGGAGGTTTGTCAGGAAAGAAATGTCTTTTTCGAGATCGGTGAGTTCAAGGTCATGGGTACTGACGAGTCCGAACCCATGGCCCTGTGACAGGGCTTTGATATAGGCACGGCTGCCGATCAATCGTTCCCGATTGTTGGTGCCTCGAAAAATCTCGTCGATCAGGAACAGCACCGGTGGCTCGGACCGGATGTGCGTCAAATCCAGAATCGCCTTGAGCCGCTTCACCTCGGCATAGAAGAACGACAAACCGGCGTCGAGCGAGTCATCGATCCGAATGCAGCAGGCCACGCGGCTCCATGTCCAAGAAAAACGAGAAGCGCAGACCGGCGCGCCCGCCTGAGCCAGGCAGACGTTGATCCCGACGGTTCGCAAAAACGTGCTCTTGCCAGACATGTTCGATCCGGTGATCAGATGAATGGAGCCGAGCCCCTTGAGATGAAAATCGTTGGGAACGCGAGTATTGCCGGGCAAGAGCGGATGGCCTAACCGTTCGGCCGTGATTGAAGCGGCCGTTGTCTGTGGGCCGGTTGCCGGAGAAATCAGCATCGGCCAGGTGTAATCAGGATGAAGATAAGAAAAATTCGCAAGGGCGCAGGCCGCCTCGATCTCCGCCAGACGGTCAAGCCAGATAGGAAGGTGATTGCGAACGGCCGTTTGAATCAGCGACAGTCGCCGGGCGAACCAGAGGTCCCAAGGACAGAGGGCGTTGAGAAACAGATGGACCAAGGGATTGGCCTTGACACTGATGGCATGCAGGGTCCGCGCGACCTGTTTAACGTGCAGGGATGGGGCCCCGTGGCCGTCGATGAGCGGCGCAATGGTCTCGGCTAAGGCGGAGGTGCTCGGACGGGCCTGCCGCTCAAGGTAGCAGAGGACCGTTCCCAGTCGCTCCATCTCGTGGTGCAGGCCCACCGCATGTTCCAGCAGTTCCTCTCCTTGATCGGTCAGAAAATAGATCACGACATAGGCGCCGAACGAAAACATCCAATAGCCGGGAATCAAGCCGAACAAGGCGCCGACGCCGAGCAGAACGGTGCTGCATGCCAGAGCGGTCTGCACCGTAAGGATCACGTTCAACCGGGGAAAGCCGGCAGGATGCAGCAGCGCGGCTTCCAGGCGGCGGCCGTTGATCTCTTCATCGCCGGCGAGTCGGGCCAAGAGAGTCAGGCGATCACGGAAGAGCGGACGGCGTGTCAGTTCTTGAACCAATCGTTGCCGTTTGGTCCAGGTTTCGACATCCGGCGGTTGATCGAGCAGCCAGGAGGTCAATCGAGTCCGGCC
>JANDJG010000109.1 GCA_024331085.1 Nitrospira sp. | reverse complement strand
AATTTCGAAAGGCAAAGCTCAAGATTTTCGGTCCGACGAAGCAAGCGGCTCGGTTGGAGTCGAGTAAAATTTTTTCCAAAGAGGTCATGACTCGGGCAAAAATTCCCACCCCCCAGGCCGTAAGTTTCGAAAAGGTCGATGATGCGTTGGCCTTTGTAGAGCGACAGACACTGCCCGTCGTGATCAAGGCTGACGGCCTCGCGCAGGGGAAAGGGGTCGTGATCGCGACGACGAGGGATGAGGCGCGCAATGCCATCATCGATTTCATGGAGAAGGCGGTCTTCGGCGAGGCCGGCAAGCGGATTTTGGTCGAGCAATGCCTCCGGGGAGAAGAATTGACGATCATGGCCTTCACGGACGGCAGAACCGTCGTGCCCATGTTGCCGGCACAGGATCATAAAAGAGTAGGGGAGGGAGATACAGGACCGAATACGGGCGGCATGGGCGCCTACTGTCCGGCGCCGCTGGGCACGGAGACGCTGCGCACATTGGTGGCGCAGGACATTTTACAACCCATCGTCGATGCGATGTCGAGGCTGGGGGCTCCGTTTCAAGGCGTAATCTATGCCGGTTTGATGGTGGTGCATGGAGCGCCCTTCGTGCTGGAGTTCAATGCACGAATGGGTGATCCTGAAACGCAAGTGGTGTTGCCGCTGCTCAAGACGGACCTGCTCGACATTATCGAGGCGGTTGTTGAGCATCGATTGGATCAAATGACCGTCCAATGGCACCATGATGCAGCCGTCTGCGTCGTGATGGCATCGGAAGGGTATCCGGGCTCGTATCGGCAGGGATGTTCGATCTCCGGATTACCGTCGGCGGAGAGCCCTTCTTCCATGGTGTTTCACGCGGGGACAGCCCGTCGCGGGCAGGAGATCGTCACCGCCGGGGGACGGGTGCTGGGCGTGGTGGGACGGGGAGCTTCATTGAAAGACGCACAAGCCGAGGCATATACAAGAGCGGCGTCCATTTCGTTCGAAGGATGTCACTACCGCAGGGATATCGCCAGTCGCGCGGTCGGGCGCTGACCACTGCTTTTTTAGGCCCTGCATCGATGACAACGATCCTTTCTTATAGTGAGCATGAGCGTCTTCGCCTTTCACAGACGGTCGCGGAGACCATCGAGCGAGGCGGCGTAGTGGGATTCCCGACCGAGACCTATTATGGGCTCGGTGTGAACCCCTTCAACCCAACGGCCGTTGGCCGGCTCATACAAATCAAAGGCCGCCCGGACGACAAACCCATTCCGGTGCTGATCGGTAAGATGGAGCACCTGTCTCTGTTGACTGAGTCCATTTCTCCCGTGGCTTCGTTGCTAATTGATACCTTCTGGCCTGGTCCGCTGACCATTCTATTCCCTGCGAAGCCTTCGCTCCCGTCCGCCCTCACGGCGGGGACCGGAAAAGTCGGTGTCCGACTGACGTCCTGTTCGCCATTACGAAATATCTTAGCGCACGTCGGACCGTTGACCGGAACCAGCGCCAATCGATCCGGTGATCCTCCGGTGACCACCGCGGCTGAGGTCGTCAAGACGTTGGGTGCGGAAATCGATCTGGTGATTGACGGAGGAACGACGCCGGGAGGAGCGCCATCGACCGTCGTCGATGTCGGAGAAACAATCCAGATCATCCGTGAGGGAGCCGTGGCGCGAGCGATGTTGCAAACCGCGATTGGAACGAAGAATCCGCCTTCACCTGAAGACCGCCTTGCTCGGTGTTACGGAAAGGTTTAAGAGTTTAATGACTCGAACGGAAGGGACGGGGAATGTTGACAAAAAGATGGGTGCGGCGGTGGTGCACGGGCCTGACCGTATGTTTTGTACTGATATTCAGTCTCTCAGGATGTGACTACTGGCCCCCGGCGCTTCAAGCTCAAATTGAACAATTACGGGCTGAAATCCAGACCTTGGCGGCCGAAAAGTCCGAACTCCAGTCACAGGTCGATGAATTGACCAAAGCCAAGCGCGACCTTCAAACCCAGGTCGATGAGTTAAACCGGTTGAATCGGGAAAAGACGACTCTGATCACCGGCTTACAGCGTCAAGTCGCGGCATTCCAGGCGAAGTCGTCCAAAACTCAAAAGGGAGTGAGTAAGCCTGCCCAGAAATCGACCACGCGCTCGCCTGGGAAAAAGTCTTCGACGACAAAGCGATAGGCCTCACGCCCGTACGTGCAGTTGAAGATTGATCGTCAACGCTCAGGGGAGCACACATATCAACTCGACGTTGAAGAACCCCCCGAGGAGGCCGTTCCTGAAGAGGAGGGAGCTGTTGCCGGGGACGGTGATGCAGCCGGGGTGGCGGCCGCGTTGGTCGTCGCCTCTTTTTTTGACGAAGTCGATGCATCCGTCGAATCACCGGACGGGGGTTTCAGTTTGTCCGAATAATCCGTCACGTACCAGCCGCTTCCTTTGAACATGATGGCCGGTGGTGAGATGATACGGTTGACCGATTTCCCGCATCGAGAGCACGCGGCGATCGGATCGTCCTTGATGCTCTGTTTGACTTCAAACTTATACGCGCACGCTTGACACCAGTATTCGTAGATCGGCACGGCGCTCTCCTGATTTGCAATCAAAAAATGAACGAAGGGAAGATAACCGCGAGACGTCGGAAGTCAAGGGGGCCTATCAGGTTTATAGCTTTTGCACCGCCTCCGCAAGACGGTCAAGCCCTCGATTGATCGTGTCCATGCCGGTGGCGTAGGAAAGCCGGATGTGTTCTTTGCTTCCAAACGGCTCTCCGGGAACAACGGCAACGTGGGCATGCTTCAAGAGGTAATCGGCCAGAGCCTGCGGGGAGTCGATCGGACCGTCCGGCCCACGTTTCCCCAGCACTCCCGCTACATTGGGGAATGCATAGAACGCCCCGGTGGGCATACGGCACGTGACTCCCGGGATTCGGTTCAATCTGTCGATCATCGCCCTGCGGCGACGATCGAATTCCGTCACCATTTTTTCAGTGAACGATGCGCCAAGCTTGAGAGCGGCGACGGCGGCCTTCTGTGAAATCGAGCAGGGATTCGACGTGCTCTGGCTTTGGATATTGGCCATCGCCGTCAGGATCTCTTTCGGCCCCGCCGCATAGCCGATCCGCCAACCGGTCATCGCATAGGCTTTCGAGACGCCGTTGATAATGACGGTCTGGGCCGCTACTTCCGGTCCCAGCGAGGCGATGCTCACGTGCGCGACCCCGTCATAGACGATCTTTTCATAAATCTCGTCGGAGATAATCAATATGCGATGACGCACGGCCATCTCGGCGATGGATTGCAAGGTCTTTCGATCGTACGTCGCTCCCGTCGGGTTGCAGGGGCTGTTGATGACAATCGCCTTGGTCCGCGGCGTGATTAATCGTCGCAAGTCATCCACGTCGATGGCGTAGCCGTTATTTTCGCTGGTCCGCAGAAAAACCGGCGTCGCGTCGTTGAGCAGCGCTTGGTCGACATAAGAGACCCAATAAGGAGCGGCAATGATCACTTCATCGCCGGCCTCCAGATAGGCTTGAGCTAAGTTATATAAGGAATGCTTGGCTCCGCAGGACACGAGAATTTGAGGTTTCTCGTACCGCAATCCGAATTCGTTCTGAAACTTCTCAATAATCGCCTGACGGAGCTCATCGATGCCGGACGACGGCGTATACTTCGTAAAACCGGCTCGAATGGCCGCTTCTGCGGCCGCCTTCACCGGCTCCGGGGTATCAAAATCCGGTTCGCCGGAGGAAAAATCCACCACGTCGATGCCTTGCGCCGCCATCGCCTTGGCCGTCGCAGTCATGGCCAAGGTGGGGGAGGGGGTGATCTTATTGACCCGCGCAGCCAATTTCATAAGACAACTCTCTTGATTCGTTCCCGTAAACGTTGCGCGACCTCCGGATGCAGAAACGCCGTCAGCGAACCGCCGTGTTTGGCCACGTCCTTAATGATGGTGGAAGAGAGATAGGAGTATTCCTCGCTCGGCATCAAAAAGACCGTTTCGACGTTACGGGCCAACTTTCTGTTGACGAGAGCCATCTGAAACTCGTGTTCAAAGTCGGAAATGGCCCGCAACCCTCTGATAATGGCATGGGCCCCGGATCGCTCGACGTATTCGACCAACAGTCCCTCGAACGAGGTGACCTCGACTTGTTTCAGATCTTTTGTGACCCATTTCACCATTTCGATCCGTTCGGCCAGGTTGAACAGCGGATGTTTATCAGGGTTCGGCGCAACGGCGACCACCACAATGTCGAAGACTCGAAGGCTTCTGGTGATGATGTCCGTATGGCCATGCGTGATAGGATCGAACGTTCCCGGATAGACTCCTATTTTCATGACGGCGTCCGGCTTGTTTGCGAGTAAAGAGAAAGCGCGGTATCGCCGTAACGATAGCCGCGGAGATAAACACATGATCCAAGCAGCGGGGGCAGAGTCGTTTTTGCCGCATGCTCGATCATAAACCAGGAATCCGGAGCAAGAAGGCGGTCAAGAGCCGAACGCTCGAAGATCGACATCAGTTCCGTAATCATTGTATAAGGAGGATCCGCAAAGACAACGTCATATTCTCCCTCCCACAGATCAGGACGCGATAAGAACCGCTCGACAGTTTGAGCATATACGGTCAGGGAAGAGCCCACCGCACAATCGTGGACGTTTTGTCTTAACAATTTGAGCGCTGAAGGATCAGACTCAACGCAAGCTGCATGTGAGGCCCCTCGACTCAAGGCCTCGATCGCGACGGCCCCCGTGCCGGCATAGAGATCTAAAAATCGGCAGCGTGGAAGACGATTACCAAGAATGGAGAACAAGGCTTCTCGAACCTTCTCTGAAGTAGGACGGAGCCTAAACCCTTGAGGTTGGCGAAGACGTCGGCCACGGTGAATCCCAGCGATGACACGCATGAAAAAGGCGAGCAACCCCCGTTTATGACAGGGGAGGACTGTAACACAGCGTTTTTGAAGGGGTCAAGAAATTGAAACCGTTGACAGGTTCCCGACTATCAGGCGAACGACGCCCCCATTTCTACACTGCATTCTTCTCAGCACGTCGGATCACAAAAAGCATATTTTTTGACCCTCGACCGGGAGAGGGTCTATAATGACCGACACGTAAGCTTCTTAGTATAACCCAATCGTTGTTCCACAACACTTCACGATCTTCACGAGGGTCAAGGATGGAGAGCCCCGTGATGACGATCCGACCTCGAAACAGCCGATTGCCGTTAACGAACGGCGACGGGCTGCGGCTCCCGAGCCGCAAGGCTCTTACGTCGATTATTGGAGATGGTCCGGTCAATAATCGCGCCGCAGTTAATGCATTTCCAGGCATAGAAAATGAGGAAAAAATCAGAGAATCGTTCCAACATCATGAGCCCTTTGCACTTTGGACATTCCATCACTCCCTCCTCAGGTGAATATGTTCACTTCTGTCACTTCATCAAGCAAAAGACGAACCAATTTTAAGAGCTTTGACATTTCAATTAGTTATGATGTTGTCGCCTCAGGAGCCGGTTACATGCGACCTCTTTCCCTAGAACAAAAACGTCCGCGGTGTCATTTTTTTGTCCTTTTGAAGGTCATAGGAGTGGGAAATGGCGGCCAAGGGAATTCCCTATTGGCCTGAAAGCGAGCGACCTCGTGAGCGGCTTCTGAGCAAAGGGCCTGAGGTTCTTTCCGACGCCCAATTGCTGGCTATTTTGCTGAGAACGGGAAGGCGCGATTCATCGGCCGTGCAGGTGGCGATGGAGCTCCTACGTCACGTCGGAGGTCTTAGCGGCTTGATCAAATCCGGTGTGGAGGAACTGTGCTCGGTCGAGGGGGTGGGGCCGGCCAAGGCGGCGCAGCTCAAAGCGGCGTTGGAATTGGGGCGAAGGTCTCTGGCGACTCCTCTCTCAACGGGCATGCGTGTCTCGTCAAGCGCCGATCTTTTTCGCCACTTTTATCCCGTTTTGCGAGACCGAAAACAGGAACTGTTCAAAGTTGTGCTGCTCGATGCCAAGAACGCGGTCATTAAGGAAACCACGATCTCGGAGGGGAGCTTGACGCTCAGCATCGTTCACCCTCGGGAAGTGTTTGCATCGGCCATACGCGAATCGGCCGCCGGTGTCATTTTTTTGCACAATCA
The DNA here is from genome assembly GCA_024331085.1 of Nitrospira sp. Lineage (GTDB taxonomy): Bacteria > Nitrospirota > Nitrospiria > Nitrospirales > Nitrospiraceae > Nitrospira_D. The sequence goes on along the minus strand of JANDJG010000109.1, from coordinate 1,580 downwards.
CCCCAGCGGCGACCCGACCCCAAGCCAGGAAGATCGCCGGTTGACGGATCGTTTGGTAGCCGCCGGTAGATTGCTTGGGATCTCCGTACTCGATCACGTGATCATCGGAGACGGACGCTACGTCAGCTTTGCGGATGAAGGGTGGCTCACGAAGACGGCCGCCTGGGAATAAGACACAACAGGGAGGATCGCACCGCCACACCATCTTTCCACTTCTTATTCGTAGAGGAGGGCAGGCTATGGAAGACATCCGTGCAGTGCCCATCAGAAATGTCGCCATTGTGTCCAATGCCGGCGCGGGTAAGACGTCCCTCAGCGAGGCGCTTTTGTTCGTCGGATGCGCCATTCCCGCCCTCGGATCGGTTGCAGAAGGAACGACTGTTTCCGACTTTGAGCCGGAAGAACTCCGCCATCGCTGCTCCATCAGCACCAGCGTCCTCCGCTTCTCCTGGAATCACACCCAGGTCACGCTCCTGGACACTCCCGGGGCCCTCAGTTTGATCGGCGAACCTCTCGCGGCGTTGCAGGTCGTTGATGCGGTGCTCATCGTCCTTGACAGTCAAGGAGCCGTTCGGACGGAATTGGCGCGTCTCTGGAGACGGATCGAAGAACTTGCTCTTCCCTGCCTGTTATTTGTGAATGGATTAGATCATGAAGGGGCGTCGATTGATCCGGCCTTGGAAGCCTGTCGGACGCAACTGCATTGTCAGACGGTTCCCATGGTCGTGCCGGTCGGGGTTGGTCTTCAACTCGAAGGAGTCATCGACCTTCTCAGCGGATCATTGGTTCGCTCGGCACCTCATACGGCAAGGCCTCAACTGCAGCCGATTCCGCCCGCATTGGAGTCGATCCTCAAAGAAAAGCGCAGACGACTCGTCGAATCGGTCGCGGAAAGCGACGAAAGCCTTCTTGAAACGTATCTTGCCCAAGAAGACCTGTCTCAAGACACCCTTCTCGCAGGGCTGCGTTCCAGCGTCCTGACCAGGCGTCTGGTTCCTCTCTACGCCGGCTCAGCGTTACAAACAGTCGGCATCTGGCCCCTGCTGAACGCGATCGTGACATTATTGCCATCGCCAACCGACCGAGGGACGGCTTACCCATTACCCGGCACACATCCCGACACGGGCCACCCTTGCACGTGGAAGGGAGACGAGCAGGAGCCGTTTTCAGCTTTGGTATTTAAAACCCTGATCGATCCCTTCGTAGGACGACTGTCCTATTGCCGCGTCTTTTCAGGATCCGTTCAGGCCGATTCGACCGTGTGGAATGCATCGAGACAGTCGCGCGAGAAATTGGGGCATTTCTATACCCTTATGGGGAAACGGCACACGATGGTCGGATCGGCCAAGGCGGGAGAAATCATCGCCGTCGGAAAGTTGCATGATACGCATACGGGCGATACCCTCTGTCACGAAAAGGATTCCGTGCGGTATCCCGACCTCGGATTGCCGAGACCGGTCCTCTCGTATGCCATCGAAGCCAAGTCAAAGGTGGAGATCGAGAAAGTGGGCCTTGGTCTTCATAAGCTCATCGAAGAAGACCCCACGTTGGAATTTACGCGCAACACGGAAACCAAAGAG
>JANDJG010000108.1 GCA_024331085.1 Nitrospira sp. | reverse complement strand
GAGGTGGCGCGGGCCCTGATCCAATTGGCCGATGAATAAGAATGAAGGCGGGCAGGTCGCATCCAGGCCCCTTACTATGCTGAGTCTGGTGATAGGGCTCGCCTGCTTGTTTGTCGCCGGAGGCTTGGCTTCGTCGAGGGCCGGCGAGATGACTCTCATCCTGGGCCGGGCCTTGTACGAGCAAGGACGGGGCGTCGGCGATCGTGAGATTCAGGGAAAGCTGGGCAATGGAGTGGAACTGGCCGGCTCGGCTGCTGCGTGCGTGAACTGCCATGGTCGCGATGGGCGAGGCGTAAGCGAAGGAGGGCTGCGTGCGCCGGATATCCGCTGGAGCACCCTGACCGATCGGTTTGCTCCCGCGCGGCAGGGTGTTGTTGCCGTACCCTATGATCAATCCAGCCTGGCTCAAACCTTGGCGACCGGCCGGAGACCTGATGGCTCAGGGCTTAGTCCCGCCATGCCACGATTCGATTTGACGGAAAACGAGATCGCCGCGCTGGTTGAGCAGTTGATCGCCCTGTCGGCCACGGCCTCTTCCACGCCTCCTCCCGGCCGAGTCCTCTTAGGGCTGGCGCCCCAGCCTGGGCTGGATCGCACGGCCGATCAGTTGGTTCAGATCGTTGACCAGTGTCCGGAAACCATGCGGCCCCACCCGACCGCGTCGATCCAGTGGGTTCGCTATCGAAACCCTGATGATGCCCTTCGCCAATTAGAGGGATTCCGCTCCCGCGAGGCGGACCTGCTCCTCGTTGCGCCCTACGTGGTCGGATGGGAGGACCGTTTTGCCGAATGGACCGCCTCACAGCCCGTCACAGTCGTGCTGCCTGTGGCGTTCCGAAACCCAGCGGGATCAGAACTGTGGCTCTATCGTTTGCCGAGCGTCGAGCGACAAGTGGAGCGACTGATTGAAGTGGCAGCCGAGCGTCATGCCGGCGGAGTCACCCTTGTAATCGACCCCCGTGATCCTCTGAGCGAGCATCTGGGCGCTGTGGCAGGGCGGACAGCCGAGACGTTGAACCTCCCTCTCGAACGGTGGGTGGCTCACGAACGGACGCAACCATCTCGTCCTGAGCAGCCCCTCCTGTGGCTCCGCCCGATGAAGGAGATGGAACGCTTCATTGGTCACACGGCTCCTCGCACGATCTTGATCCCCAGCCTGTTCTACCAGCAATCGAGAGTGCCGAAAACCGGCCGGTGGGTAAAGACCGACTGGGTCGTGGCCTATCCGTATTCACCACGGGACTCTTCAACCGGCCGCTGGCTTGCGCCGGCGACCGTCTGGGGCCGAGCAGCCTGCACGATTCTGGCTTCGCTGGCCGGCGACCCCAGCGGCGAATTCTCCACCTCCCTGGATCTTGCCCCATGGCCGGTTGCAATTCCCCCTCGGACATCAGACGCCGAAGCCCGCACGCGGGTCAGCGTAATGACCAATCCTCATCGGCCCCAGCGGTAAGGAGCTGATACGACCGTGAGCATCCAGCATCGGCATCGCCAAGGACGATTGGCCGTTTCGTGTATTCCTCACCGGCTCTCTTTCTCTTGAAAGGTCGCCTCTTGATCTCACGGTCGAATAAGGGTATAGTATCAAGCAGAGTCCCTAAGCCGATCACCGGTCAAAACATTTCGCGAAGGACAAAGTCACGATGATGAATAAGATGCAAAGGCGGGTCTTCCCTTGGGCGATGATGGCACTGAGCCTGACAGCCCCGGTTTGGTCAGTTCAAGCGGCGGAGTTTATTCCTTTGGGGTTTTTGCCCGGAGGAGTCTATAGCCGGGCCACGGCTGTGTCTGGCGATGGCAGTGTGGTGGTCGGAGTAAATGGTGTTCCGACAGGCGCCTATCCGGATGTGTACGAAGCGTTCCGCTGGACGAGGGGCGGAGGAATGACCGGCTTAGGAGACTTGCCCGGGGGAACATTTTTTAGCCTGGCGACCGGTGTGTCTCGCGATGGCGGTGTCGTGGCCGGTTATAGCCTTGCAGGGCCAAGTCTTTATGAAGGATTTCGATGGACTTCCGGTCATGGCCTCCAGAGTCTCGGCAGGTTGCCAAGTGGAACCATCGGTCAATTTCCAACCGGCGTCGCCGGTAACGGTCAGGCGATTGTCGGGTACCTGCAGTTGGGTTCAGGCGTCCACGAGGCCTTTCGCTGGACAGCGACAAGCGGCACGGTGGGATTGGGTGACCTCCCCGGCGGCGGCTCGTACAGTATTGCCCAAGGAACGTCTGACGATGGTCGAGTTGTAGTCGGGGGAGGCACTACCGCTTCCGGCGGTCGGGCTTTTCGCTGGGTCGAAGGCAGTGGCATGCAAGACATAGGGACCCTGCCCGGTGGAAATTTTAGCTGGGCTTATGGAGTCTCGCCGGATGGAACACAAGTGGTCGGAGAAAGCACGACCGCGACGACGCGCGAAGCCTTCTTGTGGCACGAGGGAGCAACCATGTTGGCTCTCGGAGATCTTGCGGGAGGAGCGGTGGAGAGTGTGGCCTATGGCGTGTCGGCCGATGGAACTCTCGTGGTCGGCCGAGGGACGTCTGATGCCGGCGAAGAGGCGTTTCTGTGGAGCCCGACTAATGGGATGCGCTCTCTGATGGATGTGTTGATTACCGACTATGGGCTCGGTGGCCAATTAACCGGCTGGCACTTGACGAGAGCCACCGCTATCAGCCCTGATGGGTTTAGCATTGTCGGCTACGGCCGAAATCCATTTGGCTGGACCGAGGCCTGGTTGGTGCGGCTCCATCCTGTGCCGCTGCCGGCCGCGGTCTACTTGTTCGGTGTGGGACTTGCCGCTCTTGGGACTCTAGGTTGCCGAAGCAGAGTGTGCTGACACGCACGGGTCGTTCTTGCCGACTTGTTCTTCCTGAGGGTTCGGCAGTTTCACTCATCGGCTTCCCTCTATAAATTCGAGACGCCGCGTAATCTCCCCATACTAACCATGGTCAGCCGAAGTAGAAAAACGCCGGGTCCGACGGCGGGACCGCGATGCCCAGCGTCGCTGGTTGGCTGCGGCCGTCGAGCGTGATGATGTGCAGGCGGTCTTCCGTTACCTCGATCAGCCTCTGCAACGTTTCCGTCACGTCGGCGAGCTCGGCAGGTGTGAACCAACATTCATACACCGACTTCTGTCCGCCGGTGCTGTAAGCTTTGAGCACATCCCGTACCTTATTAAGGCGTCGTTGGTCGCACACGTCATAGGCGATGAGATAGAGGCGTCGCATAGCCAAGCCTCCCCTATTCTGTCTCGTTCAACATGGCGAACGGGATGGCTGGCTGTTCACCGAGAATCGCGAGGACGACCTCTCGCAAATCACGATAGCCAGCTTCAGTGCTCGATGTCGTTCCATGCGCCAGCCACGACGTGTTCCGAGCGGACTGGACTTGCTTAAACTGGTCCTGCTGTTGCTCGAACTGCCGGCCTTCCGGTTCGCCGAGGGCGGCTAAAAGGCGGTAACTGGCTTCGAGTGGTAGTTTGAGCGTGCTCCCATCCTCCGGCCGATAGCGGGCCAGGAACTCGGCCCGCACCGTCTCCGGAATCGCCTCCACCGGCACTCGATCCGTGCCATATCCGAAACGGCGCTGAATCGCCACCTGCGCGCCTAATTCCAGGGCTCGATAGAGCCGCACAATCGCGTCATCATAGCTGCCTTCCGTGGCCCGACGGTCGGCATTGGCCAACAGGTCGGCGATAAACAGCCGGTGGTAGCGGTGGAACCCACCGGTCTGTTTGGCGAGCTGTTCCAGCCAGGCGACGTTGGCTTCCAGCACGGGAAGGACATCGGCGTACCGCATGCGGGGATTGGCCTGGGCTGCGATCGCCCAGCGGCTGCGACAGCGCCCCAACACTTCCAAGGCACGCTGGTACTCGAATCGCTCCCACAAGAGATATCCCTTAACTAAGTCACCCATCAGCTCGAAGGCCAAACGATCCGGCTCCTTGAGCGGTCTAGCAAGAACCGACTGAATGAGCGCCCGGGCTGCCGTGAACTGAAACGTGCGGAAGAAGAGAGCCAACCGTCTCCGCTCTTCGACCGCGAAGACTGCAAAGGGATCATCGCGCCTGATGATCGCCTCGCTGCCGGTGATCACGATCCCTCGCCCCTCCTTAGACCGTTCACGCCCGCCCACATAGACGAACGAAAACCCCTTGCCCACCGTGGCCAGGGCCAGTGCCGCGCTCATCACCTTGGTGCCGCCCGTGAAATCCACGGCCACGTGCTCGGGTGGGATGTGCAGGTCGGCGAGATGCTCGGCGCATCGAATCGCCTCGGCGTAACAGGCCACGAGATCTTGCGGGTCGCGCGTGATGACCTTGCGATCCGTCGTGGGAATGCCCAGGTCTCGCACCTGATCCTTGATCGCGCCGATCTGTTCGACCGTCTGTTCCGATGCAAAGAAGATGACGACGGTCGGCCGATGCGCGCGCAGCGTCGTGACGAGCGGCTCGATGGAGCCCCCGACCGAAACGATCATGGCGTGAAGGGACGAGGTCATTGTCTCGACCATGACGCACTCCTTTTTTGTAACCCTCATACTCTCGTGGCGAGCAAGGGGCAAGCAGGGAAACGTTGCCATCTGGCTCCCGTACATGCTGATTCAGTCCAGAAGTCAGCCGATGACAAGGGCCAAACAGGCCTGACGAGAGGCCCTACTACCGGTTGGATCGTCTCGTCTCCGACCACAATGCTGTTTTTTTCAGCATGGTGGAGTTCGCGCCCATGCGAAGCCGGGTTTCGATGGGCTTTCACCATGTTGTTCACAGACTTGTCCACAGGTTCTGAGGATAAGCCGCAACCGGTCGCGTGCACATCGGCGCGAGATCCATCGATCACCCTCCAGAGCAGGGGGACTGCACCGTTCTTCCAGGCGAGGCCTGGATCGTTTTCAATTATTCGAAGACCGAAGACTTCTTCCTTATGGCCCATGCGACCTTCTCATCTCATCGCCCCCCGAGTTCCTACCCCACGTGATAGCTCGCCTGCTTCTTGGGAAGAGCGGGCAAGACCGGAACCCCATAGTGGGTTGCCAGCGCCTCCTCCACCGCCGGAGCGGGGAGGCAGACATTTCCCCTCCACCACGGTGACGGGCGAGTGCAAGCTCGACAGAGCGGGACAATCAGGGGTCCCCCACTTAACCCAAAAAAGGGATCATGCCAGTGGGTGGGAAACCTGACTATCTCCGCTCGGACCAAGCTATGATTCGCCAGACAATACATGCAGCAGAGCGCCAACGCTGAGGGATACGCGAAGGTGGCGCGCCAGCCCTGTTCATGTTCAATGACTTGCCCCCACCCCAGAACCTGACCAACAATGGAGGGTGGGTCAGGGGGTACTGGCATACAGGGGATCCAATCGTGATCGGTGATGGGCTCGGCAGTGCGAAACGCATAGACGCCGCATGAGCACTTCCACTTGAGGGGTTTCCGGCACGGTTTCTGTTCGGCGAAACACCGGGCCTTCTTGGCCTCGTGTGCCATCCACAGACCCAGCCGCTTGGGGTCTCGGTACGGGTTAAACATAGGAGAGTACAGCTTCCACTTGACAGGGGTCCTGTCCTGGCCCTGGATGCGGCCGGCTGAGAGAAACCGGGGAGTACGGGCCTTCTGGACAGAGTGCCGAATGGATTCTGGAATGGATGGCCAAGGGTCAACCGTGAGCGACCAGACTCGCCACCCCCTCACGGGATCGATCGAATCAGGGATGATCTGAGTCATGCCGGCACCTCCTGGTCTTTACGGGCCGGTGTGGGGGTGACGGCCGGCGTCGCCGGGGCCGGTGGTGTGGCCGGTGCGTGTATGGGCGATGGTCCAGGAATCGGTGACGTGACTGGTTCAACCACTCTCTCACGAACAGGCTTTCCGATCATCATGGTTCCCTCCTTTGTTGGATAAAGGCATGAGGGAACTGATGAGTTTCGCAGAGAAGAGCCGCCGCCTGGTAATGGAGAGACAGATAGAGGAGAGAAGTGAATCCCTGTCGGCGAGCATCGCAAGCCGTTGGTTGCTCCATGAACTTGCCATGGAAGAGCCTCATCGTCCCCGTTACCGGGCTGGCAGTGGCACCTTGGTGGCTATGAACCAGGTTGCCGAGCGCGTCTCTGGGCCAGTTCCCTCAGCGCTACTCTAAATGACGGGCGCGATGCTATCTGAAGACAGGAGAGTATGTCAAGCGAAGGAAAGAGAGGACGTTCTATTTTTTTCTGAGCGTGTCCGCAGCCGCACTCGGGGATCGAGGCTCATCTCCAGGCCCACCCGTCGGGCCGTCCGGTGCCCCCACGCCGTGCTGCCAAACGGAGTGCCGCGGTTGACACTGTGGCGCAGCGTCTCCACGTCCGCCTCCGTCATCGGCACATTCACCCACGCCACCCGGTCCTTCGGCCTCCTCACGGGAGCTGGATGGAGCCACGGCTTCCTGACGCCTCGCTCCCGCAGACTCGTCCACATCCAATCTTCCTTCGGCCCGCGAGACCAGCCCCGCCCGCAGCGGATTGCGCTCGATATATCGCAGCACGGTCAGCAGGTGCTCATCCTGTTGGATCGGAAAGGCTTTGAACCGCCCCTGTCAGACATGCCCGCTCGACTGATAGTACCGATGGTAGCGGCGGACATGCGTGATCAGCAGCCACTGCATAAACCGACGAAGATCGCCATCGCCCCGCGGCCACCTGCCTTTTGTTTTAGCTGTGCTTCCGTATTCGTTCCGTCAATTCTTCGTAGATCGACCGCCGGTGACCGATGGCCATGAGGCGAACGGCTCCAGCTTTATGATCGACGGCATAGATGATCCGAAATCGTCGAACGCGATACTTCCTGAGCCCTTCCAGTTCTCGGCGTAGTGGTTCGCCACAGGCAGGATCGGCTGCGATCGCGCGGATGGCAGCTTTGACAGACTGTTTAAGATCGGGATGGAGCGAGCGAAGGATCTCCGCCACATGCGGGGGGATAACGAGCTGAAACGGCTTCATGCCGTCCGGCGCTTTTTTGCCGGGGTGAGCGGCTCGCCAAAGACCTCCTCAAACGAGAGGCCCTTCTTGCGGGTTTTATAGAAAACGCGGCTCTCTGCGATCTGCTGCATCAGAGCGGGATCACTCAGCACGTCGAGCGTTTCCTTCAAACGGATGTACTCTTGGACATTTATCAGCACAGCAGCCGGCCGGCCGTTCTTGGTGACCACGACCTCTTCCTCGCGCTCGTCGACACCGGTAATCAGTTCCGGTAACCGCATCTTCACTTCCGACAACGGCAGAATCCTCGCCATGGAATGCCTCTCTGGTTCTGGTGACCACAATTCTGGTCATGATACTATCGCAGGGATGTGGGGGGGTCAATCCGTCGAGGTGAAAAGGGGACATTCTACTTTTCTGATCGTCTCTGCAGCCGCACTCGGGGATCGAGGCTCATCTCCAGGCCACACCGTTGAAGATCGTGAAGATTGGGCCATAGGAAACATAGGAAACATGGCCGGAGGGACCGGATGGCGAAAAACATCGGTGGGCAGTGGTCAGTTTCAGTGCTCAGTTTTCAGGAGAGGCGCCGCTGTGTCCCTCGCTGAGAGCCGTTGGCAGTTCCCAGTTGTCGGTAGTCAGTGAGCAAGAGCGAGGAAGAAAGAGGAGGGACTGCTCGCGGGCCTTTTTCCCCGGTGTTCACTGGCTACTGGGAACCGGCCACTACTCCTGCCTGCTCGTCATCCCTTTTTCATCAGGTCTAGGTTCGGACTGA
>JANDJG010000021.1:3079-32210 GCA_024331085.1 Nitrospira sp. | reverse complement strand
TTCCGCCACTCCGGCAGTTCGGCCCGTTGATGACACTGTACCCTTTGTGCGTTTCCCTTCCGTCAGGCACCAGGGGCGGCGAAACTGTAACATCGCGCCGGGACCGATTCAAGACAGAGGCCAAACGACGCATGATGCCCGAAGCTCTCAACCGCGCGTTGACGAAAGTCGCCCGGCCCGCGGATCCGGTCTGCGACAGCCGGAATGGCCCCTCTCATCTCTTGCATGTCCTCGGGCGGCATCGGTACTGTGTAACCACGCCCGCATCCACTCCGGGCCTTAGATTCTCTGAACCGGCAGAGGCGACGTTGCACTTCTCCGGCAAGTCACGCACTTGCGCAAGGGACATAGCGGCAAACCCGGTTCCAAGGTGACGCATGCCGAAACAGAACGCGCCGGAGTCCAAACGCGCACCGGGTGCTCAACAGTTTGTCGAGCAGGTTCCCAAAGCTTTGGCCGGGATGGCGGCGTTCACCCTTCTGGCCTACCTTGAAGGGGTGATCTACACCCGATCGTACTTGTCGGAATTCGGAGCCTTATGGATCCTGGATACCGTTCCAATGGCCGTGTTCTTCGAGCGCAGTTTGTTGCCTCTGCTGCTCCTGCTCTTTTTCGTGCTCCTGGCCGTGCGGGGCCTCTTCGACATGGATCACACGGACCCGCCGAGAACGCGCAGGCGATTTAAAGTGTCGCTGACCACGATGATCTACGGTCCCTGGTGTCTGCTGACGCTGAGCGTTCTTGATTTCGCGCTCGATGTTCTCGGATACAAAACTCAGGCCCTTGTCGCTTCGGCCGCTTCCGCGCTTGCGCTCGTGTTGCTGGTCGCGTCGGGCATCGATTACGCGCTCGTCCGGTGGCGCAGGCCCGACATTCGACTCGATGGATTGATGTGGTACCCCGCGCTGGCCGCCGTCCTCATCGGCCTCTACGTGGTTCCGGCGCAACTCGGCCGCAATTTCGGCAAGTTTGATAAAGATCCTTCCCTATCGACCCTCTCCACCATTCGTCTCTACCATGACGTGACCGAATACAGACTCCTCTTCTCGGTGGGCGATCGGTTATACGTGTTTCCCGCCCGTTTTGCAGAAGACTTTCCCCCGATCGAAACCGTCTCCGCGTCACAGGTGGAGTCCATTCAACACGAACATCCGACGGACTGACCTCCGGTCGCCGGAGAACACCGCGACGAATCGCGGAACGGAGATCGAGTCGATCGGCGAGCGGCTTGCAATGGACGCGGCCCTCCCCTATCATCGCCGCATCCGCAGGCAAAGGACACGACGTGGGCTCATTCGCCGCAATTCCCTTTCCCAACATCGATCCGGTTTTTTTCGAACTCGGCCCGTTGCAATTCCGCTGGTACGGCCTAATGTATCTTATCGGGCTCACGGCGGCCTATTGGTTGATCAAGCGCAAGGCCGCCGCACAGGCGTTGCATCTCCCCCCCGAACAAGTCTACGACATGGTGGTCTTCGCGGCCTTCGGAGTCTTTCTCGGCGGGCGAATCGGCTATACGCTGTTCTATAACTTTTCCTACTACTCATATCAGCCTTGGAAGATCTTCGCCGTATGGGAAGGCGGCATGTCGTTTCACGGCGGGTTGATCGGCACCATCATCGCCCTGCTCTTGTTCAGCAAACGGCGCGGCGTTCCCGCCGCAACGGTCGCCGACTTGGCCGCGTCGGTCACGCCGATCGGACTGGGGTTCGGCAGAATCGGCAATTTCATCAACGGCGAGCTCTACGGACGAGAGACCGACGCGGCCTGGTGCATGGTCTTCCCGACCGGAGGGCCGGTCTGCCGCCATCCTTCTCAACTGTACGAAGCCGGGCTCGAAGGTCCGCTGCTCTTTACGGTCCTGTGGGCCATCGGCCGGCTGAAGACCCCGCCGGGAACGATCTTCTGGAGCTTCCTGACCGGTTACGGTCTCTGCCGATTCTTCGTGGAGTTTTTCCGAGAGCCCGATCAGCACCTGGGCTTTCTCTTCGCCCACGTCACCATGGGGCAGATCCTCTCCACTCCCATGATCGTCATCGGTGCGGCAATGTTGGCGAGGGGATTCCTCAAAGAAAGACGCACCGCATAAGCGGCGGGGTCCCGTTGTCGGTTCTCGGTTTTGAATTGGCGATTGGCAGATCTCCGAGGCTGTACCGAATGGCCATCAACCGGCAACGACTTCCTAATACGGCATCTCGTCGTCATCGAGCCCCACGTGGTGCCCCAGCTCGTGCATGACGGTTTCATAGACCTCGCGGACGATCTCCTCTTCAGTGTGACACTGCCGCAGGATCGGCCCGCGATAGATCGAGATCTTGGCCGGCTCCGTCCCACCGGCGGAAAAGAACGATTCTTCCGCGAGCGACTGGCCCTGATAGAGCCCCAACAGCTCATCTTCGTCGCCGATTTCCAAATCCTCCAGCACATCGCGGGGAGGCTCCTCCTCGATCACCACGGCGACGGACTCCATCAGTTTCGCGTAGGGAGGAGGCAAATCCTTGATCGCCCGCTTGACAAGCCGGGCAAAGGCGTCCGGCGAGATGAAACGACGGTCGGCCATTTTGACGATCTCCGCGTCAGAGCTCGACGGCCACTCCGCACCGCAAAAATAAACAGTGAAACCGAGGCTCGACGTTCAGGCTCCCCCGCACCGCTTCTTTGTACACGTGAGCTTGCGTCCGGTACCGTTCGGCTCGAGCCGCCGCTTGTTCGGCCTCGATCGCGTCGGTTTTATAGTCCGCCACCCAAACCGTTCCGTCAAGCCGGTAGATCACGTCAATCACCCCCTCCATCACCTGTCCCTCTCCCCACGGCATCAGCAACGGCACTTCGCGGCCGAGGATCTCGGCCCTTGCAAGTCGCCTGTAGAGATCGGACCGAGAAAAAAGGACCAGAAGCTCACGGGCGGACTCAGCGACTGCTTCGGCATGGACCTGTTCTCCCGTCCCAAGGACCGATTCGAGAACCGGGTCGAGCCGAGCCGATAATTCCGCCGGATCTCGCGAAAAATCCCACCGCTCCAGCAGGCGATGGACCACGACGCCGACCGTCCGTCCGATCGCCGCTTCCTCCCCTTTCGAAGCCGAGAGACTCACGGGCTGCGCGCCCCCTTCCTCCACGCTCACGCCCATGCTTGTGGGCGTGAGGAAACACGGAGTCTTGCACACCTGCTCCCATCGCACTGCCCGCTCGCGCCAGCGAGTCGCCACGGCTTGCGTATCGATCAGGATCGATTCAGCTTCCTGTTCACACCGTCTGGACGGGCGTTTTCGTTCCGGAGCCGTGACCACCAGGTGAGGAATCGTCGCAGCCCCCACTTGAAGATCGGCGATCGAGCGGTCTCCGATCGTTCCTGTCGCGCCGGACTGCAACAGATCAAAGACGGTTTCTCCGGCCGAGCGGGCCGTGACCCCTCCGGTCAGCACCAGCAGGTCCTTGGCCCTCGTCATGCCCACGTAGAGCAATCGGCGCCGTTCCGCCTCTTCACGCAACCGCTGCTTGCTCGCGACCAACAATGAGCCAAGCGAGCGATGGCGCCCCAGAGCAAGGCCGTAGATGCCGCTCGACCAATCGTAGGAGACCCGCGGGACGTCTCGCCCACGCCCGCTTCCTTGGTGAAGGCCTGGCAGCACCACGATGGGAAACTCCAATCCCTTGGCTTTGTGAATGGTCAACACGTGCACGGCGTCCAAGGATTCTTCCGTCAGCGGACTCTCCGATTCGTCCGGTTGTTCTTCCAACCTCGTACTCATCAGATCGACGAAGCGACTGAAGGTCATGTGGGGGCGGTCGGCAAACGAGACGGCCATCTGCTTCACTTTCAGAAGATTGGCCACGGCCTGTTCACCATGAAGGGAGGCGGCCGCCACCTCGAGGATCGGCAATCGGTCGAAGATCCGATCCATGGCTTCGGCCAACGACAGACCGGCGATGGCGCGATGGAGCCACCTCAAGTGAGCGTACAGGCGCTGCACGGCGGCCGCCGCAGGATAGGACCAGCCGGCCAGGCGATCCACGCACCGGTAATCGCAGAGCCCGGTCTGCCGGAGCTCGTACAGTTGCCGATCCGTCAACCCGCCGAGCGGCGACCGCAAGAGACCGGCCCAAGCGACCTCGTCATGGGGATGATCCAACACGCGCAACAGATTGACCAAGTCGATCACTTCTTGCCGCCGGTAGAAATGTTTCTCCCCCTCGATCACGTAAGCGATGCCATGCCGCCGCAACGCGTCCAGATACGCATCGGCCTGCGTAAGTTTCCTGAACAGCAAGGCCACGTGCCCCGGCTTGATCGACGGATTGCTCAGCACCTCGTCGGCCAGCCAGCGCGCCGTCATTTCACTCTCGGCCCTTGTCGCCTCCGCCGCATCGAAGGATGCATCCGGTTCCCGAGGAACCACCACATGAAGCCGCACACCCGGCTCGATCGACATGGCGCCTCGTGGCCGACCGGCCTCCAACGGCACGTTCGCGGGTTGGACCAACGGCCGTCGCTCGAACAGCCGATCAAACACGCCGTTCACCGGTTCCAACAGAGCGGCGTCGCTGCGGAAGTTCGTCGTCAGGGTCAAGACCGTTCCCCCCTCACTCTCGATTTTTTCGACCACTCGGTCAAAGGCCTCGATGTCCGCTCGACGGAAGGCATAGATCGACTGTTTCGGATCGCCGACGATAAAGAGTTTTCCCGGCTCAAGCGACAGATCCTGCCAGCGAGCCGCGCTTTCCCCAAGCCGTTCCGACAGGGCCAGGACGATCTCGTACTGGACGGGGTCCGTATCCTGAAACTCATCGACCAAGACCGCCCGATACTCCCGCTTGATCCGCTCGCGGACGGACGGATGGTCATAGAGCAACGTTCTGGCCCGAGCCAACAGTGCGTCGAATGACAACCAGCCTTGCGTGACGAACGTGTCTCGAACCTGCCGGACCAGGGGAAGAATCAGCGACAGAAGGTCGCACAACACGCTTTCATCGACCGCCAGCAACTGCCGCGCCGTCTCAATCAGGGCGGCCGCCTCATGAAAATCTTTCTCTTCCCATCCCGCCACGATGTTGCCTACGTCTTTTTCGAGCCACTGCCGCTCTTCCGTCGACAATCTCCGCAGGCCGGCCGGACCTTCTTCCGCCATCAGCTTCATCAGCGATGCGGCGGCGGCCACCATGTGTTCGATCTTTCGCCGTTTCGGCCGGTCATGGATTTGCAACAACCGCCCGGCTCGCTCCTGTTGCTGCCGCAGCCACCGGACGACGGCCTCCGGCATCGCATCGGACGAGACCTGTCGTTGAAGGGCATCGAGATCGACCAATTCGCCGCAGAGGGCCCTGGCCAGGTCTCGAATCGAATCCGGAGAAACCGATGTCAACACCCGCCGCCATAGACGATGATGGGGGCCGGATCGGCTCATCTCCCGATCCAACCAGAGATCCCACGAAGCGGTGAAGTGTTCGTCGAATCGCAGGCCGTCGTCCTCTCGAAAATCGGGATCGACGCCGCTCTCCAAGGGGTAGAGCCGCAGCAGATGGGCCGCGAAACCGTGCAACGTGCCGATTTGCGCCTTTTCAAGATCGGCGATCGCCGCCCGAGCCAGCGTGGCGACGGCCTCCGGATCGAGACCGTAGCGCGCTTCAAGCTCGCCGCAGGACAGGGCCCCGCCGCCGCTCGACCGCATCGACGCGGCCGCAGAAGAACGGGCAAGAACGGTCAGTCGTTCGCGCAACCGTATTTTCATCTCCGTCGCGGCCTTGTTGGTGAACGTTAGAGCGACGATTCGCATGATCGGGATCGGTTCAGGCCGCCTCATAAGCAGATGCACCAGCCGATTCACCAGCAAGGTCGTCTTGCCGGTTCCCGCCCCGGCGATGACGACGACGTTGCGATCCCACGTCGTCTCCGCAGCCTCCCGGGCGGCACGGTCCGAGATCGTGCGAGCCGGCATCGAAGAACGATCACTCACCGTTCACCTTCTGTTTCCGCATCGCCCTCAGCGATTTCGGTTCAGCCGCACGATAGGCTCTCCACCACGTGGGACCGTGTTCCCGCCGGCACGCAGGCCGGTAGAAGCAGCCGTCGCAATAGCCGTCCGGCAGAATAAAAAACCGCCCGGCGCGAATCCCATCGATCAAGGCGCTCAAGGTTTTCCGAATCAGCAGACCGGTCTCGGATGACCACGAAGGTCTCTCGAACGTCGAGCGGCTGATGCTCGGCACCCACTGAGGCGCAAGGAAGAAAAGCTGCACCAGGTCGGGCAACGGAGATCCCTGCACAGAGAGGCGACTGTAGAGCGGCGGCTGCAATCGGTAACCACGAATCGCCGACTGCACGAGATTCCGATCTTCCGACTTCATGGCCGAGCCCATCTTGAACTTATAGTCGATGACGCGCAGGGCTCCAGAAACCCGATGCCGATCCAGCCGATCGACCCGGCCCCGAATTTTCAACGGCTCCCCGCCAAGAGTCTCCGGAACGACCCCTTCTCCCTCTACCTCAAATGCAATGGGGCTGTACGGCTGCTCGGCCTGCTCCGCTTCATCCGCCTCCACCGCCTCGCGCACAAGCTGACAGACCGTCTCTTTGGCCATTTCCCAGAGGAGATAAGGGCCGACCCCTTGCCGACTCTCCAGATCGGCCGCGGCCCGTTCGACGGACGAAGCAACGATTCCCTTCAACTCTTCCTCCTTCACCCGTTGAACCGGCCATCCGGCTTGCACGAGCCGCTCGTAACAGTGCCGCAGCACGGCATGGCAGAGGCTGCCGACAAGGGCGGCGTCCGGTTCCGGCTCGATCACCAGCCGGTTCACTTCAAGCCGCAGAACGTCGGCGGCGAAATATTGAAAGGGACAACGGGCATACCGTTCGAGCGGAGTCGGAGCCATGCCTTGATCGAGCAGTCGTCGCCAATGAGGTTCAAGAGTCCCCGTCAAACCATCGCTCTCGTTCAGCTCGTGCTCGTCCGCCTCGATACGGCCAAGGGCCTCGACCGCGTGCCGAAACAGGTCCCCATCACGACCCAGCGCATCGATCAAATCGGCCGGGTCCTGGCCGTTCAAGGCCGACCATTGGATGAGATCGGAAGGCGCGATGAAGAATCGCTCCGCCGGCCGCCGTTTCACCCGCTCCGTCAACCGACGTGGAACCGCGTCTCCATTGGAAGGTTCCACTCCAAACAGCCGGGCGACGTCGTCAAGATAGGGCGATGCGGCCAGCATGCGGCTCGATTCATCGGCCCGTTGATAGGAGAGATACAGTCGATGACGCGCCGAGCGGCAGGCGAGATGAAACAACAACCGCTCTTCTTCGTAGCCGGACAGTTTCTCGTCGATCTTGAATCCCAACGTGGCATCGAGGACGCGACGGTGCCGGTCCCGCAGAAATCCGTCCTCTCGGATGGAGCGAGGAAAGATTTGATCGTTCAATCCTAGAAGGAACAACGCCTTGAACGGCACCCCGCGGGCGGCCATCACGTCCGTTACTGTCACACCAGACCCCGAGCGGGGAGAGATGGGCACCGTGGTTTTTTCGATGGCGCGTGTCAGCAATTCGACGAACTCAGCCCAGGTCAGTTCTTCATTGAGCGGTTCCAAGTCCATGAGGGTGTCCCAGAGACGATCCAGAGCCGCCCACGTCGCCGTCTGATCGGCGGCCACCGGATCTTCGGCGCTTGCTCGAGGATCGGGCCGACGGATGCGCCGCTCAACCAGGGTTCGACAAACCTCCACCAGCCGACCGATGGTTCCCTTGGACGGCAACGTGGAACAGTCTTCCATCAGCTCGGCGACGACTTGTCGGAGCAACGCGAGCGTTTCCGGCGCAATCGCCGAAGAATCGAGCGGGCTCTCCTCGTCGCCCGGCGCCAAACTTTCTCGGCCGACCCGCCTCAGTCTGTTCCATTCGTCCGTTCCGCGAGTGATGCGCAGGGCCTGAACGGCGAGTCGCCACTGCTCCGGTCGGTAGGCCGGCGACCGGTCATCGCACAGAGCGGTCGTGTAAAAGGGAGACGTCACGACGTCGAGCACGAACGGAGCATACCAGTCGTTCAACGGCAACGAGACGAGCTGCACGATGACTTTGCACGCCGGCTCTTCCATCAACGATCGAGCGGCCGTCGTACAAAACGGAACCCGATGGCGGTCAAAGACCGACCGGATGTGCGGCCCGTAGGGATCAAGGGTGCGGGCCACGACGCCGATCTCGCCGAATCGATAGCCGTTGGTTTCGACCAACTCAAGGATCGTGCGGCAGGTCGAGGCCAACTCTTCTTCAGGGCCGATCACGTTCCGTATGGCAAGCTGAACCTCTTCGCCCGTGTCGGACGACATCGGATTAGGTTCGCTCTCTCTATCAACCGTCGCCGCCAACGGCCTGATGCAGCGATCGAAGAAGCGCCGCGCAAAATCATAGGCCGGCTCATCTTCCAACGGGAAGAACAACGTCGTCTCCTTGGCGCGACTCACAGCCTCGAAGAACGAGAGCTGGACCTGGGTCAAGTCGTAGAACCCATAATAAAGTACTGCTTTGAACGGCCGGAGAAACGAGGAAGTCGGCATCAGGGGAGTGAGACTCTCGGCGAGGTCGTTTTGCGTTCCGACCCCCAACGTTCGACCGGACTCCCTGACGGCCGCGTAGAGGGCCACGAGCGCTTCGAGCCACCCTCGATCATCGTCGTCGAAACAGCCTTCGCGCAATCCTCGTATCATATGGTCGGGATCGACGAGCGCGTCTTTCAAATCGCGAATCGTGGCCCAGAGCGCGCCCCACGTCCCTGCCGCGCGTCCAAGTCGCTGAAACGGCTCATGCCGGGAGAGCGTGCGGCAAACCAGATAACGAATCACCTGTTCGAAAAACAGCTCATCGACGACGCGAGGCAACGCATGATCGGACTTCCTTTCGTCAGCCAAACGGAGGGCGAGTTGATGAAAAGTCAAGACGTGCAGGTTCAGCAGCGAGAGCCGGTGTTCGACGGCCAGCAGGGTCCGAAGACGGTCGGCCAGCGGATTGGATGGAACAACGATCGCAAGCGGCGCCAAGGGATCGTCGGCCTTGAGCCGCCCGACTCGATCAACCAACGCGGATTCGAGAGTGGGATGGAATCGACCGGTGACGACCTTCAGCATGGGAGAAGTCGGGGCCGTCAGGGGGTAGAAAGGCGTGAGTCACAAGGCATAGCACTCACGGCTTCCGAGAATCGACCGCCGGCGAGCACCGTACGACGAACCGTCAGCCGGTCTCCGGCCCCAGCAGTTCGCCGTTACAGTCCACGCAGGCCCAATCGCCGTCCACAAACGACATAGGATCGCCGCAGATCGGGCAATCGGGCGGCGGCCCCTTGTCAAATCGAGGAAGGACCGGCAATTCAATATCGTCTTCGTCCATGATGTTCATCCTTCCCGCTGTTTGAGTTTCAATTGAAGGGCCTTTTCCGCGCTTTCCCGGCTCGGCACGCCGACGAAGGTCAGCCGGCCGTCGATGATGGTGGCCGGCACCGCCCGAACCGCATGACGTTCGGCCAGCTCCTGCCCGTCTTTTGTCCCGATATCGATTTCTCGGTAAGAAAAACTGTACTTCGTGCGCAACTGCTTCCACAGGCTCTTGGCCGACGGACAGGCCCCGCAACTGGACGAGACAAGCAATGTAATGTTGGGCATGATCTTTTCTCAACGGCGTGACGCCACCGACGCCGAAATCTTAGCACCCGCTGAAAAGTCCGTGCAAGGTGCGGAACCAGGACCGTTCAGGGAGGGCGCCGTGCCCGCACGGTCACATGCTTCACAATACGAAACCCTCGCGCGCGGACATCGCGCAGGATCGCGCGCCGGACCTCCTGAGGGAGGGCCTCCGGAGTGTGGACGCCGGTGAGGTCACGAGGGAAATGTTTCACAAACAGCGACGCCATGCGCGCCGTCGCCCACGCGATGGGCGATCGTAACTCCCCCTGCCGGTACAGGAGGGACAGGCTCGGCATCGTGACGTCCCAACGAATCGTCATCCGTCGTCCGGCTTTGACACCCTCAACAACCACGGCTGCCGCAAAATGCGCATTATGGAGAATCCCGCGTCGGATCAGACGATCGACCGTGCCCGGCGTCGGCGTTCGGGGGAAGCGAGCGGCGACCGGCCCTCGCGATTTCCTGAGCTTCCCCTGGCGGTACCATCGTCGCAGACGCTCGATATCCGATCCACCGATCTTGGCATCCATCGACCGGAGCGGGATCACATGGGGAAGCGTGACCACTTCGTCTTGAGCCGCCAGCATGACCGGCACCGGACCGATCGGCGATGGGAAACGAAACACTTCGCGCTCGCCGAATCGCCGGCCGAACAGAAACCTGCCGTCGCGATAGAGACGGGGGCGCGAAACGGCCTCGTCAAAAGACACTTCCGCCGACCATTGCGACACCGGTTGCTCGCTTTCCGTGGACTCATAGAGCCGAACCCGAACGGTCTCGACCGCATCGAGTGAATCCGCAGCCGCAGCCGCGAGAAGATTGGTCAGCCCAGGCGCAACTCCGGCGGTGATGACGGCCGTCCGATGCTTCTCCATAAAACGGCGTGTGAACTGCAACTGTTCGGCGCGAAAGGGGCTCTTCGTCAGATGAGCGGCCGTATCGAGATAATGCGACCGGGTATGGAGCGCGGCGCGGAGCACGGTCCGGTTACAGACGGACGGCAACATGTTCACGATCAACTGGGCTCCCCGTGAGGCCTTGATGACGCTCCACCGATTGCGCCCGTTCACCCGCTCGACGGCGACCGGTACCGTCGTCCCCAAGAAACGGCGAGCCCGTTCCGGATCGCGGTCCCCGCAGGTCACATGATGGCCCCGGCGAAGGAGAAGTTTGACGAGATAGGAACCGGTGGCGCCGACTCCGAGCACGAAAATACGCATGGGGTCGGGAGCTTATCACATCCGGCTGGCTCTGAGCGTTTCCACGCTCAGGCGCTGCCTGAAAGAAAAAGGGACATCCTACTTTTCACATGACCGGCTTGTTGTTCTCCGTGCGCCTTCTGCCTTGCCCCTTGCCCACAGACCATCTAGGGGAGATAGCCATGACAGGGAGGTCAAACCGCAGAATGTCTCCTTACCCCCTGTTCGTGTTGGCAAAAGATAGCGAAATGAATAAACTATACAGTGCCCTGGCTTCTTGATCACCACGGAACAATAACCCCATCGTTAGAGCAACCAAACAAGATGTATCTTTTTGATAAACCTCTCGACTCGATCACCGAAGACGACATCAGATTGCTTATTGACAACAGCGTCCGGGAAGGACGAGGTCTTGAATATAAGCAAGCTCTGCCAAACAGCTCCGATGACGACAGACGTGAGTTTCTTGCCGATGTGTCTTCTTTCGCCAATGCCAGCGGGGGGGACCTTGTGTACGGCATCCAAGAAAAGCGCGACTCGGCTGGCAAGCCCACTGGTGAGCCGGAACGCATCGTGCCTCTGAATGCAAACCCTGATGCTGAGACCCTTCGCCTCCACGAGTTGGCCCAAACCGGAATAGAACCACGAATCCCCGGTCTCCGGATAAAAGCCGTATCCCTCGAAGCCGGCGGGTTTGTGCTCATTGTCAGAGTGCCCAAGAGCTGGGCCGGTCTCCATATGGTGACGTTCAAGAATCTCTCGCGTTTTTATTCCAGAAACTCCAGCGGCAAATACCAGTTGGATGTTCAAGAAATTCGAGCAGGCTTCGTGGCTGCGGAGACAGGCCGTCAAAAACTTGCCAGTTTCAGGATCGAGCGTGTCACAAAAATTGTCGCCAACGAAGGCCCTGTATCGCTCGCTGAGGGACCAAAGGCTATTCTTCACTTGATCCCACTGAGCGCGCTCGATCCGACGATGACCTGGGACCCCGTTCACATGTCCAAGGAACCATCTTTTGGACCGCTTGCCACCAACATCAAGTCCTGTCGATACAATTTCGATGGGGCATTAAGCGAGGCAACTAACTCCTATCTCCAGTTTTTCAGAAATGGCATGATCGAATTGTGTACGGGAACCTTATTCAGCCCAAGGGAGAAGCAGATTGCTTCTTACTCTTTTGAACAGCATATTATTTTATCGAGTGGGACGTATCGGCACTGTCTCCAGAACATTGGGGTCTCCCCACCGCTGATTTTCTTTCTTTCACTGACAGGGGTTGCTGGATACACGATGGGATTATCGGCGGAATACGGCCACCTGGAACAAACTCCGATTAGGGACCCCGTTCTTTTGTTTCCCGAGATCGTTATGGATTCGTTTGATCAACCAATTGATCACTTGCTCCGACCCGTTTTTGATCGCCTCTGGAATGCAGTGGGCTTTGAACGATCCCCCAACTATAATGACGAAGGAAAGTGGAGTGCAAAATTTGACCCTTACCAGCAACCATAAGGAGGTAAGCGAAACGACGAACTCTTTGGTCCCTCTCCTCATTGACACCAACCCAACCGGTCCACCACAATACCGCCCGCAGTTTTCTTCCGCGAAACGAGCCTAAGTACCGAGACACCCATGCACCCGATCCGAGCCTTTAGGATGATCGCATTGGCTGAGGGCACATCGTTTGTCATCTTGCTCTTCATCGCCATGCCGCTGAAGTACCTGATGGGCCTGCCCCTGGCCGTGAGGATCGTGGGATCGATCCACGGGATTCTCTTCTTGCTCTACGTCGCCAGGCTGGCCAAGCTCCGAACCGCCTATCAATGGGATAACAGATTTTCCCTCCAGGCCTTCATCGCATCGATTCTCCCCTTCGGCACCTTCGTCTTCGACAAATATCTCCGCGAGAAGGAAACCGCCACGCAACGATAGCCGAAACTGAGACCTGCCTTCTCAGCCAATCACTGCATCACACCAGACCGTTCTCTCTCTTAACCCTCCTTTCATGCTTTGCTGATACAACAGTAACGGCCGCCGCCTAGGGTACCGCCAGATGGTGCTTGTCGACGGTTCTTGCGGACCGCTCTCCCCCATGTTGCGGAAGGGCAAAAGGAAGACCCTCGACAGGCAAGCTCTTTGAGCCACATCACACAACTACTCAATGATCGGGAGGGGAGGATGAACGTGTTACGACAGGCGATAACGATCGTGATGACAGCCGGTCTGCTCGGCACGGCAACGGTATCCGGTGTGTCGGCCGCGCCGGAATTTGTGAACGGCTTGGCGTTAGACGGAGCGATGCTCGATCGAAGCGGCGGCACAGACGCCAATACCGGCCGTGTCGGTTATTTCTCGGACCTTTACTATGACACCAAACGAAACCAGTGGTACGGCCTCTCCGACCGAGGGCCGGGCGGCGGCTCGCTGGATTACCAAACCCGCGTCCAGCGGTTTCGCTTGAAAGTGGATAAAAAGACCGGCGCGATCAGCGGGTTCAAAATCCTTAAGACCATCATTTTCAAAGACGAGTTCGGAAATCCCTTAAACGGTCTGGCGCCGACTCCCCCCAGCGTCTTGGGCAACGCTTTCGATCCGGAAGGATTCGTGATCGATCCCCGCAATGGCCATTTTTACGTGTCGGATGAATACGGCCCCTCCCTCTATGAATTCGACCGCAAGGGACGCCGGGTCCGTTCATTTGCCATCCCAGCCAATCTGATTCCCCGCAACACAGCCGGGATGCCCAACTACGCCGGCGACAGTGGCAATACGGCCGGCAAGCGATCGAACCGAGGATTCGAGGGGTTGGCCATCAGCGCCGATGGAACGTATGTCTATGCCATGTTGCAAAGCGCTATGTTAGATGAAGGGGGCAGCAATGGGGTGTGCCTTCGCCTGGTGAAATTCAGCACCGCCACCGGCACCGCCGTCGCGCAATACGCTTATCAATTGGAAGGATCAAGCCAAGGCCGCGGTGTGTCCGGCCTGCTGGCCGTCAACGATCATGAGTTTCTCGTGCTCGAACGGAACAACCGAGGCATCGGCGTCGGTGCCACCCTTTCGCCGCCGAACAAGAAACTGTTCCGCATCGACATTGCGGGCGCCACGGATTACAGCCCTCCGGCTCCGCCTTTTCCAGCCTCAGCCTGCCCGTCTGGAAAAGTCACCAAACAACCGGTTCCCTTTCTTGACCTCACCGTCGACACCCTGCCGGAGCTGGGCAACAAGGTGCCGGAGAAGTGGGAAGGGTTGGCGATCGGCCCACGCCTCAAGGACGGCAGCTATGTGTTGGTTGTCGGCACGGACAACGACTACAGTGTGACGCAGAACAACGGTGGGACACAATTCGACGTGTACTTTCGAGTCAGTGACGCCGACCCCTGGGCGACCTCCATCCAATGTCCGCTCGGCCACACGACCGCCTGTTTCACGACGGCCGACGCCGCGGACGGCGTGATCAACGAGACGGTTGATTTGCCCAACGATGGCAGCTACAAGCTGCTTCCCGGCGTGTTGCAGGCCTATAAAGTCTCCGCAAGCGATCTCGGCGACTACGTGAGGCCGATGGCCCATCAAAAGAGTCGCGATCGTGGAGCCTCCCTCGAACTTGACGATGAAGACGATCAGGACGGTGATGATGACCGCGACGACAAGTAGCTCGCACGCGATCGCTTCTTCTCATTCATGTTGATTGCAACTAGAGGGTGCGAGGGCGAAGCCTCGCCCTCGCACGCTTCTTCGCGAGAGCCGCGTTAGAAATATCCATCCGGACAACCATTCGTCTGCAGGTGGGGGCGTCGAGCAAAGAAGAAAGGCCAGCGCCGACACTGTCTTGATCGCCTTGCTCGAAACGTTCACCGTTTTCCGTCGTACCCCTGGTCCCGCCATCGTTCGAGGAGCTGAATCCGCTTGCGAAGCTGCTCCACGGTCGCCTGGTCGATTCGGCTGCCGGTCCGCGCGATCAACTCGGCGTTGAGTCGTCGATGATCCACGCCGCTTTGCCTGGCCACGGCGCTCACGAGCAACCGGTGGAGATCCCGCAGTTCTTGCTTGAGCTCGTGCAAAGAAACCGGCGGCGCGCCCCTCACCGCCGCGCAGTTGATCCCCTCGACATCTTCCGCCCCGATCACCGTGTCCATGCGGGCCACGGCCATCAGCGGCCGATATTCGTTCGTGGAAACGGTCACGCGGTCGAAGAGATCCCGTTGTCCGGCCGGCAGGATATCCTCCAGCACATGATCGCGCTCGTCTTTGATCTGCCGGGCATAATGGGCCAAGACCTGGTCTTTGGGCAGATAGAGCCAGGCCCGTTGCGGCTTCGGCACATGGTCCTGCATGCGAACGAACCGTCCGACCACCTGCCGGAAATACATCTCCGTCAGCACGTTGGTGCCATAAACCCCGACACGGAGGCGAGGAATGTCCACCCCTTCGCTCACCATGTTGACCGCCACCAGCCACTGTTGCTTTCCATCGCCGGTGAACGTTTCGATGACATGAGACGCCTGCGGATCATCCGAGACGGCCACCGCCGCCTTGACGCCGGCGACGCGACCGATCAGATCGGCCACCCAACGGGCATGGTCTTGATCCATGGCGACAATGAGCCCTCCCGCGTCGGGCTGCTCTTCCCGCCGAACCCGAACGAGCTGCGCATGGGCGTCCGCGATCACCGACCCCAACCACGACTCTTGCAGCAACGCCGTCTTCAACCGCTCCCGCTGCCGGTCGAACGGCAAACCGTCTTCGAACGTGGCCGTATGCTCACGGCCTTTCGACACCCAGGTCAACTCGCCTTCATAGCTGGGAAAGAGGATCGGCCGGCAGACGCCGTCGCCGATCGCCTCGCTGTACCCGTAAGAAAAGTCCGGCTGACTTTCGCCTTGCACGTACCGGACGAAGGGAATGGCATCATTGTCGGAACGAAAAGGGGTGCCGGACAAAATCAGGCGAAACACCGCCGTTTCCAGCGCCGTTTTGAGCGCTCTGCCCCACTGTTTGCTGTCGCCGGCATGGTGCAGCTCGTCCAACACGACCAGCGTCTTTTTGGCGAGACAGCCGCGGCGCACCATTTCCGGAGCGGAGCAGACATGCTGATAGGTCACCGTCGCGCCGTGATAGTCTGGAGCCTCCAGCGCCCGTTCGTTCGTCAAGGCCGGATCGAGCTGCAAGCCGACGGTTCCCGCGGCATCCGCCCATTGCCTGCGCAAGTGGCTGGTGGGGCAGACCACCAGAAGCCGCTGCGCGCGGCCGGCTTTCAAAAACTCGTGGGCCGCGCGCAGCGCGAACCGCGTTTTCCCCGCAGCCGGCGTCGCCATGGCCAAAAAGTCCGCCGTGTGATGGGTACGGACGGCCTCAAACGCGCGACGCTGCCAATCGCGAAGCGGCGAAGTCCAAGCCGACGGGATCTTCATGGCTGACGAGAACGTCCGAGTAACGGAAGGCGAGGGGCTAATCAAGCCAATCCCGCTCCCGCAATTTTCGGGGGAGATACTGTTTAGTCAGGTATTGGAAGTCTTTGTTCGCCAAGGCATCGAGTTCGTACTTTAATCCGCTCGCCAACATCCGTTTGATCTCCGCCTGCCAGACCGGTTTTTTGAACCATTGGTAATTCATCAGTTCTTTCGCCCGCGCCACGTCCTTGTCGTTGAGCTTGATGCCGACGTTGCGCGGCAGGCCGTACCGTTCGGGATCGGCGCTGGAAAGGCCGATGAACTTGGCTTTGGGAATCGCCATGCGCTGACTTTCGAACGCCAAATTGATCGATCCCTGCTTGACCACCGAATAGATGTAGTAGCCCCACGGATCGTTGTCGACCAGCACGTAAATCGGAAGTCTCTGTTCCTCGTGCAGCCGCCGAGCCAGCCGCCGCACACCGCGCGGCGGCTGGCCGTTGCCGGTGAGCAGAATACAATTGTACCGCCTCCAGAACTTGTCTTCGGACAGCCGGTTCCACTGCGTGCCCTTTTCGACCAACAGTACGAAATCCGCCGTGCACCGCCGGATCTCCAGATATTCCGGCTCCACGATTGACGGAACGGAATAACCGCCCTTGCCCAGTTTCGAGCAGTCCACCCGGTCGCCGTCATCGCCGAACACGACCGGCCCGACGATGCTTCCGGCGTTCTCCGCCCGGACATGCAGCTCTTCCCGAAGCGCGGCGAGGGAAACCTCCAAATCTTCGATGATCGGATCGGACTCATCCTGCGTATCGAACGTGTTCTCGTGGGAATCTTTGATCGTGTGCTTGGTCCGATAATAGATCTCGCGGAGCGAGGTGGTGAGTTCGGCCCGCTGCAGCTCCGCCAGGGCGTCCGCCACCAGCATCGTCTGCATGAACTTCTTGGCCATCCCGACGTTGAAGAATGAGCGGGCCTGTTTTTTCTCGCCCATCTCGATCATTCCCTTCCGCTCATTGAACGAGACGTTGGACAGGGCGCGGATCGGAATCTGCAACGTCGGATCTTTCGACCGTTCGGCAGCCTGGATCACGAGATCGGCCAGACCGACCAATTTTTTTTCGACGGGGCCGGGTTTCTTCGTCTTGGTCGTCATACTGTCGCCCCCCGGCGGATGCGAGCCGCCCGTTTGGCCGCCCCGGGCGATGATGCATCGACCTTGACTGTTTCGCCCGCCCCGGATGCGCCGATGGTTTCGTTTTCCACGCCATCCTCCGTGACGATAATGGAATGGGGCAAACCTTCCGGCCCTTCACCGGTTTTCCCCAGCACTTCGTCGGTCTTGGTCCCGCCGGTGCGAGACAGGGCGATGTGCTGCAACTGTTTCTTAAGTTTCTCTTTCGGCACCTTACCGCCCTTCAAGCGGTTGCACGCCTCGACGACTTCTTCAATGTACAATTCGAAAATGTTCCTGCGCCGATACTCGCTCGCGGCTCGTTCCCGCCGGCGCAAATACAATCCCAGCCGCCGGCCGCACTCCCGCAACGCCAGCGTGATTTCCTTGTGGATCTCGTCGTAGTCGGCGATCGCTTCTTTCGACTCGCTCGTAAACGGCACCCACACCGAGGCCATGTGGACAAAAATCACCATCGGGCCTGCCGGCAAGGCACCACGCGCTTGAGCAACGCCGTAGTTTTTCCAAGACAAGCCCAGCACGGCCTTGAAGGTGGCACAAGCTGATTGCTGATAGAGGAGCGGAACGCGATTGGCATACCGGATCACCCGCGCCAGCTCGACGTCGTCCTCTTCTTGCTCTCCCTCGGCCTTGGGCACGGCCGGCTTCGCCGTCTTATCGTGTTCCTCCGGTCGCCGGCCATAGGCGAGTCCCGCTTCAATGACAAACGGATTGCCGCGATAGACGGCGGGCGGTCTGGTCACCGCCGTATAGAACTCGCCCTTGATTTGTTTATAGAGGCCGGAGAGGATCGCCTTTTCGCCGATCGGCGACAGGCAATTGGTCGGCGGCGCCATCAGTTTGGTGTTTTGGATCGTTCGATACAACGTTTCGGCGACGGCCCCTTTCAAGTCCCGCGGCTTCATCTGCGGCGAGACCTTGGCCTCCCCGCACATCTGCTCGGCCGACTGCGGCGAGACCCGGCAAAAATCACTCGCCAAAAATCCGGCTACCGTGTGGCTCTTCGTGTCCTGCAACATCTTCAGGAACATGCCGAACTCAATACCGTAGGGATGAGGCTTGATCTCCCGAGGCGACGGCGGCAGTTCGTGATAGGCCCTGACGTATTCCTTGATTTCTCCCTCGGGCGTGTAATAGGTCAGCTTGGCGTGGGGGTTGGCGATGGAGGTCTGTTCCAACCATTCGTCCACCGACGCCCGGCCCTTTTGGTAGCGGCCCTCGATTTCTAACGTAACCTGAGTCCCCCGCGGCTGATCCCACTCGATCTGTTTGCTTTCATGCACCAGCGGCTCGTTCTTTTTGGTGTCGATCTGCACTTCGAAAAAATGGGCGGCGGCGCGGGGACCGGTACGCGAGATGATCCGGACCGGCTTCCCGGTCGTCAATTGCGCGTACATGCCGGCGGCGGAAATCCCGATGCCCTGTTGCCCCCGACTCATACGCAACCGATGGAACTTGGAGCCGTACAACAGTTTGGCAAAGATGCGGGGGATCTGTTGGCGTACGATGCCCGGCCCGTTGTCCGTCACCGTCACGCGAAACCGTGTGGCCTGACTGGCCGGCGGCGTCGTTCCGTCGGTCGGCACGATCTCCAACCGGACCGTCACGTCGGGCAGGATGCCGGCCTCCTCGCAGGCATCGAGGGCGTTATCGACCGCCTCTTTCACACAGGTCAGCAGAGCCTTGCGGGGATTGTCGAAACCGAGCAGATGGCGGTTCTTCGTGAAGAATTCCGAGACGGAAATTTCCCGCTGGCGCGCGCCCATTTCGACGGCGGTCACACGTTCGACCGGACTTGATGAGGATTTCCTTCGCGCGGCAGGATCGGAAGCTGACTGAGACACGGCCGCTCCAGATTCTCTTTTTGTCGTCATTCAACCTCGCAAGATGGGATGCAAGCCCGTTGGTATCACAAAATCCTTGACCGACTCAAGGCAACCGCACCCCTTGCTGAAAGACCGGCGCTCGGCCGCGACAAACATCCTCTCTCTTGTTCTTCAAGACTGGAATCCATCCCGGTTCGAGGACGATACAGAGAGAAGAGACGGCTCTCAAAAGGTGAGCATCTTCGGCGCGGCGACGTCGGCCGGCATGTTTAGGGTGGGAGGAGCACGCACCTAACCGAGGACGATTAGGTACGACGGAGATCTTGGGAGGACTTTAGGCTTCCCGGTCCAAGCCGGGCCTGCACACCATCCTCGGCGCTCGACCCCCTCATGATCCACATTCCCTCGGGGCGTTCACTCCTCCCACAAGGGATACCATAGACTTCACATCGAACAGAGTCAAGCAACCCCGTTTTATGCGGCTGGCGCATGAGGAGATGACGCGCTGGAGCCGATCCGTGAACCACTTTTGGAGGATTCACCGGGGGACTCGGAAAACCGTAAGAACGTTCAATCGAGTCTCGAACCGGCCCCCGACGGTGGAATAAACACTTCGTTCGCGTCGCTGAACGAGCCTCCGGGCGTCGGCCCGCCGCCGATGACGTAGATGCGCCCCTCGACCGCCGCCGATCCGAGTCCGTGACGGGCGGTCGGCATCGGCGCCATCGGCCGCCACTTGTCATGCCGCGGATCGTACACCTCGTTCTCGCGAAATGTTCCGGACGACCCTTCTCCGCCGAACACGTAGATCATCCCATTGAGCACCGACGCGGTGATGCCGCTGCGCGCCGTCGGCAGATCCGCGACGCCGGTCCAGCGGTTGGCCAGGGGATCGTACATTTCGACCACCGCCAGGTTCCGGCCGTAATCGCCGTTGACTCGCCCGCCTATTGCGTAAATTTTTCCATCGACGGTCGCAGTCGCCAGATGATCACGCGGGGTCGGCAGCGGCGATCGAGCCTCCCACCTGTCAAGCGTGGGATCGTAAACTTCAACCGCCGCCACATTGGCTTTCCGATCGAAGCCGCCGATGGCGTAGAGTTTCCCTCCATGCTCCGCCACAGAGAGGGCGCCGCGCGCCGTCGGCATCGGAGCCCGCTCGGTCCACCGATCGGTCGCCGGATCATAGGCATAGACCGTTGCCACTGGGCTCCAGATATTGATGCCGGATCGGGCATAGCCGCCGATGACGTATAATCGGCCTCCCACCACACCGATCCCGACATGGTGCAGCCCGACGGGCAAGGGAGCTTTGGCAGTCCATCGATCGGTCGCCGGATCATAGACTTCGAGAGAAGGCGTGATCGACAAACTCATCACGTTGCTCAAGCCGGGCTTTTCAAACCCGCCGACCACGTAGATCGTTCCGCCCAGCGCCGCAGCCGCCACCTCCGTCCGTTTGGCGAGCATCGGCGCCGCCGACCGCCAGGCGCCGCGGTCCGACTCAGACTGTGATGCAGGTTGTGACGATTGTGACGATTGAGCGGAAACCGGCGACATGCCCGCCATCAATCCGGCCAGCAACAGTCCCAGAATCGGCATGACCTGTGGACACCACCCACGTTTTGAGGGCATCGGAGAAGACGGCATGGTTCCATTGTATCCGTTTTCACCTCCGGTGGAAACGGATCGAAAGGGAAGGGACTCAACCTACCGCGTTTTAGAGGAAACGGACCATCGTCCTTTGCGGGATCACGCCACGTGTGTCTGCTCGGACCTCATCCGAGATAGGACCGAGCGGAACCGTTTCAGGATTCATCGGCGCCGAGATATTCGTCGATCAACCGTTCGAGATCATCCTGCTGGCCCTGCCGGATCTCAAGAAACCGGACGCCGAACGTTCGATCGCGAACCCAACGGATCTCCGCCTGCTCGATCACGATGGGAGCCGCGCCCGGGATCATCAGCTTGACCGTCACACGCTTGCCGGGATCGACGGGTAGCGCGCTTTCGATCTTGGCCCCGCCCAGCGACAGATCCACCGCCCGGCCGCCGACCTCATGGGCGTTGACCCGCACCCAGCTCGCGAGACCAGCCCGCACCCGCCGATGTCGACGCCGTTCCATCACGAGCACCGTATCCGCATGAACACCGTATCGCAGAGGCCAGAAAAACTCACGGGAAATTTCTTTTGCCTCCCGCGCGGTTCCCTTGCAAGTGACAGGGGCTTTCGTTATCGTACCGTTCAAATGAACCAGGCTCGTTCGCGCCAGATCCTTCTCGCCTGCGCGAGCGGCGCGTTGTTGCCGCTGTGCTTTCCCAAATTCGACCTCGGGCTCCTGGCGTGGGTCGCCCTCGTTCCCCTGCACATCGCCCTCGATCAATGTTCGCGACAACGCGCATTTTGGATCGGATGGCTCGGCGGGGCCATCGGCTTCACCGGCATCATGGCCTGGGTCGTCACGGCCATGACCACCTACGGCAAGGTGCCGTTGCTCGTCAGTTATGCCATTCTCCTGTTGCTGACGGTCTATCTCGGATTGTACGTCGCGTTGTACGGCTTTTCCGTGGTGTGGCTCCGGGAGCTGATTCCTCGATACGGCATCATCTTCGCTCCCTGTTTCTGGGTCGCGCTGGAACTGCTCCGCACCTACGCCCTCTCGGGACTCCCCTGGTGTCTGCTGGGCTATTCGCAGCATCAAATGCTCGACCTCATCCAAATCGCGGATCGCACCGGAGTCTATGGAGTGTCTTTTTTGATCGTCTTGGTCAACGTCGCCTTGGCCGAGCTGATCCTGTGGCTGATGCCGTTTTTCCGCGGGTTTCACCCCGCCAAGTTGCCGTGGGAATTGCTCACGATCGCCGCGGTTTGCCTGGTTGCGTCGTGGCTCTACTCCGCCTCTCTGATGGCGAGCGGACCATCCAAAGAGTCGTCCCCCTCCATCACCGTCGGGGTGGTCCAACCCAACATCGACCAGGCGGTCAAGTGGGACGCCGAGTACCGAGACGAAACGATGCGGCGATTCGACCGCCTCACCGACCGGTTGGGAACCGGAACCGACCTGATCGTCTGGCCGGAAGCGGCCACGCCGTTCATTCTGGAGCGGGAACCGGACTATCAGATGCAGGTCATCGAATGGGCGGCTCGGGCTCAAGCGCCGATTCTTCTCGGCAGTCCGGCCTTGCGGTTCTATCCCGATCGCAGGCCCTATCTCTTGAACAGCGCCTATCTGTTGGAATCGGACGGCGCCGTCTTGGGACGCTACGACAAACACCATTTGGTCCCCTTCGGAGAATATATTCCACTGAAATCGTCCGTCTTGTTTTTTCTCGACAAGCTCGTTGAAGGTATCGGAGACTTCGAACCGGGGCCCGGCGCGACCTTGTTCTCGTTCAACCCCAAGTCCCTGACCGCCGGCGGACCGTCGAGCGCGCGACCGGTCAAATTCGGAACGGTGATTTGCTACGAAGTCATCTTTCCAGACCTGGTGAGACAATTCTCGGTCAAGGGAGCCGAGTTCCTGGTCAACATCACCAATGACGGGTGGTTCGGTCCCTCGTCCGCGCCCGCGCAACATTTTTCCATGGTCGTCTTCCGCTCGATTGAAAATCGCCTGGCCTTCGCCCGTTCCGCCAACACGGGAATTTCCGGCTTTATTGATCCATACGGCCGCATCCTGGATCAAACCCCGCTCTTCACGGAACAGGCGTTGCGAGCGACCATTCCCCTCAATCAATCGAGAACGTTTTACAGTTATTACGGGGATGTCTTTGCCTATGGCTGTGCTATAATCTGCGCAATTTTGTGGCTGTACGGCTTCTTCCGGACAGAGGAACCCGCCCCGACGACCTCCGTCATCGAGCCGGCATAACAAGGAAGGATCATTGAGCATGTTATTCGACGAAGTTCGAACGCGAGTCCGCGCCGTCGGAGAGCAAGTCTCCGAATTACGGGGGCATCTTTGACCTCGCTCGCATGACCGCCGATTTGCACGAGCTGGAAACCAGAATGAGCCAGCCCGACTTCTGGAACGACGCCCGCGGCGCGGCCGCCGCCAGCCGGAAGAAGGCGATGATCGAGCAAGAACTCACGACCTGGCGCGACATCGAAACCAAGCTGGGAGACGTCAACGCCCTGCTGGAATTGGCGATGGAAAGCGGGGACGCAAGCTTGGAACAGGAACTGATCGCGGAGTTGAACCGGTTGGAGCCTCGCGTAGCGACATTGCGGCTGGAGATGCTGCTCTCCGGCGAGCTCGATCCCAACAACGCCCTGCTGGAGATTCATCCTGGGGCGGGAGGCACGGAATCACAAGACTGGGCCCAAATGCTGCTGCGCATGTACGTCCGGTGGGCGGAAGCCAAGCAGTTCAAGGTGGAAACATTGGATCTGCTGCCCGGCGAGGAGGCCGGCATCAAAAGCGCGACCCTGTCGATCACCGGCCCTTACGCCTACGGCTATTTGAAGGCGGAGGCGGGCGTTCATCGCCTGGTGCGTATCTCTCCCTTCGACGCCAACAAACGCCGCCACACGTCGTTCGCCTCGGTGTTCGTCTATCCCGAACTGAGCGAAGACATCGACGTCGCGATCGAGGAAAAAGACCTGCGGATCGACACCTTTCGTTCGGGAGGCGCCGGGGGCCAAAACGTCAACAAGGTCGAGACGGCGATCCGCATCACGCACCTGCCGACCGGCATCGTGGTGCAATGTCAAAATGAACGGTCCCAGCTTCAGAACAGAAACGGCGCGATGAAGATTTTGAAGGCCCGTCTGTTCGAGTTGGAGCGACAAAAGAAGGAGGCGGAATTCAACGCGATCGTCGGCGAAAAGAAAGACATCGCGTGGGGCAGTCAGATCCGTTCGTACGTCTTCCAGCCCTATCAGATGGTCAAAGACCACCGAACCGGCCATGAGACCGGCGACGTGTCTTCCGTCATGGACGGCGAAATCGACGGGTTCATCGAAGCGTATTTGAAGAAGCAACTCTCAAAAGGAAGCGAGCCGCTGCCCGTCGTCGGCAAATCGGACGACAATCTATAAGAACGATCTCTTCGCGCTCGCCCGGTTCGGCCGCTCCTCCGTCCGACGGATCGGCGATCAAAGCCCGGCAGGTCGGCAAACCCGATGGACAAACAGCCGCAAACATATGGATGAACTGAACGAGCAACGGCAGCAACGAATCAAAAAACTGGATCAGCTCCGTCAGGCGGGCGTGCCGCCCTACGGCGGCCGTTTTGAAGTCAAGGACCGGGCCGGGCACCTCATCAAACTGCACGGCGAAAAATCCAAGGAGGTCCTCGAACAGGAACGGATCCCCTGCACGATCGCGGGGCGAATCGTGGCCCTCCGCCGCTTCGGAAAGGCCGGGTTCGCCGTGTTGCAAGACGGAGCAGACCGCATTCAAGTCTATCTGAAAAAAGACCTGCTCACGGAACAGGCCTCCCTGATCACCGAACAACTCGACCTGGGAGATTGGATCGGCGTCTCGGGGGTGTTATTCCGCACGAAGACCGATGAATTCACGGTCGAGGCTCGCCAATTGGCGTTTCTCAGCAAAGCGCTCCGGCCGCTCCCCGAAAAATGGCACGGTTTGACGGACGTGGAAACCCGTTACCGGCAACGATACGTGGACTTGATCGCCAACCCGCACATTCACCAGATCTTCGTCACCAGAAGCCGCATCATCGCCGCCATCCGGTCCTTTCTCATCGAACGGGGGTTTCTCGAGGTGGAAACGCCGATGATGCACCCGATTCCGGGAGGCGCCGCGGCCAAGCCCTTTGTCACGCATCACAATGCCCTCGGCATCGATCTCTATCTGCGAATCGCTCCGGAGCTGTATTTGAAACGTCTGATCGTCGGGGGGTTCCCGCGCGTCTTCGAGATCAACCGCAACTTTCGGAACGAAGGCATCTCGACGATTCACAACCCCGAATTCACGATGCTCGAGTTTTACGTCGCCTATGCGGACTATCAAGACCTGATCGTACTGACCGAAGAGCTGCTCTCCTCCGTCGCCCGACAGATCCTGGGCACGACCGTCATCGATTACCAGGGCGCGACCATCGACTTGACGCCTCCCTGGAGGCGCTGGTCATACCGTCAGGCTCTGTGCGAAGTGAACGGCCTTGATCCGTCCGTCCTTCAGCATCGGGATGAGGCGCTGGCCGCGGCCAAGCGGCTCAAGGTGCCGGTCGATCCCCAGGCGCCGTTGTTCAAGATCGTCAACGACATCTTCGAAGAAACCGTCGAGCCGAATCTCCGACAGCCCACGTTCATCACCGATTATCCGATCGAGATTTCGCCCTTGGCCCGGCGCAAGGACGCCGACCCCTCGCTTACCGACCGGTTCGAGCTCTATATCGCGGGGCGGGAGATCGCCAACGCCTTTTCCGAGTTGAACGATCCCTTGGACCAGCGGGAACGATTCGAGCAGCAAGCCGCGCAACGCAACGCCGGAGACGAGGAAGCCCACCTGGTCGATGAAGACTTCCTCCGCGCTCTGGAGTTCGGCATGCCGCCGACCGCCGGCGAGGGGATCGGCATCGACCGTCTGATCATGCTCTTCACCGACCAGGCTTCCATTCGGGACGTCGTGCTGTTTCCTCAATTGAGACCGGAGCGGCAGCCATGACCCTGCCCTATGAGGTCATCGTCGGCCTCCGCTACCTGCGCGCCAAACGCCGCAACCGGACGATCTCGCTCAATACCTTCGTGTCGATCGCCGGCATCACGTTGGGCGTGGCGGCCTTGATCGGCACCGTCGGCATCATGACGGGATTCAAGGAAGACATCCAGGCCAAGATCTTGGGCACCACAGCTCATGTCATCGTGCAAGAGCGCATGAAAGAAAACATGAGCGAGTACGATCCCCTCGTCGAACGCATCGAGTCGGTGCCGGAGGTCGTCGCGGCGACGCCGTTCGTGCTCCGTCAAGTCCTGCTCACTTCGCAGTCGGCCGTGCAGGGCATCGTTCTGAGGGGGATCGATCCAAGGCGCGAAGCGCGCGTCACCGAATTGGCCAACAACATGTCATCCGGACGACTGACCGACCTGCTCGCGCCGGTCAAGGTCCGGCAACCGCCGCCCGACGACCCGCTCGGCGAGCCGGTCGTCGCCGAACGACCCGGCATCATTCTCGGCAAAGAACTGGCGATGCGACTCGGCGTCTTTCCGGGAGACGTCCTGAACGTCGTCTCGCCGGTCGGCCCGGTCAGCGCCATGGGCATGGTGCCGAAGATTCGCACCTTCGCCGTCGTGGGGCTCTTTCAGTCCGGCATGTACGAGTACGATTCCTCGCTCGCTTACATCGAACTGGGCGAGGCGCAAAAGTTCTTCAACATGGACGCAAGCGTGTCCGGCATCGAAGTCAAGGTGGCGGACGTCTTCCGCGCCGATGAGATCGCCCGTGAGATCGAGCGGGAGTTGGGCTTCAGCCACGGCGCGCGGGATTGGATGCAGATGAACCGCAATCTCTTCTCCGCCCTCAAGCTCGAAAAAACGATGATGTTTTTGCTGTTGGTGCTGATTACGATCGTGGCCTCGTTCAACATCGTCAGCACGCTCACTATGATCGTGACCGAAAAGCAGAAGGAGATCGCGATTCTCAAGGCGATGGGCGCCACCAGACGCAGCATCAGGCGCATTTTCATGTTGAACGGCCTGATCATCGGGCTGGCCGGCACGACTATCGGCATCCCGCTGGGCTATACCTTTTTATGGTTGATCCAAACGTTTTGGACGTTCGATCCGACCGTGTATTACATTTCAAAGATTCCCGTGCACGTACTGGCCGAGGACGTGTTGCTCGTCGCGGGGTCCGCCCTCCTCATCAGCTTCGCCGCGACGGTCCATCCGGCCAACCAGGCCGCCAAGCTCGAGCCGGTCGCGGCTCTGCGGTACGAATGATCAAGGTCGTCGATCTCTACAAATCGTTCTCCATGGGAGCCTATGAAGTGCCGGTGCTCAAGGGGATCAATCTGGAAATCCGGCGCGGCGAGCTGATCGCGATTATCGGCGCGTCGGGAGCCGGCAAGAGCACGTTGCTGCACATCCTCGGCACGCTCGACAAACCGAGCAGCGGCACCGTAATATTCGACGGCCAGGACCTGTTTCAAATGACGGAGGCCCGGCAGGCGGATTTCCGCAACAAGCGGATCGGCTTCGTCTTTCAATTTCACCACTTGTTGCCGGAGTTCACCGCCCTCGAAAACGCCTGCATGCCGGCTCTCGTCCAACGACGCGACGCCGCCTCCGTCCAATCCGACGCCAAGGCGCTGCTCGACGCGGTGGGACTCGGCCATCGGTTGCACCACAAACCGGGCGAACTGTCGGGCGGCGAGCAACAGCGCGTCGCCATCGCGCGGGCGTTGATGCAGAAACCGGACGTGGTCCTTGCCGACGAACCGACCGGCAATTTGGACTCCCATACGGGCGACGCCCTCTTTCACTTGATGCGCGACCTGAACAAAACCAAGGGCATCACATTCGTGATCGTGACGCACAACGACAAACTCTCGGCTCAGGCCGATCGCATCATTCACATGCAGGACGGGATGATCGTCTGACTTTCGGAGCGGCCATGACAGGGCGAGTCTTCGACAGAACGGCGTCGAGCGATTTCAACGGACGGGCCGTCATCGGCCCCCTCGGCTTCCTCGCCGCCCTCTTGCTTTCCATCGCGGTGACGGGACCGGCGGCACAAGCCTGGGCGGCGGAGTTCGTTTTCGTCGGGCCGCGGGCGACCGGCATGGGCGGCGCCGGCGTGGCGGTGACGACGGACGCCCTCGCCGCCTATTGGAACCCGGCCGGCTTGGCCATGACCCAGACCCTCGACTTTCGCGCACAAGGCTTCGGACTCGCCATCGACCGGAAAGGATTCGGCGACGCCATCCGGGATTTGGAGGATTTTTCGCCCGGTGATCCCGGCTCGGCGGCACGAGCACGGGATATCGCCGCACGGCTCAATCAACCGGGTTCGACGTTATCAATCGCCGGATCGGCCGGTTTGTATCTCAAGGGGCATCTGGGGCGACACGCGTTCGGCGTCAATGTTTCGGACGTCGCGACCGGCGGCGGCTACATCAGCCAACCCGTCGATCCGGTGACGCTCAGGGGCCGCATGGCCTTGCGCGGGCTCGAAGCCAGGCAATTGGCCTTTTCCTACGGCTACGCCTTTTCGGACAAAACGTTTGCCGTCGGCATCACGGCGAAAGTCATTCAGGGCGCGTCCTACTCGGGCTTCGTCGATCTCCAAGGCGGCAACGGCGTCACGATCAGCAATCGCTTCGGCAAGCCGACCATCTCGACGACCTACGGCATCGATTTGGGCGCCCTGTACAAACCCGTTTCATGGATTCGATTCGGCATCGTGGCCAAGGACATCAATTCGCCGACTTTCGACGATGCCGGAGGAGGCGAAATCAAACTCGATCCTCAGGTCCGCGGCGGCGTGGCGCTCAATCCCTGGTCCACCTTGACCCTGACGGCGGACATCGACATCACCGCCAACAAGACCCTGTTGCCCAACGTGAAAAGTCGGATTTTGAGTTTGGGAGCGGAACAGACGTTTCTGACGGAATTTCTCTCACTGCGGGTCGGGACGTTCAAGAACTTGGAAGACGCCGACACGCCGTTCATTCCGACGGCGGGATTGGGCCTTCGATTTTTCTTCTTGCGCGCCGACGCCGCGGGCGGGTATGACTTCCGCGAACAAGGCGCACTCGTGTCCGCCTCCATCTCCGCGACGTTTTGACGTGCTATACTGACACCGCCATGAAGACACCCGACGTCATGAACATGAGCCTGATGCGGATGAGATCGGGAGCCGTCTTTTCGATTCTGCTGAT
>JANDJG010000021.1:0-2979 GCA_024331085.1 Nitrospira sp. | reverse complement strand
CTCGTGTCCGCCTCCATCTCCGCGACGTTTTGACGTGCTATACTGACACCGCCATGAAGACACCCGACGTCATGAACATGAGCCTGATGCGGATGAGATCGGGAGCCGTCTTTTCGATTCTGCTGATTCTGCTCCTCATGACCGGATGCGGAGGGCTCCAGGAAATGTGGGAGGGCCCCGGCGCCAAGGTGTTCCGCCCCCAGGCCATCGCCGTGTTGCCGCCGATGTCGAGCCAATACGACGGCGCACGGGAGGACATTCAAGAAGTCCTGGCCCTCGCCTTGAGAAAGGCCGGCCACATCGAACGGGTCGTGTCGCCGGAAAGCGTGACCGACGTGTTTCAAGGGTCGAAAGACGCGTTCGATTCGTTGGTGTTTTATTTCTCCCGCCTGGAAATGACCGGCCAATCGGACAAGGAATCGGCCATCGCGCTCGGCAAGGCGCTCAACGTGGACTCGTTCCTCGTCGTGAGGGTCAACTCTTGGGAATACATCCGCAAGGAAGGCGACAACGTGGGTCGCGTGGGACTGAGCTTGCGGCTGGTGGACGCCACCAACGGCGCCACGGTTTGGAAGGCGCGCCACGAACGGTCGAAAAGCTACATGTTCTTTCGGCCCAATCTCAAGGACATCGCCAAGGACCTGGCGGTGGAGATGATCTCCTACATGCCACCCCAGCCCAAATCATAACCCGCTCACCGCGATGGGGAAAGGGGACATTCTTCATTTCTTGCGCAATGTTCTTACGCGCACCAGCCCCTTCACGAACCAAGAAAACCAAAAAACCAGAATGCCCCTTTTTCCCAGCAGAATGTCCCCCTTTTTTATCTGCAAACCGGACCGGGCCGGGGGCACACCTCCCGGCCCGGTCATCCGATCCGCGTCCCTGTTGTCTATCTATCTCGATTCGCTCTCGCGGTGGTCACCCTCCGCCGGACGCCGCGGCCGACCGGCCCAGGGGCTGCTTCTCTCTCGACTCTCCGTCGGCTGGCCGGACCGGCTCATCAGAATGTTCGTCAGCCCCGCCGACGGGCCAAGCCCGCCAGGCCCGCGAGCCCCGCGCCGAAGAGATACACGGCTGGAGGCAGCGGCACGGGATTTGAGGGACAAGGCTCTCTTTTGGTTCTCCGAAGACACTGGCAAGAATTTTAAACAAACATCACGTACAGCAGGTCACGCAAGGATCAAACGTCGTCCCTTGGGTGCAGGAATTGGGTCGCCATGCTCTTTGGCGGTGTCAATCCACAGTTGGATGGCCTCGTTAACTTGGGCCAGGGCGGCCTCTTGGGTCGGTCCGTGCGCCATGCAGCCTGACAATTCCGGCACTTCGGCCACAAATGCCTGGTCTTCGTCGCTCCAGTAGATGATGATTTCATACTTGTTCATGTTTCTCCTCCCAAATGATATTTCAAGAGCACGGCTCGCACTTGGCGCACTTGATACGGTTTCGCCTTGTCCCCATCGCGCTGCAGATTCAGTTTTTCCTCAACACCGGCCTTGCGAAAGAGATGATGACTCCCCCGAATCCGCATTTCAAACTGAAGCCCGAGGAGCAACTGGCACAGATCATCAAACCGGACGTTCGCATCGGATGTTCCGCTCAACACCTGCTGAAGGATTTTGGCTTTGCTCATGTAACCATTCTACGCCGATTCCAGCATGTTTTCGCTTCCACATCACCAGAAAAAGAGGAGCCTGCGCCACCCGCTCATACCAGGCTCACCAGCGAAACCACTTGTTTGCTGCCCGATCCCCATCACACGGGTGGGCACGGAGTTCTCGGAATGGATCGGAAGAGCCTCCTCGGTCCGGTAACAGGCGAGTCTGCTTCAATGCCACCACGGCAAACGCCCGTGACATCGGAGCCCAAAGACAGGCCCCTGTCCCCCCAAGCGACCTCGGCTCGAATCAGAAAGAGAAGTTGTCCTCTCCTTGCCCGTGGATGAATCGACCGACACCCTTCCCACCGCCTCTTTTGATAACAAAAAGGCATCGATCCTCGCTGCAATAAGAGACGTGTTCCAAAATAAACCGGGCCGGGAGGCACACCTCCCGGCCCGGTCATCAGATCCGCCCCGCTGTTCGTTAGTCGATCTCGCTGTGGTCGTCACCGTCCGCCGGTCGCAGCGGCCGACCGGCCCAGCGGCCGCTTCTCTCCCGGCTATCCGGAATGGCTCTTCAGGCCGGCTCGCCGGACCGGCTCATCAGAATGTTCGTCAGCCCCGCCGCCGGGCCAACCCCACCAGGCCCGCGAGCCCCGCGCCGAACAGATACACCGCCGCCGGCAGCGGAATCGGATTGAGATTCCGCACCAGCCAGGCCTCCGTGTTGCCGCTCGGATTGAAGCCCCACCCCACGATGTGGCGGCCATCGGGAGAAATAGCGGTGGCATCTCGCAGACGCCACCCGCTGAGCTCGCTCCCCAACCCATAGTCGTTGATCAAGACATCCATCAGAGATCGCATCCCCTGTCCTTCAGTCCAATAAAAAGCCAGAAACCCTGGGGCTGAGTGGCTGAACCCCACCACGATCGACCCATCGGCCGAGGCACCACGGGCATGGCTCGAGAAGCCGCCCCCCGGGACGTCGCCCAAGCCCATCATGCCGGTCGCTTCAGTCCAGCGAAAGGCTTCATCTCCTGAGCCGGATCTGCTCACCCCCACCACCACCGACCCATTGGCCGAGACGCCCCAGGCTTGGCTAAAGAAGCTGCCCCCCGGCAGATCACCCAAGCCCACCATGCCGGTCGCTTCAGTCCAGCGAAAGGCTTCATCTCCCGAGCCAGACCTGCTCACCCCCACCACCACCGACCCGTCGGCCGAGACGCCACGGGCCATGCTCGAGAAGCTACCTCCCGGCAGATCACCCAACCCCACCATGCCGGTCGCTTCAGTCCAACGAAAAGCTTCATCCCCCGAGCCAGACCCACTCACCCCCACCACCACTGACCCATCAGCCGAGACGCCTAGGGCCATGCTCG
>JANDJG010000020.1 GCA_024331085.1 Nitrospira sp. | reverse complement strand
GGGTTCTTCGGTCCGGTGGAATATATTTGAGCTTTGTCCCGACGGTCCCGCAAGTCATGCAGACGGTCGAGGCGCTGGAGCGGACGGCGGCGTTCGCCATGGTGGAAACCTTTGAGTCGTTGCTGCGGACCTGGTCGGTGCAAGGCCGAAGCGTGAGGCCGGATCATAGGATGGTCGCCCACTCCGGATTCATTACCGTGGCAAGGAAAGTGGAAGTCGGCTTGCCCGCTGCGCGAGCGGAACAAGCCGATGTCGACGATATCTTGAACGACGAGACGAAGGGCGAAACGGAAGGGTATGCAGGATGCAGCGATTGACGGGGAAAGTCGCCATCATTACGGGGGGGAATGCCGGGATCGGGGAAGCCGTGGCCAAACGGTTTGCGGCGGAAGGGGCGTCGGTGACGATCACGGGACGCCGTCAAACGGAATTGGATCGGGTGGTGAAGGCCATTCGGCAGAGCACCGAACAGGTGTTGGCCGTCGCCGGGTCCGTGACGGACGAGGCGCACGTGCAAGAGGTCGTGCGGACCACCATCGATCGTTTCGGTCGGATTGATATTTTGGTGAACAATGCGGGGATCGGCGATTTCGGCAAGCGGGTGCACGAGATCGACGATGAGCGATGGGGAACCGTTTTTGACGTCAACGTGACAGGCGTGTTTCGCATGACGAGGGCGGCGATCCCCCAGATGCTGAAACAAAAGGCCGGCTCCATCGTGAATATCTCGTCCGTCGCCAGCTTGGTCGGAATTCCCGGATTGCCGGCCTATGCCGCCTCCAAAGGAGCTCTTGACGCCCTCACAAGGGCTCTGGCCGTCGACTATGCCCAAGACGGCATCCGTTGCAACGTGGTCAACCCGGCGCTCATTGATACCCCGATGGCGGCGCCGCTGATGGTGAATCCGGCGATGCTGCAATCGATGCTCGCTCAATATGCCATTCGTCGCGCCGGAACCCCTGATGAAGTGGCGAGCCTGGTACTCTATCTGGCATCGGACGAGGCCGGGTGGGTGACCGGGGGCACGTTCACGATCGACGGTGGAATGACCATCTACAAGGGCTAGGCCGGCGGCTATTTCCCCGCGCCTGTCACACGGAAAACAACATGGAGATCGGTCCCCATACTCGGTTTTGCGGCATTATCGGCAATCCCGTCGAACATTCTCTCTCGCCCGCCATTCACAACGCGGCTTTTCGCTCGCTCGGCGTCGATTGCGTGTATCTGGCGTGGAAAGTCGAACGGATCGGAGACGCGATTCGAGGCCTCCGGGCGCTCGGGAATTTCCGCGGCGCCAGCGTGACCATCCCGCACAAGGTCGCGGCCGTGCCGTTTTTGGATGAGATCGAACCGACGGCCGAACGGATCGGCGCGATCAATACGATCGTGGCGGAGAATGGGCGCCTCATCGGGCATAACACCGATGCCACCGGCGCCCTGCGCGCCCTGCGGGGTGGGGGTGTCGCGCTGGCCGGGCGGCGCATTGTCATGCTCGGCTCGGGAGGCGCCGCGCGCGCCATTGCCTTTGCGCTGGCGGCGGAATCGGACGCGGAGAAGCTCGTTGTCCTGGGCGTCGATCATGCCGAACGAACGGCATTGGCCGATGATCTTCGATCCAAGACCGCCTTGCCCGTTGACGACGACACCCTTGACGAGAGCACCCTTCGTCGGACGGTCCCTGACGCCCACGTCCTGATTCACTGCACGCCGGTCGGCATGTTTCCCAGGGCGGACGCCTCCTGTGTGCCGGCTTCCTTGCTGCATGCCGGTCTGGCCGTGATGGATATCGTCTATAATCCCAGGGTCACGAGGTTGCTCACGGACGCCCAACGAGCCGGCTGCCGGACGATTCCCGGTCTCGAGATGTTTCTTCATCAGGCGGTCGCGCAATTCGAACTGTGGACGAATCGACCGGCTCCCGTTGACGTGATGCGCGCGGTGCTGGAGTCCCATTTCACATGAACGTCGTGCTGATCGGTTATCGCGGGACCGGCAAGAGCACGGTAGGGAAAATCGTGGCGTCCCGCCTGGGGAGGACCGTGATCTCGACCGACGCGGAGGTGGTGAAACGGGCCGGACGGAGCATCCCCGAGATCGTTGCACAAGACGGGTGGGACCACTTCCGCGATCTCGAATCTCAGGTGTGTCGTGAGCTGGCGGCGGGAGACGGCCTGGTGATCGACACGGGAGGCGGAGCCATCCTGCGTTCGGAAAACGTCGAACATCTCAAGCGAAACGGCGTCCTGTTTTGGCTGACGGCGTCCGTGGAGACGATCGTCCGACGTATCGGCCATGATAAGCAACGGCCGTCGCTCACCGGAACCAAATCCTTCGTCGACGAGGTGGAGGACGTTTTGCGCGAGCGGACGCCGAAGTATCAAGCCGCGGCGGATCACGTCATCGCGACGGATGGGCGATCCCTCGGGCAAGTTGCGGACGAGATTCTTGCGCGTCTGTAGTCAACCGGCGGATCATGTTCTTGACAAGTCTTCTCTGGACATGCTTCTTGTAAGTTTGATGCGCCCGTAGCTCAGTTGGATAGAGCGCCGGGCTTCGAACCCGTAGGTCGCAGGTTCAATTCCTGCCGGGCGCACCATAACTGAGGAGCATACGCCGTCTGGATTCGGCATGCTCACCGGCTCTCGAAGCCGAGACGGCGCCGCCCCTCCCCTGAACGGCGCCGTATGAGGCGAC
The DNA here is from genome assembly GCA_024331085.1 of Nitrospira sp. Taxonomy (GTDB): domain Bacteria; phylum Nitrospirota; class Nitrospiria; order Nitrospirales; family Nitrospiraceae; genus Nitrospira_D. The sequence continues at coordinate 29,705 of JANDJG010000020.1, read as the reverse complement.
AGATATGCTCTTCCGGGCTTGCGAACGAGATCGATCCTGAGTCTCGAACAGAGTCTTCCCCTCTGCCTTCCCGCCTAACTTGTCATGATCGCGGCATTTTTGATGATCCGGCGGCCTGATTTTCTCTGAAATCTCTCAAGTGGCAAAGTGGCTGGGAGATCCCGACGAGACCGAATGGGAGAATTCTGGCATAATTAAAAAAGTCAAAAAGAAGAAGTAACCTTGGATGTGAATAATACGGGCCCAGAAGGGGGCAAAACGAAGCCCGCCGTCCGGATGGAAAAGAGAACGTTGCCATGGTTGAGGGAGAGCGCTCATGACTTTATGTATGTGAGCGATCGAAGAAGTGAAGCCGATCCATTCATGGGTCTTCCGTGCGGGTGACGAGATGGCCGAATCACGCGGGAGAAGGAGATAAGCCATGATCCCCATCTTGCAGGATATCAGAGCAGGGTTCTTTTTGGTCCTTGCCTTGGCAATGGTGGTGTTGATTTGTACAATCGCCGGATTGGGAATGGTGTTACGACCGGTCCGCTGGTCTGATCGGAGAGGGTACCGATAGCTCCGGCCTGGTATCGCGGGATAGCGGAAGGGCGGGAGTACACGGAATTTCTTGTGGTGGGAAAGGGGCTGGAGCTTTCCGCCCCCGGAAGCGAGCCAATTTATTCACACCTGCGAAGAACTTCTCTTCATAACAGGGCGAGACAAGCCCTCCACATTTCTTCTTGGTTTTCCTCAATGAGACGGCTTCAGGTTCACGTTCTCCATCGACCCAATTCTTCTGCTTAGAAAGCCATTGCGGGATCCCCGTAATTTCAGCCATTTGCCGGCTGGGGCCGGCCCGGAGGCGGTTTTTTTAATCGATGCTATATTTTATGTGTTCCGAACCGAAGGCCCGCAAAACACAGCTTCCGTCGTGTAGGGTGTGTGTCGGCGCACGAGGAGTTCAACGGGCGTGGAAAGTCTTGATGGGGAGGCAAAAAGGTATGAATCGATTTGTCGCTGGGTCCGGTGCAGTTGTGGTTGCGGGGGCGATGCTCATTATGCTTCAAGGCTGCGGGACAAAATGGGTGCAATCCGACGGCGAGCAAGCGGCTCCTTCTCTTTCAAGTCAAGGTTCGGCAGGCGAGTTGCGCGGGTTTTCCGGTAATCCTCAGCAAGAGCGAGTGACCGGAGACGGTTCCGTGCCCGGCGTGTCTTCGATGGCGACGGCCCGCCGGTCGGCCGAACGGACCAAAGAAGAGCTGGAGGCTGAACAAGCCGCGGTGGAGGCCGGTCTTCAGGACGTCTTCTTTGGGTATGACGAATGGACGGTGTCTCCGGCGGGAATCGAGGCGCTCGATCGCGATGCCGCCTACCTCAAGAATCACCCGGATGCCGTGTTAAGGGTGGAGGGGCATTGTGATGAGCGCGGCACAAGCACATATAACTTGGTGCTGGGAGACAAACGGGCGAAAGCCGTCCGTCGCTACTTGGTTGAATCCGGTGTCAGCGAGAGGCGAATCGCGATCGTCTCTCTCGGCAAGGAACGCCCCTTCTGCTTCGATCATGACGAGGCCTGTTATCGGCAGAACCGCCGCGGCCATATGCTGCTCAATCTGAAAAAATAGCGACGGCGAGAGAGAGGAGCAAGAGAATCGTTCGCGACCTTCTGGCTGAGTCTTGGACGACTAGGTGACCGTGATGGACTGGCGGAAGAGAAAAATCGCCTCAAAGACGGGAAGGCCGGCACAAGAGTCGTCCTGTTCATCGGCCTGTTCGTCGGATAGACTTCAGGCTCGGGACAGACGCGACCAGCCGCGATTTCATGCCCAATTCCGCAGCAGCCTTTCCGGGCAGTATCAGGAAGGGTTCGGACGAACCTTGGACATCTCGGTTGGGGGCTGTAAGATCGAGAGTGATCTGATGGTCGCGGAAGGGACGACCCTTGAATGTCGGATCCACGTTCCGGGGCTGGATTGGCCGTTGAGGATCGACGAGGCCATGGTCCGGTGGGCGGACGGCAAGACGTTCGGTCTCAGGTTTTCCAAAATCAGTCCTCAAGAGCTGGAAAAGCTCGAGGCGGTTCTCGACGACCTGGAGCGCGAGGCGTAATCAGGATGCGTGTTCTCCGATTCCGATCGTCGTCGAGCATCGTATTGATCGACGGACGTCAAGGGGCAAGGAGTCGATACAACGTTGCCATGCGTCTTGAAATCGCCGGACGATTCCGACACACTGCTCTTCGATAGGCCACTCATCGAATCCACCCGCTCAGCTTCGGACAAACGCCGTTGACAGGGGTGCCGCAACTATCAGAAAGTACAGCCCCCCAAGGTCCGGCGGTTATCGCCGGACAATGGAATTATGGAAACGGTCGGGCAGACAGGTTCGATGTTGTCGACGAGGGCCTGAAAAAGGAGGAAAGGGAAGTGGAACAACGCTACGTGGTGACAGTGAAATTTCTCGTGGAGGCGGATTCGGCGGAAGATGCGGAGGAAATGATTGAAAGCGCGTGCGAGAAGGCGGCTGCATCATTCCCCGGGATGAGTTATGAGGGCATTGAAGATATTGAAGAGGGCGAGGAGGAATAAAAACCTTCGGCCGTGCTCGTCGTCGGCGGACAAACGTCTCGTCGGAATCAGAGGCGCACGAACCGATTTTCTTTGAACTGCGATATGGAAACAGCCGCCCGTTCAAATCAGCCCCGGTACGAAGTGGCGACCCTCGCCGGAGGCTGTTTCTGGTGCCTCGAAGCCGTATTCGATCTGGTTCGAGGCGTTGAGTCCGTGGAGTCCGGTTACATGGGGGGAGCGACCGCCAATCCGACCTATGAAGCGGTTTGCAGCGGTCAAACCGGGCATGCCGAAGCGGTTCGGATCACCTTTGATTCCGGGGTGATTTCGTATCGAGATCTCCTGGACATCTTCTTCGCGATTCACGACCCCACAACACTCAACCGGCAGGGCAATGACAGAGGGACCCAGTATCGTTCGGCCATTTTCTACCATCATCCGCTCCAACGGGAAATCGCCGAACAGATGATTCACGCTCTGACCGAACAAAAGCGATATCCAAACCCCATCGTGACCGAGGTGGTGCCGGCTTCGCAATGGTACGAGGCGGAGGCGTATCACCAAGAGTACTTTCAGCGGAATCCCTTCCAAGGCTATTGCCAGTATGTCGTGGGGCCGAAAGTGGCGAAGTTCCGGAAGGAACATGCCGATCGCCTGAAGGCCTAATCTCCGTTTGAGCTCCGGCCTGTCCACTTAGTCAGCATCTCTCGTATCGATCCGAACATAGGCGGTTTTTGGAAAATTTGGCGTGTGTGGAGCCGCACCTCCGCGTGAACCGGACAGAAGGGCCATTCGCCGGTCTGATTTCCTTGTACGTGCGCCACGATCGATGGGTTCGCGGGATCATCCGAAACCTGAGCGATGATCAAAGGGCTGTCGGGGTCGAGCACACAGGTGTCATCGAGATGCCGGCCGGAAGTGTTCAATGGCGTCGTGAGCTGAACTCGTTGCTCTCCATCTGAAAAAACCGTATCACCCTCGCGAAGAGGACCGGGCGGAGCGAATGAATAGAGAATAAGCGGGGCGACCAGGATCATGGTCGCGACGAGGCCGATCGACCACAGCGGCGGTTCGGCCGGAGAGTGTTCGGAAGGCACTTCTATCTCCTCTTGATGAATCGCGCCGTATTCTATCCCAGAGGCGGGCTCTCTTGCCCTTCTTTTAAAATTAACGAACCTGTAACAGATCCGTCATCCCATCACAATCTTCTCGGCCTACCTAGTTGCCTGCGGTTTATCGTTGGCGGTTTTCACAATGGACGAGAGGAGGAAGCGGGCATGTTCTTGGGGCTGACGAACAAGAAGAATCGGTGTTGGAGGTGGATGGGAATGTGTCTGCTGATGGCGTTGAGCGTGGGGGTGAACGAAACAGCTCGAGCCGGTCACCTGGAAGACTTGATGCTGGAAAAGGGACAAATCACCATCGACGAATGGGTCGAGCTCAAGGCGGAAGAAGAACGGCGGGAAAGCAAGAAATTGGAAGAGAGCCGGAGCGTCGGCGATACTCCCATAACGGCGAAATGGTACGAGAAAATCAGTGTCCGAGGCTATACGCAAATCCGATGGAATCGATTGGGGCAGCCAAACGGCGCTCTAGTGAGCAATCAAGGGGACCGATCCATCGGAGATAACAACGGGTTCTTCTTGCGTCGTGCTCGTCTGGTTTTAAGCGGCCAGCCGCATGAGCGGTTGTTCATCTATCTCCAACCGGACTTCGCGTCCGGTATTAACGACACCACCGGCGGCTTCGTCCAGATTCGCGACTGGTACGCCGATATTTTTCTCACAGAAAACAAGGAGTGGCGCATTCGTGCAGGCCAGTCCAAGGTCCCGTACGGATTCGAAAACATGCAGTCAAGCCAAAATCGCCTGGCCCTTGATCGGAACGATGCGTTGAACAGCGCAGTGGTCAATGAGCGGGACTTCGGATTTTTTCTGTATTATGCCCCCACGCATGTGCGGGCGCGGTTTCGAAAGCTGGTCGAGAGCGGCCTCAAGGGATCCGGCGATTACGGCATGTTGGGAGTGGGGGTCTATAACGGCCAGACCGCCAATCGGGTGGAACTCAACGACAATAAGCATGTGATCGTGCGAGCGGCATACCCGTTTGAATTTTCCAATGGACAAATCGTCGAACTTGGCGCCAGCGCCTACCACGGAAAATTCGTTATTTCGAAGACGTCGATTGTGCCGGAAGGCGGTGGCGCACCCATAACCCCGGCCGGCCCGACGACTTTCCTGGACGAACGGGTGGGGGCTTATTTCATGATCTATCCTCAGCCGTTCGGCCTTCAGGGTGAATATACGTTCGGACACGGGCCGAGGTTGAGCGAGGATCGCCGTTCGATTAGTACCAGGCCGCTCCACGGCGGCTACATCCAGGCGATGTACAACTACAAGTGTCCGGCCTACTGTCTGAGCGTCTGGCCCTTCATCCGGTATCAAGAATATCTCGGCGGCAGAAAGCATGAGGCGAATGCACCGAGCCAGCGCGTGCGGGAGCTCGAAATCGGTGCGGAACTCCAGATCAATCCCAATCTGGAACTCACGGCGTCCTATTCCTGGACCGATCGGACTTCGTCTGTCGCAACGGGGCCCGAACCGTACAAGAGTCAGGCAGGAAACCTGATTCGATTCCAACTGCAATTCAACTACTAGGCGATCCGCGGATGGTGGTCGCTATGTGTTTCTCGGTTGCCAAACGGACGTCTCGTCAAGGCTCGGCCACCGAGCGGCGGAAAGCCGAATCAAAAAAGATGCGACCTACGGTTGTCCGGCCGGCGGTCGGCTTGTATTTGCCGGGGAGCGGCTCTTCTCCAGTAAACCGGCCCTCACCTGGCTCAGCCGCACGATGAGTTCGGGGCGGTCCGGTCGAAACAGTCGGCTGAACAGGGTGCCGTTTTGCGGCGGAACGAGGGCGGCGGCCGGCTCAAAGTCCAGCTTGGCCCGGAGCGGCGTGATGGATCGCAGGGGCATGAATCGATCGTCGTGGGTGTCCGCCGTTCCAGGATCGGACGAGTAATGGGTTTGCGACCGATAGTTGCTTACGATGATGTGAAGCTCATCGCCGTCAAGAAAGACCCCTCCCGACGTCACTCTTCTAATGACCGCAGTCTGTTGAACGGACTGATAGAACGTGACGACTTGTTCAGGGCTCGCTGTCTTCAATCCCTGTGTCAGTAGCGGAGCGAAGAAGCCGATCTCGGCTGCGGTGAACGCGGGATGCCGAGGCGGTTCTTCGTCTTTGCCGAAGAAAGGCAAAGAGGGGATCAGCTTGACCGGTTCGTTGATGATGATCCCGCCCAGAATGGCGGCCACCTCGGCCGTGGTGACGTCGGCCGGGTGAGCATGCCCTCCCCCCACGGTGTGATCGACTTCCAGTCGGACAAACCGAGACGGGCTTTCATAGATGGTCTGCGTGAGTGTGTGCCGGCTCTGACAGGCGTTCATGCCGAATCCCAGCGCAACCACGCACAGAGCCATCCATGTCGTCGAATAATGATGGTTCATCATGTGCGATCCATGGATGTGGCAAAAGACATGTCGTGCAAGACGGATCGAGTCATGGGTGAGCCCTTTCATTCGTGTTCTTTTGGAACGATCCAACGGCTTCGGCGACCGGCATGGATCGAGACCACGCGGAGAAGAGTCGGTTCAACACATCCGTCGGGAGTGGGAAAAACCCTTCCTTCACCACGACCTCTTGACCTTCGTGACTGGTCGCGAATTTAACGAATTCCGCAACAATGGGTGCGACGTCCTTTTCCGGAGATTTGTCCACGTACAAGTAGAGAAGACGTCTGAGTGGATAGGTTCCATTGATGGCCGCCTCAAAGGTCGCTTCGACAAAAGCGTCTCCGTGTTGTTCCGCAAGGGGAACGGCGCGGACGGTCGAGGTTCGGTAGCCGATGCCGCTGTATCCGATCGCGTAACGGTCCCTCATGACTTCCACGACGATCGACGCCGACCCCGGTTCCTCGACGATCTTGGGGCTGAATTCGCCGTTCAGACAGACTTTCTCGCGGAAGAAGGCGGCGGTTCCTGAAGTCGAAGTGCGTCCATGAAGCCAGATATCCGCCTGGCTCCATTCCCCTCCCAGGCCGAGCTGGCCCCATTTGGTGATCGGGTGTTCCGCTTGCCGCCGTCGCTCCTTACAGAACATGGCCTCAAGTTCTTTGAACGTCAGGCCGGTAATGGGGTTGTCCCGATGAACAAAAATCGCCAGGGCATCGGTGGCCACGGGCACTTCCGTTGGTTCGTAACCGTGTCGCTTCTTGAATTCAGAGATTTCGGCCGGTGTGAGCGGGCGCGAGGCGGCGATAATCTGGGCGGTCTTCTCCAGAAGGGCCGGCGGACCCTGCTCGGACCCCGAACTTTGTATCCGAATGTCAACGTGGGGATAAAATTCCTTCAATTTGCGTTCCCAATGTCTGATCAACGGTTTCATCGTGTCGGACCCGACGATCGTTAAACTCCCGGTCATTGTTGACGAGCTCCGCACGTACGCATGAATGTGCGGGTCGGTTGTGGGCTTAAGCTGAGCCCTTGCCGTGTCCGATAACCCCGCGACGTCCATCGCAACCAAAAGGACGATGACCCCCATCCCCCGAAACAGTGCCGCGCTCATCCGCATTCCTCCTTTCGCCCGTTTCATTCTATGCCGCTCATCGACGAGCCGCTAAGGCTCTGTACCGTAAGAGAAGAAAGTTACACGGGCAAAACCCGTCTGTTACAGTCATGTAAAACTAAAGGGCGTCGGAATTCGTCCGCACGGGGGAAATGCGCAAGAACCTCCCGTCTCTTCTGTCGGAATTAACACAGAGTTAACACGAATGTCACGACTGTGGAACAGTGTGACAGTAAGCAGAAGACGGGCACTTTTGTGTAATGTACAGGATTCCTGTATCAGGCTCAAAAGGCCTTCATCCGCGTCGGTCCTCGGTCTTTAAAAAGGAAGGATAGCCCATGCGTCGTATTCAGCTTGTCGGGTGCCGACTTGCCGTCGGTCTCTTAACGCTCTCGTGCCTGTGGAACGAACCGGTCGGAGCAGATCAGTCGAGTTTAATCAAAGTCGATGGATCGAGCACGGTCTATCCTGTGACCGAGGCCGTAGCCGAGGAGTTTCAAAACGCTCATCGCGGCAAGATCCGAGTGACCGTGGGAATTGCGGGGTCGGGTGGAGGATTCAAAAAATTCTGCCGCGGCGAGATCGATATCGCCGATGCCTCCCGGCCGATTTTGAAGGAAGAGATGGCGCTCTGCCAGAAAAACGGCATCACGTATTATGAGCTGCCAGTGGCTTTCGACGCGTTGACGGTGGCGGTCAGTCCGAAAAATACGTGGGTGGATTCGATGACCGTCGAGGAATTGAAAAAGATCTGGGAACCGGCCGCGCAAGGCAAAATCATGCGGTGGAATCAGGTCCGCCCCACCTGGCCCGACGCCCAGCTCGTGCTCTTTGGGGCGGGATCCGACTCGGGCACCTTTGATTACTTTACCGATGCGATCGTCGGAAAGCCGAAATCCAGCCGAGGCGATTACACGGCGAGCGAAGACGATAACGTGTTGGTCCAAGGCATCGAACGCAATATACACTCGTTGGGGTACGTCCCCTATGCCTATTACGCGGCACAGCAGAAGAAACTCAAGGCCGTCGCGATCGTCGGAAAGAACGGACCTGTCTTGCCGAGCGTTGAGACCGTGAGGGACGGCAGTTACCAGCCTCTGGCTCGCCCTCTGTTTATCTACGTGAACTCTGAAGCGGCGAAACGGCCGGAGGTGCGACAGTTCGTCGAGTACTATCTCACGGAGGGGCCGAAGCTCATCGCGGAGGTCCGCTACGTGCCGTTGCCGGATCAAGCTTACGGGATGGCCCGCGAGCGATTCGCAAAGGGCGTCGTCGGGACAGGGTTCGGGGGAGAACCGGAGGTCGGATTGCCGGTCGAAGAGATCATGAAACGCCCTCCGAAACAATAGATCGCGTTCCCTCATCCATTGTGGATTTTCTGGCGCACGGTCGAGGCTGTGGTGTTGCGGGGCCGGCTTCTTATACCTACTATTAGGATGAAGGAGGGAAAGGCAATTCTTATCGGCAAGTCGGATGGAATGGAAGCGGCCGGTCGCCGCCGCGCACGCCGGCGGCGGGAATTCGTCATCGAAGGCGGGCTGTTGATCGCCGCCTTGGTGTCGGTGGCGACCACCGTCACGATTCTAGCCGTCTTGTTGTTCGAGTCGCTCGGATTTTTTGAAATCGTCTCTCTCCAAGATTTCTTGACCGACACGCTGTGGACCCCCCTCTTCGATGATCCTCACTATGGGATTCTACCCCTGTTGGCCGGCACGATCGTCACCAGCGTCGTCGGTCTGCTGGTGGCCATTCCGGTCGGAACCGTGTCGGCCATTTATCTATCGGAGTTCGCCTCGCCTCGTATGAGAGAAATCATCAAGCCGACGCTGGAACTGCTGGGTGCGGTGCCGACGGTGGTCTATGGGTATTTTGCGCTCCTCGTGGTGACGCCGGCTCTGCAACTGCTGTGGCCGGACCTCCCGGGCTTTAATATGCTGGGGCCGGGGATCGTCATCGGCATCATGATTCTCCCCCTCGTGATTTCATTGAGCGAGGACGCGATGCGGGCCGTGCCGATGGTGTTGCGGGAAGGGTCGTATGCCATGGGGGCCACGCACTTGGAAACGGCGTGGCGGGTCGTCGTGCCGGCGGCCACGTCGGGCATTGTGGCGGCCTACGTGCTCGGCGTGTCGCGCGCGGTCGGCGAAACGATGGTGGTGGCGATCGCGGCCGGACAGAATCCGAACCTCACCTGGAATCCCATGGAGCCTGCCGCCACGATTACCGCGTATATTGTCCAAGTCGCCCTCGGTGACCTGCCGCATGGCAGCATCGGCTATCGGAGCATTTTCGCGGCCGGACTGGTGCTGGCCGTGATGACGTTCGCCTTTAACATCCTTGGACACGTCATGCGAAAGCGGTTTCGAGAGGTTTATTAGCGTGATCAAGCGCCGGAAATTTTCAGAAGCCTTGTTCAAGGCGCTCGGACTGAGCGCGCTGGTTCTGGCGATCGGCACGCTGGTCCTGTTGTTTGGAGCCCTCCTCATCGACGGCATCGGGCGGCTCGATTGGCGATTCTTGACGTCGTTTCCCTCCCGCCATGCGTCGCAGGCCGGTATCCTCCCCGCCGTCGTCGGCTCGACGCTGGTGATGCTGGTTACGGCCTGCGTGGGGATTCCGATCGGAGTCGCCGCCGCCATTTATTTGGAAGAATATGCCAGGCGGACGTGGCTGACGGAACTGATCGAGGTGACCGTCACGAATTTGGCCGGGGTGCCGTCGATTATTTTCGGATTGCTCGCGCTGGGGCTGTTCGTTTATATGCTGGGTCTTGGGTCGAGCATTTTGACGGCGGGGCTGACCCTGGCCTTGTTGATCCTTCCGGTGGTGATCGTGACGACACGGGAAGCCATCCGCGCCATTCCGGTCCAAATTCGGGAAGCCGCCTTTGCGTTGGGGGCCACCAGATGGCAAACGGTTGCCGACCATGTCTTGCCCTACTCGGCATCGGGGATCTTGACGGGCATCATTTTGGCTCTAAGCCGCGCGATCGGGGAGACGGCTCCGATCGTGACGGTCGGAGCCCTCACGTTCATCGCGTTTCTACCTCCTTCACCGATCACCGATCAGCCGCCATATCTCTCGTTTGAGTGGCTCATGTCCCCCTTCACCGTGATGCCGATCCAGATGTTTGCCTGGGTGTCCAGGCCCGGCGAGGATTTCGCCGCCAATGCGGCCGCCGCAGGCCTCCTATTGGTGGGGATGACCCTCGCCATGAACGGGCTGGCGATCTATGTGCGCTATCGGATGCGCAAGCGCGTGTCTTGGTAACTTCGACGTCATGGCCCGACCCGTGGATAGCTCATACACCGACTCGGCCGGAAGAGGAGACTGGCCCAAGCCGCTCAAGGCGGAAACGTGCGAGCTGAGTTTTTATTATGGAACTCGGCTGGTGCTGAAGCGGGTGTCGGTTCCGATCGCCGAATGCAACATCACGGCGTTGATCGGCCCGTCGGGGTGCGGCAAGTCCACGTTTCTCCGGTGTTTTAACCGCATGCACGATCTCTATCCCGGCACCCGCTACGAGGGAGCCATCGTGCTCTATCCGGACAGCCGCAACATTCTGGACCGCGAGGTCGATCCGATCGAAGTGCGCATGCGATTGGCCATGGTGTTTCAGAAACCCAACCCCTTTCCCAAGTCCGTGTACGAGAACGTCGCCTACGGCCTGCGGGTTCGAGGGGTGAAGGATCGGCGTGTGATCGACGAAAAGGTCGAGCAGGCCTTGCGAAGCGCGGCGTTGTGGGAAGAGGTCAAGGATCGATTATCCGCTCTGGGGACGTCGTTGTCGGGAGGGCAGCAGCAGCGTCTCTGCATCGCCCGCGCGCTCGCGACCGATCCGGAACTGCTGCTGTTGGACGAGCCGACGTCGGCGCTCGACCCCATTGCGACGGCCAGTATCGAGGAGCTGTTGCAGGATTTGAAACGCCGCGTGACAATTCTGATCGTGACGCATAATATGCAGCAAGCGGCGCGAATCTCCGACTGGACGGCGTTCATGTATCTGGGAGAACTTGTGGAATTCGGCCCCACCAAACGACTGTTTACGACTCCGGCGAAGAAACAGACCGAAGACTACATCACGGGACGGTTCGGTTGAGCGCATGACACAACGGCATTTTGACGAAGAACTTGCCGAACTCAAGGCCAAATTGGTGCGGATGGCCGGCTTGGCGGAAGATCAGATCGACAAGGCGCTCGAGGCGCTCGTGAAGCGCGACTCGGAACGGGCCAGTCAGGTGATCGAACGGGATCACAAGGTCAACGCCCTGGACGTGGAGATCGACGAAGAGTGCATCAGCCTGCTGGCGCTCCACCAGCCGGCCGCGCGGGACCTGCGGTTGGTGACGACGGCCATGAAAATCTCGACGGAGCTCGAGCGGATCAGCGATCTGGCCGAAAATATCTGCGAGCGGACGATCGAACTGAACCAAGAACCTCAGTTGAAACCCTACATCGACATTCCGCGGATGGGCGGCATCGCCAGGATGATGGTGAAAGAAAGCATCGACGCGTTCGTTAAAGAAGACGCGGCGCTCGCGAGAAAAGTCCTCAAAGACGACGATTTGGTCGATGATCTGATGGAGCAGATTTTCCGCGAGCTCCTGTCGTTCATGATCGAGAACCCCCATACCATTTCGCGCGCGATCCGGCTCAGTTTTGTGGCGAAATATTTGGAACGAATCGCCGATCACGCCACCAACATGGCCGAGCTGGTGGTCTATCTGGTCGAGGGGAAGATCATCCGCCATACCGCGCCTCCCGTCTCTCCGTAGTGGCGTTTGAGATCCGGGAACGGAGCCAGTTCCTGTCGATCCGGCGGCCGCCTTCGTTTGACCTTCGTTTGAAATGACCTGTGCCCTGTGCTAGCATCGCTTCATGGGTGCGACCACCTCTGCCAAGCGGGGCGAGTCTCGCCGCGGTTCCAACGCTTCTTCCCATCTCCAACGAGAAGTCGCCGGGGTCATCGCGATTGCGGTGAGTCTGCTGCTGTTCCTGAGCCTCCTCTCGTTTGTGCCGGGCGAGGCGACGACGCCGGCGACCGGCGTCGCGTCGCCGCATCAACCGAAAAACCTCATCGGATCGTTCGGCGCTTTGGTAGGCGCCGGGTTTTTTCATCTGATCGGAGGGGCTGCGTATTTGTTCCCCATCTTGTTGGCCCGGTTGGGAGTCCGCTGTTTCTCCGGCAATCCAGTGAATATCACTCTCCGAACGGCGGCCAGCTCGCTTGCGGCGGTGTGTTTTTTGAGCGCGTTTCTGCATCTGGAAGCGACGGGGGTGCCGACCGTCAGCAGCGGGGTGATTTCTCGCGGCGCGGCCGGCGGCGTGGTCGGACAGTTGATCGGGAACGGATTACGGGCGGTGTTCGCGGGGACGGGCGCTCACATTGTGATCATCGCGGGGTTCTTGGTCTCGCTCTTGTTTACCGCTCCGCTCTCGCTCGGCGAAACGGCTCGGCGTATTCGGGATCGAGGCAGAGCGTGGCTGGAACGGGCGGGTTCCCGACTCTCGGAACGTCGAGACCGCGACCCCAAGCCGAGTGGCGGCCGCGAAGAAGAAGCTGAAAATCGGAAGGTTGTCCAATCTCCCGCAATGATCGGCGCAGGCCGTGAACGTGTCGAAACCGAAGACGCCGTCGAAACGCCGACGCCGGCGAGCGGGCTCGCGGGGAGCGGCGGCAAGTCGGTCTTTGTCTCTTCCACAGTCGAATCGGAGAGAGAACATCCTGTCGAACGGGAGCACTCCCGTGTTTCCGTGGCCCCCGGCGAGTATCGCCTTCCCGATCCGGCGACGATTCTCAGCGATCCTCCCGTTTCAACGGCCCGCGTGTCCGAGGAAGAACTGTATGCTCAGACCGAAGTGCTCTCAAAAGCCTTGGCGAGTTTCGGCATCGAAGGCCGGGTGACGGAAGTTCGGCCCGGTCCGGTCGTCACGATGTACGAGTTCGAGCCGGCGCCGGGCACCAAGGTCGCGCGGATTGTGAATCTGGCGGACGATCTCGCGTTGGCGCTCAAAGCCGTGAGCCTCCGCATCGTGGCTCCGCTTCCGGGAAAATCGGTGGTCGGCATCGAGGTGCCGAACGTCTCGCGTGAAACCGTTTCCATCAAAGAGGTGTTGATGAGCGGCGCCTTTTCCAGGGCGCGCTCAAAACTGACGTTGGCGCTGGGGAAAGACATTTTCGGAGCGCCGGTGACGGCCGATCTCAGGACCATGCCGCATCTGTTGGTGGCCGGCGCGACGGGCGCGGGGAAGAGCGTCGGGCTCAATACGATGTTGCTGAGCATTCTCTTTTCGGCCAAGCCCAACGAAGTCAAATTGTTGCTCATCGACCCCAAAATGCTGGAGTTCCAATCGTACGAGGGGATCCCCCATCTGTTGCGGCCGGTCATGACCGACGCCAAGTCGGCGGCGAAAGGACTGGGATGGGTCGTGGCCGAGATGGAGCGCCGGTATAAATTGCTGGCGGAGGCCGGAGTCAGAAACATTGACGCGTACAATCGCAAAGTGGCCGGGCTGCACGAAGCCGTCACAGGAAAACCGTCTCCATCCGTTGAACAGCCGGAGCTGCCGATGCAATTTCTCTCGGAGGAGGAACGGCTGTCGGCTGGAGAGTCCGCGATCGCCGCCGGCGAGCCGGGCTGCACGCAGGCGAAACCGACGCCTCCGGAGCCGTTGCCCTACATCGTGGTGATGATCGACGAACTGGCCGATTTGATGATGGTGGCCCCCAAGGAGGTGGAAGACAAGATCGCGAGGTTGGCCCAAATGGCGCGGGCGTCCGGTATCCATCTGGTGCTGGCGACGCAGCGGCCTTCCGTCGACGTGCTGACGGGTTTGATCAAGGCGAATTTTCCCGCGCGCATCGCCTTCCAGGTGTCTTCGAAAACCGACTCACGGACGATCCTGGACGCGAACGGAGCGGAGGCCTTGCTCGGCAAGGGTGACATGTTGTACCTCGCGTCCGGTACCGGCCGGCTCGTTCGGTTACACGGGTCTTTTGTGTCGGACGACGACGTGCGGGCGGTCGTGGAGTTTGTGAAGCGACAGGCGGCGCCCGCCTACATTCAGGAATTGCAATTGCTCAACGGCGACGAAGCAAAGGCGGAAGAGGAAGCAAAAGACGAAGTGTATGAGCAGGCCAAAGAGCTGGTGCTGAGCACCGGGCAAGCGTCGGCCTCGCTCCTCCAGCGGCGGCTGCGGGTCGGCTATCCGAGGGCCGCTCGCATGATCGAGCGAATGGAGGCGGAAGGCATCGTGGGGGCGGCTGGTCGTGACGGACGGCGCGAGGTGCTGGGGCGTCGCGGGCCCGTGGGAGCGGTGGAGGGATGAGCCGTCGGTGGGTTTGGATTCCGCTGGTTCTTTGCGTGACTTCCTCGGCTTGGGGAGCGGAAGGGCCTGTTGATCATCAGGCGGTTCAAGAAGTCCGCGACATCGTCAAACATATTCAGAGCCGGTACGAGAAGACCAAGGATCTGCAGGCCGACTTTGTCCAAAAAACCAGGATCGAAGGGTTCGAACGGCCCGTGACGTCAAGCGGCAAGGTGTATCTGAAACGGCCGGGGCGATTGCGGTGGGACTATCTGGAACCGGCGAACGAACGAATCTACGTCACCAATGACGACGTCAAGGTGTATGTGCCGGAACATAAACAGGTGCTGGTCGGAAAGTTGACGCAGATGGCGGCCTCCAAGGCGCCGTTGGAATTGTTGCAGGGAGCCGGCAAATTGGAAGAATCCTTCGATATCCGGCCGGCGGATGGCAACGAGCGGGGGACGGGCGGGCTTCGTCTCATCACGCTGGTGCCGAAAGCCAAGGACCACGAATCGACAAGAAATCCTCAGCGAATCGTCATCGAGGTGTTTCCTAAAACATATTTTCTCCGCACCGTGTCTTTGTATGAAGTCAGCGGCAACGTCTCGACGTTTGAATTTTCCGATTTGAGGGCGAATGTGGGTTTGGCGAACGAGACGTTCGAGTTCGTCATCCCGCCCGACGTTGAAGTGATCCAGGCTCCGGTCATGACCGGACCGTAGGAGGCGCGATTCCCGCCGGCGCCCTCCCGCGCGCCGGAGGATCGTCCTGCGAGCATCATCGGGAGGAAGGTCGGGGGTGAAAAACGGGCGGGTCCGATCGTGGAGATTATGACCAATAATTGCTGAAGGGTGAATGTCCATGATACGTGAAGCAAACACCGTGGTGGAGGCGGTCGATCAAGCGGTGGCGGCGTTGGACCTCGACCGGCTGCACGGGGAGTATTGGGATCAGGAAGAGTTTCTGGTCATCAAGCAGTTTTTGCCGCGGGCCTTCGTGGAACAGGTCCTGGTGCCGCAGGCGCAAGGCGTGAAGGGCGAACTCAATCGCAACTACATTCCCGGCCATAAGAAAGGCGGAAGCGTCAGCTATTATACGGTCCAGGAAAAAGCCCCCCGTTTTTTGGATATCTACCGATCGGAATCGTTCAAACGTTTCCTCAATCGGCTTACGGACGCGGACGTGATGGTCTGCCCGGACAATGATCCCCACGCGTGCGCGCTCTACTACTACACGGAGCCGGGGGACCACATCGGCTTTCACTATGACACGTCGTATTACAAGGGGGCGCGCTATACGATTTTGATGGGGTTGGTCGACCGGTCAACGTGCTGCAAGTTGGTATGCGACCTCTTCAAGAATCATCCGACGAAACCGCTCCGTCATCTTGAACTGGTCACCGAGCCGGGAGACCTGGTGATTTTCAACGGCGACAAGCTCTGGCACGCCGTCACGCCTCTCGGAGAAGGAGAAGAGCGGATCGTGTTGACGATGGAGTACGTGACGAATTCGGACATGAATCCGATCAAGCGGCTCTATTCGAATCTGAAGGACTCGATCGGCTATTTCGGTCTCAGAACGGTTTTCAAACGGGCGTGGTCCGACCCGAAGCGTTCGCGATGACTTCCGTCCGCGCCTGCCGATTTTCCGGACTCCGCAAGCGGCCCCGCGATTCGTTTTTCAAAGATGCAGGTGTTTCATCGCGGCGGCGCACAGCACGATAAAGAACCCCATCCATAGCGCGGCGCGCTGAAACGGAATGACCTCGTAGGTCTCGCCTTCTTCGGCTTGGTCATCGGATTTGAAAATCACGGTGTACAAAAAGAGCGTGAGAAGGCCGAGCACGAGGAGCAATTTGATGCAAAAAACGATCAGATACTTGGCATGATGCTGCATGCCCGCGCCGGTTTGCGACGTGATGACCTGATTGACGTAGTGCAGATTGATGCCGCCGGTAAACAGGAGGACGACCAAGAGAATGCCCGCCACTTTCTTATAGTGACGGTAGAAGACGTCCGTGATCGGTTTGACCTGCTCCTTCGGCACGGCCGTTTGAAGGCCCGGGGTGACCGCCAAAACAAGAAAAGCGAGGCCGCCGATCCAGATCACCGCCGAGAGAAGGTGAATCCAGTGATTGAGAATCGGAATGAGCGTGTTGAGATCAAAAAAGACCTGTTGCAAAGCGTCCATGTGCGATGTGTCCTGCAAGAGAAACGGTCACCCGAGGGGTGCATCCGCGTTCGGCCCGTTCATGGGCGTTGCGAGCGACGCGCTAAAACTTAAAGACCGGCGCGTCGTTGCCGAATCGCTTCTTGCGCAATTCTTCCATCAGCTCGACGGTAATCAGTGAGATGTTATTTTCCCTGGCGTGTTTTTCGACGCCCTTTTTCACCATGGCTCGCAGGAAATAAGGAATACGGCTGAGACGCACCGACGAGGCGTCGTCCCATTGGATCGGGATGTCTTCCGGCGTATTGAACGCCACTTTGATCTTTTCGCCGCCCTTGGGGGTGTACAGACACCACTGATCCTCGTCCAGCCAATCGCCGTGATCCACGTAAGGACGCGCGCGGCACCCTCCGCAAATATCCGAATATTCACAGTCTCCGCATTTGCCTTTGAGTTGAGGGTAGCGGAACGAGTTGAAAATGTCGGAGCGGTTCCACAGATCCACGAAGCTGTGCTGCCGCACGTTTCCGGCGGAGAGGGGCATGTAGGGACAAGGAGTCAATTCGCCGTTCGGGGTCACGCGGGCATAGTTGGTGCCGGCCAGGCAACCGCCGCCCATGTAGCCGGTTGCCTTGGTGAGGGGAGAGTTCGGATCTTTCTCATAGGCCAGCCGTTTGAAGTGCGGCGCGCATCGGGCGCGGACCAGCATGCCTTTGTAATTGTCCTGGCAAGTGACCAGATAGCCGAGCGCCTCTTCGTACTGAGCCGGTGTGATATCGGTCAGTTCTTCTCCCCGCCCCGTGCACACCATGAAGAACACGTTGAACACGCGGGCTCCGAGCCGATGGGCCCACTCGATGGCCTGGGGCAGTTCTTGATAGTTCATAGGCTGGACGCTGAAATGAATTTGAAACTGGAGGCCGTTGCGCTTGCCGGCTTCGATACCGGCGACCGCAGCGTTCCACGCTCCCGGAATGCCGCGGAACGCGTCGTGTTTGGCAGGGTCCAGCGAGTCGATACTGATGCCCACCCCCATCACGCCGATCTCGACCAGGGTTTTGGCGATCCGATCGTCGATCAGCATCCCGTTTGTCCCCAGGACGACCATGAAGCCGGCGTTCACGGCATAGCGGGCGATGTCGAGGATGTCCGGCCGCACCAGCGGCTCGCCGCCCGTGATGACCAGCAGACAGCCTTTGTTGACCTCGGCAATCTGGTCGATCAGTCGGAAACATTCTTCGGTGGACAGTTCGTCATGGCCGCCCGACGCCCTGGTGGTGGCGTCGAGATAGCAGTGGTCGCATTTCAGATTGCACCGCTTGGTCAGGTTGAGCGCGACGAGATAGGGTTTGAAGTCATCGACGGTTCGTCCGTCCCGAAGCGGCGAAGGAGAGTGGTCGCCGAGACTCTGGTACGGTGGAGAGCCCGGCGCGGGAGACGGATTCAGAATGGGAAGCGATTTGCCCATGCGAGTCAATTATAGTCGTCCTGCCGCGCAGACGAAACAGGACGTAGGACGAAGGAAGCCTCTCCGGAGCCGTGTCATGAAGCGATGACGCGAGACGAGCTAGGCGCGTCCTTTTCCGGTCAGATCCGCGATCATGCTTTTGAGATTACCGGTTTTCATGGCCTCGGCCATGTAGCCTTTGGCCTGTTCGATCCCTTCGTTGGCGACTTCCAGCGTAATATGGGTCACGCCGATCTTTTCCGCGTGTTTCAGGATCAAAGCCTTTGTGCAATCCCGCATGAAGCCTTCCGGTGCCCGTTCCAGCCGTGCCTGCGCTTCCGCGGTCCAGGTATAGGGGGAAGCATCGGCCTCCTGTTGGACCTTCGTTTCATCAAGGGCATGGGCGCCGTTGCCGTGCTGGTCGGTCGCCCCTCCCGCAATTCCCAGTTTGGCCGCCGCCTCCGAGGAGATTCCCATTCCCTTGTTAGAGAAGATCGGACGGTAATCTTCCGACGCCGCCTCTTTAATCATGGGGGCGGCAAATTCCAAGGTGACGGTGGTCATGCCGAGTTTGCGGGCGCTCTTCTCGATCTTGGCCTTGGCCCGACGCCGTTGAAAGCCGGCCGGGACGGCCCGGATGGCTTCTTTTGCGTCTTTGGTCCACTGCATGGGGACGTCGTCGTAGGCTACGTCCGTTTCCAGTCCCCCTTCGGCCTGGGCCGCCGCTTCGAAGATCGTCTTGTCCACCTGTTTGAATCGCGCGCCGTCCGCGCCGCAGACCGGACATTTCACCGGTGTGTCGCCTTTTCCGATGTAACCGCAGCCGTCGCACACGAAATAATTTTGGCTCATGCGATCCAGATAGGCCTGCGTCGAATCGGACGTCTTGGGCTTCTCCTCGACGATTTGCGTCATGATGCCGCTCAAGGTCGCGCCCATCAGGTCTTGCGCCACCGCGTCGTCGGCCTGCATTTTGTTCCGATCGATACCGGCTTGATCGAGGCTTCCGCCCAGCGCCCTCATGGCCTCCATGGCTCCCTTGGGCAGGATATGACCGACCGCCGCGTCCACGACCGTATTGCTGATGATCGTGTGGCCCTTTTCGATCGCATAGCGGTGAATGGCGGTCTTGGCGACTCCGCGGGCGAAGACGGGGATCTTTTCCATGCGGCGGAGGGCTTCTTCGGTCCAGGCGATGGTGTACTCCGCCTGCGTATCGATCGGCGGCACGTACTTTCTGTTCGAGACGAGAACGTTACAAGGCGCGCTGCGCAGCAGGTTTTCCGTGTTGCTGCCGATGTCCATGTCCTCGTCGCTGTGCACCCCGATCCGGCCGACGATCAGCAGGGCCGGGACGTCTTTACGAACATATTGAATGATTTTCTCAAACGCTTTTCCGTCGAGGAGGGTCGTCTTGAGATCCGATTGTTCGGTCTGGGCGATCTCGCGCGCGATGTCGAGGTGCGACTGGTAGATTTTGGCCAAACCGCTGTCGATGATTTCTTCGTGCAGTTTTTCCTGCTCTTTGAAACGGAACACCTTCCCGGCTTCCTCGTTCAAGACGCCGGAAATGCTGTGAAAGGCGGCGTAGTGAAAATAGGGGTCGAAGGCGGAAATCGCCTCGACCGGCATGTCGAACGCCTTGCCGAGTTGCAGGGCGGTCATCAGGCCGCCGAACGAATAGGGGCTGCCGTCGATCGCGACCACGATCTTGCCCGCCTGCATCGGTTGGACGTTCTTGACGATCAACATGTCGGAGTTGCGCACGCGACGGACCACCCGCTCCGTGTTGCTGCCGATCACGCTCTCCTTGACGGCCCCCACCCCCAAGGCCCCCATGATCACGAGATCGTACCCGTTGGTGTTGATGTCTTCCGACAGGACCTTCCAGTTGCGCCCCTCCAAAGAGCGGCGTTCGATCGGCAGGTTCGATTCCGAACACTTCTTGTCCACGTAATCGAGATACGAGTCCGTGATGATTTGAAGCCCGCGCGTGATCAAGGAATCGTGAATTTGGCGCTGGCGGTCGAGTTCTTTCTCGTCGTGATACTCTTCCGGCAGACCGGCCTCCATCTGCTTGAAGCGTTTATCGTGCATTTTGGCGGCATAGACATGGCTGCCGACGATCTTGGAACCGAATCGCTTCGCCAGGTGGATGCCGATGTCCACGGCGGCGTTGGAATGGTCGGAATTATCAACCGGGATATAAATGGTCTTATACATGGAGTACTTCCCCCAGGCCCTGAAGAGTACTATGTCCGCGTCATTACGTGAGAATCTCTGAGACCGCCGCGCGGGCGATCCCCGAAGAAGTGGGATGATAGCATCGGGCTGAATCCGAAAGCAAGGCGCCCTCTCTGGATGGAGCCGGATGGGGTGGCCCGCCGGTCGTCAGGCCTCAAGGCCTGATCACGCGTCATGATCCAGGCCGTCCCGGCCTTGGGGAATTCCTTGCGGGTCGGTCAGGGGTGCGACGGATCGTGGAACTGACCGGCGACGTTATTTTGTCGCCACGTGGATCGCCACGATTCCTCCCGTCAGGTTTCGGTATTCCACCCGGCGGAAGCCCGCCTCGCGAAGAATCTGGCACAGCCGTTCTTGGTCGGGAAACGTACGGATCGAGGCCGGGAGATATTCATACACGCCGGTGGAATCACGGGCCACTTTCGTGCCGATCCAGGGGAGCAGCGTAAACGAGTACCAGTCATACAGGGTCCGCAGCCATCCATAGACCGGGCGGGAGAATTCCAAACAGACGAAGCGGCCGCCTGGCTTGAGAATGCGGCGGATCTCGGCGACGGCCAGTGGCAAGTTGCCGACGTTGCGCATGCAGAAGCCCGTCGTCACCGCGTCGAAGACGTCATCCGCAAACCCCAACCGTTCGGCGCTCGCCTGCAAACAGGTGATCTTGCCGGCCAACCCCTTGCCGGCCACTTTCTTGAGCCCTTCGGCCAACATGGCGTGGTTCAAGTCGGATGCGATCACATGCCCGTTGGGGCCCATGCGCGGCTCCACGAGAATCGCCAGGTCGGCGGTACCGGCTCCCACGTCCAGCGCCAGGCCGCCCTCGACCGGCGTGACGAACGAAACGGCGATTTTCTTCCAGCGGTGATGAAGGCCGAAACTTAAAAGCGTGTTGTTCAGGTCGTACACGCCGGCAATGGCCGTGAACATCCGTTGCACGGCTTGTTCGCGCGCCCGGCCGGACCACGTCGAGACGACCTTGGCTTGCACTTTCGTCTGTTGCGCCGCGGCGGGGTCCTCGGTTTGCACCATGGGGACCGTGGTAGCACCCGCTTCGAGGCGGTGTCAAGCCGGCTTCTCTGTTGCCGGACGAAAGCGGTGACGGAGTAAGTTCGGGATGTGGGCGCCTCTCACCGGAGAGTGATTCTTTCATCAAAACGGCGTATCCTCCGACCACTGGCTATTTACGATCGCAGATTGTCTCGTCACCTTGGAGTTTGTGAAGCAAAAGAGGGCTGGCGAGGAAAGAACTGTGAAGGAGGTCGTGCGATGTTCGGTTCGCAGGCACTCGAAATTGCAATGAGTCTCTCGCTGATCTATCTGCAGTTGTCGCTGGTGTGTTCTGTCTTGAACGAGTGGGTGGCCGGATTTCTCAACATGCGGGCCAAGAATCTCTGGGAAGGGGTGCGCAACTTGTTGTACGACGCGGAAGGATCGGGTCTGGCCCGGCAACTCTATGATCATGCGTTGGTCAAACACTTGGGACGGGCCGGCCGGTTGCCGTCCTACATTCCTTCTCGTGTGTTTGCCATGGCGCTGTTTGATGTGGTCGCCCCCCTTGAGGGGTCGTCGAAGACGCGAACATTGAACGAGGTGCGGGCTTCCGTCGCCGCCCTTTCCAATGAGCCGGTCAAACGGGTCTTGCTGAACTTGATCGATGAGGCGGGCGATGACCTCAAAAAAGCGCGCGAGAATGTGGAACGATGGTACGACGACGCGATGGACCGCGTCTCCGGCTGGTACAAAAAGAGGGCGCAATTGTTGATCTTTGTGTGGGCGCTGGCGGTCACCCTCCTCGTCAACGCCGATACCGTGTTGATCGTAAACACGCTGGCCCATGACGCCACCATGCGAGCATCGCTTGTGGCGATGGCCGAAGCCAGGGCGAAGGAGCCGTTGCCGCAGGAAAATGGGCAGGTGGTGGAACTCATCAAACAGATGTCCGAGGAAACGAAGAAATTGGGCCTTCCGCTCGGCTGGTCGCGCGAGCCGGGGCTTCCGACGTCGTTCCCCCAAGGGGTAGGAGCCTGGGCGTTGAAAGTCGTAGGATTGTTTTTAACGACGGGGGCGGTGTCGCTGGGGGCTCCCTTTTGGTTTGATGTCCTGAATAAGCTCGTGAATATTCGGGCGGTGGGGAGGAAGCCGGAACGATCGTAAGCGAAAGAAATGGACCGTGGAGAGGGGAATCTCGGCGGTCTCTACAAGGGGCGCGAAAGGCCGAGCCGGGCGTATGGCCATGCGTCGAGTCCTCGCATGGTATAATCCGCCGCCATGCCCGGCTCGATCATTGTCAAAGGCGCCCGCGAGCATAATCTCAAGAACATCGACGTCGAGATCCCGCGCGACAAGCTCGTCGTCATCACCGGCTTGAGCGGATCGGGCAAGTCGTCCCTGGCCTTCGACACGATCTATGCCGAGGGTCAGCGTCGCTACGTCGAGTCATTGTCCGCTTACGCGCGGCAGTTCCTGGAACAAATGGGCAAGCCCGATGTCGATTCGATCGAAGGGCTGTCGCCCGCCATCTCCATCGAGCAGAAGAGCACCAGCCACAATCCCCGTTCCACGGTCGGGACGGTCACCGAGATCTACGACTATCTCCGCCTGCTGTTCGCCCGGGTGGGCCGTCCATACTGTTTCCAATGTGGCGAGGAAATCGCCGCGCAGACCGTTCAACAAATGGTGGACGCCATCGCCACTCTGCCGGAAGGAGCCAAATTCCAAATCCTGGCGCCGATCGTGCGCGGGCGGAAGGGAGAATATCGGAAAGAACTGCTGGAGATGCGGAAGGCCGGCTACGTCCGCGCCCGCGTCGACGGCACGGTCGTCGATCTTGGCGAAGACATCGTCCTCGACAAACAGAAAAAACACACGATCGAGATCGTCGTCGATCGCCTCGTGATGAAGCAGGGCGACGCCCTCATGCGGCGGCTGGCCGATTCTGTCGAAACGTCTCTTAGACTGACCGGCGGGTTGGTGGGAGTCCTCACCGAGGACGGGAAGCCCAGGCTCTACAGCGACAAACTGGCTTGTATTCAATGTGGTGTGAGCTATCCGGAGATCACGCCGCGCATCTTTTCGTTCAATAGCCCGCACGGCGCTTGCCCGGCCTGCGACGGCATCGGCTATCAAGTGACCCCCGGTCATGTCGAGGGAGAGGATTTCACCTTGCTCGACGTCTGCGAGACTTGTCGGGGGGCCAGACTGAAACCGGAGAGCCTGGCGATCAAGCTCGAGCGGAAGTCCATCGCCGAGGTGACCAGCTTCTCGATCCGAGCGGCGGCGGAGTTTTTCCTCTCGCTCAAGCTGACGGACCGCGAATTGGTGATCGCGCATCGCATCTTGAAGGAAATCCGCGAGCGGCTGGGCTTCTTGATGAATGTCGGCCTCGATTATCTGACGCTGGATCGGGCGGCGGCCACGCTGTCCGGCGGCGAAGGACAGCGAATTCGATTGGCCACGCAGATCGGTTCCGGTCTCGTCGGCGTGCTCTACATCCTCGATGAGCCGTCGATCGGCCTGCATCAGCGGGACAACCGCCGCCTCTTGCAAACGCTGCTCAAACTGCGGGATCTCGGCAACACCGTGGTGGTCGTCGAGCACGATGCCGAGACGATGTCGGCGGCCGATTACATTCTCGATATGGGGCCCGGCGCGGGGTCGCACGGCGGGCAGGTGGTCGCCAAGGGTACACCACAGGAAGTCATGGGTGATCCCAATTCGTTGACCGGGCAATATCTACGCGGAGCGCAAACCGTCGCCGTGCCGCGGAGACAGCGGAAGCCCAAGGGGTTCCTCTCCGTCGTGGGCGCGAGCAAGCACAATCTCAAGAACGTGACCGCCAAGGTCCCCCTCGGCCTGTTCACCTGCGTGACCGGTGTGTCGGGATCGGGCAAGAGCACCCTGGTGCTGGAGGTGTTGTTCCATTCACTCTCGCAGATGCTCTATCACAAAAAACCGAAAATCAACGGCTGCAAGGAGCTGAAGGGCGTCGAAGCGCTTGACAAGGTGATCGACATCGATCAGTCGCCGATCGGACGGACGCCTCGCTCCAACCCTGCGACCTACACCGGCCTGTTCGGCTACATTCGGGATCTCTATTCCAACTTGCCGGAGTCGCGGGTCCGTGGATACAAACCGGGGCGCTACAGTTTCAACGTCAAAGGCGGTCGTTGCGAAGCCTGCCAAGGCGACGGGCTCATCAAGATCGAAATGCACTTTCTGCCGGACGTGTATGTGACGTGCGAAGTCTGCAAGGGGCAGCGGTACAACCGCGAGACGCTGGAAATTCTGCACAAGGGCAAGAGCATTGCCGACGTGCTGAACATGACGGTGGATGACGCGCTGGAATTTTTTGAGCACATTCCGCTCATCAAGGCCAAGCTCCAAACCCTTCATGACGTCGGGCTCCACTATGTGAAGCTGGGCCAATCGGCTACGACCCTTTCAGGCGGAGAAGCGCAGCGGGTCAAACTGTCGCGGGAACTCTCCAAACGTGCCACGGGCCGGACCCTCTACATCCTCGACGAACCCACGACCGGCCTCCATTTCGCCGACGTGCAGCGGTTGCTCGATGTCCTCGATCGACTCGTCGAAGCCGGCAACACGGTCCTGGTCATTGAACACAATCTCGACGTCATCAAGAACGCCGATTGGATCATCGATCTCGGGCCGGAAGGCGGCGACCGAGGCGGGGAGATTGTGGCGGAAGGGCCGCCGAAAGAAATTGTGAAATCGAAGCGATCCTACACGGGGCAGGTGTTGAGGGAGGCGGGGGTGTGAAAGGGAGGGGGGCGCAAGGGCGAGCAGTTCCGGTTTCGCCGTAATGCGATGGCTTTCGACGCCAGCCTGCTTCCTTACTATCGGCTGCGCGCCTTACCGGACGAACTGACAGAACGGCGCCCAGCACATTTGTCGGCTAGTGCGCGGCAATTGGCGCTACGGCGAAGCCTCCATGCTCATCCCTTCCGCCCCCGCCGAGAAGGGAAGGGGGAGCGGCTGATGGCGCTCATGGCCCGCAGCCGCTTTATGCCAGTAGCCGTCGGTCACAAGCTGTTTTCATAGGAGGCTCATGCACACCATCATCCTGCTGACCATCTCCAACATCTTCATGACCTTCGCCTGGTACGGCCATTTGAAGTACAAGGACGCGCCCTTGTGGGCGGCGATTCTCGTGAGTTGGGGCATCGCGTTTATCGAGTACTGTTTTCAGGTGCCGGCCAATCGCATCGGTCACTATGAATTCACCGCCGCGCAATTGAAAACGATACAGGAGGTGATTACCCTCGTCGTGTTTTGCGTATTTTCAGTGCTCTATCTTAAGGAACCGCTCAAGTGGAACTATCTGGCCGGTTTCGGCCTGATGGTCGGCGCCGTCTTCCTCATCTTTAAGGAGTGGTGACCATGTCACTCGATGGAAAAAAACCGGCTGCAGACGATTTCGAAAAGCTTGGCGTGCTGTATCTCGGCCGTCCCTACGACCTGGCCGTCAAGCAGGCCAAGCCCGGCTGGCTGCTCTACGACTCAAAGGATCTCGTCACCCACGCCGTCTGCGTCGGCATGACCGGCAGCGGAAAAACCGGTTTGTGCCTCGCGCTGTTGGAGGAAGCGGCGATCGACGGCATCCCGGCGATCATCGTCGATCCCAAAGGCGATCTTGGCAATCTGATGCTGACGTTCCCCGGCTTGAGAACGGAAGAGTTCCGCCCTTGGATCAATGAAGACGACGCGCGCAAGAAAGGGCTCTCGCCGGACGAGTACGCGGCGCAACAGGCCGATCTGTGGAAGAGGGGTTTGGCGGAATGGGGGCAAAGCGGAGAGCGGATTCAGCGGTTGCGAGAGGCGGCCGAGGTCGCGATCTACACGCCGGGCAGCAACGCCGGTGTGCCGATCTCGATCATGCAATCGTTCGCAGCGCCGGCGGCCGATGTCCGTGATGATGCGGAACTGTTGCGCGAGCGGATCAATACGACGGTGACGGGCCTGCTCGGCCTGCTCGGGATTGATGCCGATCCGATCCAGAGCCGCGAACATATTCTGCTCTCCACGATCTTTAATCACTGTTGGCAGAACGAAGAAGACCTCGACCTCGCCTCGTTGATTCACGCCATTCAAACGCCGCCCGTGGCCAAAATCGGCGTGCTGGATATCGAGTCCTTCTTTCCCGCGAAAGACCGGTTCGCCTTGGCGATGAAGCTCAACAATCTGCTGGCCGCTCCGGGATTTCAGGCCTGGCTCGAAGGAGAAGCTCTCGATATCCGGTCCCTGCTCTACACACCGGCCGGCAAGCCCCGCCATGCGATTTTCTCCATCGCGCACTTGAACGACGCCGAACGGATGTTCTTCGTCACGTTGCTGTTGGGGCAAGTGATCGGGTGGATGCGCGCGCAATCGGGCACCACGAGCCTGCGCGCCATCTTCTACATGGATGAAATCTTCGGCTACTTCCCGCCGGTGGCCAACCCGCCGTCCAAACAGCCCCTGCTCACGTTGCTCAAACAGGCCCGCGCTTTCGGGCTCGGCGTCGTGTTGGCCACGCAGAATCCGGTCGATCTCGACTACAAGGGCTTGGCCAACACCGGCACCTGGTTCATCGGCCGGCTCCAGACCGAGCGGGACAAGGCGCGGGTGCTCGAAGGATTGGAAGGGGCCTCGGCCGGTTCAGGACAGCGGTTTGATCGAACCCGCATGGAGCAAATCCTGGCCGGCCTGGGCAATCGTATTTTCCTGATGCACAACGTGCATGAGGATGAACCGGTCGTGTTCGAAACGCGCTGGTGCCTCTCCTATTTGCGCGGTCCACTGACGAGGACGCAAATCAAGACGTTGATGGATCCGGTGAGGGGTAAGGGGGTGGGGGTGAAAGGTGAGGAGAAAGAGAAATCCACTGCTTCTCCTCACTCCTCACCCCTCACTTCTCACGCCTCGCGTCCGATGTTGCCGCCCGACGTGCCGCAATACTTTGTGCCGCTGCGCGGCGCCAAGCCGAGCGGATGCGAAGCGGTTTATGCACCGATGGTTCTCGCATCGGCGCAGGTTCGCTTCACCGATTCCAAACTCGGCATCGATGTCACGGAGTCGGTGACCCTGTTGGCCCCCATGGCGGATGGGCCGGTGGCGGTGGATTGGGAGCAAGCAAGCTCCATTGATGTGACTGTTGCGGACCTCGAGCAGGCTCCCGCTGTCGGCGCGCAATTTCTTGCGCCGCCCGCCGTTGCCGCTAGAGCCAAACACTATGCCGACTGGAATAAGGAGTGTGCCGCGTGGCTGTACCGGACGAGGCAGTTGGAGGTGTTGAGGAGTCCCAGCACCAAGGAAGTGTCCAAGCCCGGCGAGTCGGAACGGGACTTTCGTCTCCGGCTGCAACAGGCTGGGCGCGAGCGGCGGGATCAGGCCGTCGAGGCGTTGCGAAAGAAGTATGCGCCGAAAATCGCCGCGATCCAGGACCGGATCAGACGGGCCGAGCAGATCAAGGCCAAGCAGGCAACGGAGGCACGGACCAGCCAGGTCCAAGCGGCGATCACGGTCGGGGCGTCTCTCCTCGGCGCGTTTCTTGGGCGCAAGACCATCAGTGCCGCGAACATCGGGCGGGCCGCCACGGCGATCCGTGGGGCCGGTCGGGCCATCAAGGAATCGAAAGACGTCGGAGCGGCGGAAGAAAACCTTGCGGCCCTTCAACAGCAGTTGGCGGACATCGAAGCCCAGTTCAAAGCGGAAAGCGAGGCGCTCGCCGCCGCCATCGATCCCTTGAGCGAACCGCTGGAATCCATCTCTATTAAACCGACGAAGGCGAATATCACCGTGAAACTCGCGGCTCTCGCGTGGACCCCCCATTGGCGTAGTCCGGATGGATCCCTTCTGCCGGCCTGGTCATGATTCGCCCGGTATGTTCTGGCGCATGCCCTTAAGAACAGGGCTCAGACAACGGAGGTGTTCGCCGCACGAACGACCGTGGCGGGGAGCGGCTTCTGGTCAGTGATTTTTGTCTTTCTGCATGATCTTGTCGGTCCAGGCGAGCAGAATAGCGGAGCCGAGAAAGGTGAGGTGGATGAAAATTTTCCACTTGATATGGTCGGGGTTCTCGTTCGCCACGTCCACGAAGGCCTTCAGGAGATGGATGCTGGAGATGCCGATCAGCGAGGCCGCCAGCTTGACCTTGATGGTGCCGGGATCGACGTGGCTCAGCCAATCGGGCCGGTCGGGATGGGTCTCCAAGTCCAGCTTGCTCACGAAGGTGGCATAGCCCCCGATTACGACCATGGTCAAGAGGTTCGCAACCATGGTGACGTCGATCAATCCCAACACTCCCAGCATGAACACGGTTTCGTCCATCTGATGAATGTGGATCGCCATTTCCCAGAGTTCCACCAGAAATTTGTAGGCATAGAGCAATTCCGCCACGATGAGACCGGCGTACAACGGAGCTTGGATCCATCGGCTGGCGAAGACGACGACCTCGAACCAATGCTCCGCGCGTGAGAGCGGAACAGGAGGAGGTTGAGTCGTTCTGTCTCGGACTTGGGTGATGGAATCGTCGGCCATAAGAATCTGTTGACGGCGCCTACGACGAGGCGGGCCGTATCGTAGTCAGGCGGGTTGGAAGGTGTCAATCCGGGCCGGCGAACAGATCGAGCCATCGCCGAACCTCTGCGTCTCGGCTCGCATCGGCGGGGCTGAAACCGCGATGAGGAGTCGGGGGAAGGAACTCGTCGTCAATCGCGCGCAGTCAGCCATCGCGCGAGCACCCCTTCGAGGGCCTCGCGGGTGATCGGTTTGCTGATGAAGTCGTTCATGCCGCAGGCCAGACACTGTTGGCGGTCGGCCTCCATGGCATTGGCGGTCATGGCGATGATCGGCACGTGAGGGTGATCTATAGCCGAAAAAACAGGGCTTGTTGAGGAAAGAGCGGCCAAGGACGGAGAACTCGTCTTATCCGGCGACCCCGGACGGCTTGCTTCCTGCTCACGGATGCGTCTGGTGGCTTCGAACCCATCCATTTCCGGCATCTGGCAATCCATGAACACCAGATCATAAGAGCGGCGCGCGAGGGCGGCCAGCGCCTCATGGCCGTTGCCGGCCACGTCCGCTCGATAGCCCAACTTCTCCAACATCCGAACGGCGACTTTTTGATTGACCGGATTGTCGTCCACGACGAGAAGCCTGGTCGTGGCACCGGCCTCGGCGACATGGTGGCGGGTGATCAACGGCGGCGGAGCGGACGAAGCCTCCCGCCAGGAATTGACGCTGGAGAGGGATTGCCCCAGCACCAGGCGCAGGCACTCGTGCAATTGCGCTTTGCGGATCGGTTTGGTCAGGTACCCCGCAAAGCCCGCCTCCTGCGCCAGCCGTGCGTCGCC
>JANDJG010000107.1 GCA_024331085.1 Nitrospira sp. | reverse complement strand
GTGGCCTTGGATCCGACCAACGGCGACATTTTGGCCATGGCCAGCCGTCCGGCCTTCGATCCGAACGTGCTCTCGCGCGAGCTGACTCCCAAGCAATGGGTCGAAATCGTCCAGGATGAAGGACGACCTCTGAACAATCGCGCTTCTCAGGGACAATACCCTCCGGGCTCCACGTTCAAAGTGCCGATGGCGGTGGCCGCGCTGGAGTCGAAAACCGTCTCGCCGTTCAGCACCGTGAACTGCAACGGCGGCTACCAGTTCGGGAACCGGATTTTCCGCGATTGGAAAGCGACCGGGCACGGAGCGGTCAATCTGCACAGCGCCCTCGTGCACTCGTGCGACGTGTACTTTTACACCGTCGGCCAACGCATGGGCATCGATCTGATGGCCGAATTCGGCAAGGAATTCGGGTTGGGACAAAGCACCGGCGTGAATTTGCCTTCCGAGCGGACCGGCATTATGCCGTCGACCGCGTGGAAAAAAAAGGTGAAGAAAGAACCGTGGCTGC
Source organism: Nitrospira sp. (assembly GCA_024331085.1). Lineage (GTDB taxonomy): Bacteria > Nitrospirota > Nitrospiria > Nitrospirales > Nitrospiraceae > Nitrospira_D. The sequence goes on along the minus strand of JANDJG010000107.1, from coordinate 7,384 downwards.
CAGGCGAAACCATTTCCGTGGCGATCGGTCAGGGATACGTGACGGTGACGCCGTTGCAAATGGCCAACTTGATCGCCACCGTCGCCAATGACGGCGTCAATTATCGGCCGCGCCTGGTGCTGGCGGTGATGGATCGGATCACCGGCAATTTGCAAGAGCTGCCGGCGGTTCCACGGGGGAAAATCAACGCGAAACCCGAAACGTTTCGCCTCATCAAAGAAGCGCTGGCCGACGTCGTCAAAGTCGGGACGGCCACGAGGGCGAAATCATCCGTCGTGACGATCGGCGGAAAAACGGGGACGGCGCAGGTTGCGGCGCTTCGAACGGGGCCGCAGGAATCGATTCCCAAAAAGTTCCGCGATCACGCGTGGTTCATCGCCTTTGCTCCCGTCGAGTCGCCGAAGATCGCGGTCGCCGTGTTGGTCGAGCACATGGGGCACGGCGGATCCGCCGCGGCTCCCCTGGCGAAGGAAGTCATCGAGGCCTATTTCAAGCTGAATGAGGGGCAGTCGGCGGGTGCGACCGATGCGCCCGTCGCAAAGCGGGTCGGAGCGACCTCGGAGCCGCTATGATTGATCGTATGACGGAAGCGCGGGGCTTTGACACCTTTGATCTCCGCTATATCGGACTGATCGCGGCCATTTTGGGAATCGGCCTGCTTTCCATTCATAGCGTCACCCATGATCAAGATGGCGGCATCGCGCCATATTATTTGAAGCAGGTGGCATGGATCTGCGTCGGCACTCTGGCGTTCATCGTCATGTGGGCATGGGATTATCACACCATCGCCCGTTTGGCGTATCCCGCGTATGCCGTCGTGTTGTTTCTGCTCGCGTTCGTCCTTTTGGAGGGGCGGACGAGCAAGGGCGCGCAACGGTGGATCGCCCTCGGCCCCTTCAGTTTTCAGCCGTCGGAGTTCGCCAAGCTCGTCCTCATTTTGGTCTTGGCTCAGTATTATTCGAAGGCGCCCCGCGTCGGCTGGTTGCAGCGCGTGATCGTGCCGGGACTGCTGATGTTGCCGGGGCTGCTCTTGATTCTGAAGCAGCCGGACTTGGGAAGCGGATTGAGTTTTGTCGCGGTCTATGCGGCGATGTTGCTGATGGTCGGCGTTCGCTCCCAGGCCCTCGGCATCGCGCTTCTGTTCTCCGTGATGTTGTTCCCCTTCGTGTGGGAAGGCGCCTGGGGAGCGTTGCATGATTATCAGCGGCAGCGCATCATGGCGTTCGTCGATCCGAGCTACGATCCGAGCGGCAAGGGGTATCACGCGTTGCAATCGAGGATCGCGATCGGGTCCGGCGAGTTGATGGGAAAAGGGTTGTTCGGCGGCACGCAAAGCCAATTAAAGTTCTTGCCTGAGGGACACACGGACTTCGTGTTCGCGGTGTATGCGGAAGAATGGGGGTTCGTCGGGGTGCTCGTTCTTCTGGCGTTGTTTGTATCGTTGATTTGGCTTTCGCTGGACATCGCGTCCAAGGCAAAGGACCAGCTCGGGGCGTTGTTGGCGGTGGGAATCGTCTCGATGCTGTGCTTCTGCATCGTGGTCAACATCGGGATGACGGCGGGCATGTTTCCGATCGTAGGGATTCCTTTGCCGCTGGTGAGTTACGGCGGCAGTGCCACGATCATGTCCATGGCGTCGCTGGGGCTTTTGTTGAACGTGAAACGGAGACGGTTGAGTCTGTTCTACTGATTGTTGATGAAGACACAAACGATGAATCTTCAAGAAGGCCGGCCGATCGCGCCGAGCAGGGGCGCCGACTGATCGGGCGCACGCCCGCGTCGGCCTTGTCTTGCGCGCCGGGGCCTTCGATTTCTAAGGAGCATGCATGGGAACTGAAATTGCCATTAACGTGACGCGGGAGGAAACCCGCGTGGCGGTTCTTGACAACGGCGTGGTCACCGATTTGTTCGGCGATCGCGCGAAACATCAAGACTTTGTCGGAAACATTTACAAGGGACGTGTGGTCAAAGTGCTGCCCGGCATGCAGGCGGCGTTCGTTGATATCGGTCTTGAGAAGGCCGCCTTCATGCACGTGTCCGACTTGTCGCTGGACGCGGAGCCCGCGGACATGGTGGTCGAGGCGGAAGAAGATGAGAAAGACGCCGAGGTGCTCAGGCCCAAACGCCAGAGCGCGAAGCCCATCGAAGAGTTGCTGAGCGAAGGCCAGGAGGTGATGGTTCAGATTTCCAAAGGGCCGATCGGCACCAAAGGATCGCGGGTGACGACGTACGTGTCGCTTCCGGGCCGCTACCTTGTGTTCATGCCGAACGTGGAGCACATCGGGGTGTCGCGCCGCATCGCGCGGGAAGAGGAGCGATCGAGATTGAAGGACATCATGCGCCGCGTCCGCCGTCCCGGCTGCGGGTACATCGTGCGCACCGTCAGCGAAGGCGTCAAAGAGGATGAGCTGCGATCGGACGTTGAGTTTCTTCATGTTCTCTGGCAGGACGTGCTGACCAAGCGGGAACGGTTGGATGCGCCGGCCTTGCTGCACAGCGACTTAAGCCTCAGCTTTCGCGTCGTGAGGGATCTCTTCGGCAAGAAAGTGGACAAGCTCTGGATCGATTCTCGCGAGGAATACGACGCCATCCGGAATTTCGTCCAACGGTTTTCTCCGGAACAAACCTCTCGGATCCACTTCTACGACAAGGAAGAGCCGCTGTTCGATCACTTGGGCGTCGAACAGGAAATCACGCGGGCGATGAGTCGAAAAGTCTGGCTGAAATCCGGCGGATACCTCGTGATCGATCACACGGAGGCGATGACGGTCATCGACGTCAACACGGGTCGGTTCGTCGGAAAGCGGGATCAGGAAGAGACGATCCTTCGCAACAACCTGGAAGCCGCCAAGGAAGTGGCCTATCAACTCAAACTGCGCGGGATCGGCGGCATCATCATTGTCGATTTCATCGACATGGAGCGCGAGAAAAATCGCGAGAAGGTCTATCACGCGCTGGTGGACGCCATGGCGTCTGACAAGGCGCGGACGAGAATCTCCCGCATCTCGGATCTCGGCTTGATTGAAATCTCGCGGGAACGCGTCCGCGAGGACTTGCTGCGGTCGCTCTCCGAGCCCTGCCGCTATTGCGAAGGACGCGGATATACGAAGTCTCCCACGACGGTGGTCTATGAAGTGTTCCGGGAGATCCGACGGATCGAGTCCTCACCCGATCAACGGCGCATCGTCATCGGAGCCCATCCCACGGTGGCCGAATTGCTGCAAGACGAAGAACGCGCGGGCGTAGAGGCTTTGGAGCAGGAACGGGGAGTCAAGATCGTCGTTGTCCCGGACGGCCAGTTGCATCTGGAACAATACGATTTGGTCGTGTTGTAACCGCCGCGCGGCGCGCATCGCAAGCGATTCGGCCCTCCCGGATCGACGGTCGTCGGGATGGTTGCCGAAACGACGGCGGATTTTCCCCGGTACGTCCGATGGATCAAGCGTCCTTGGCCGCATGGCTGACTCTGCAGGCGATCGACGGGGTGGGGGATCGAACGCTGGTCAAGCTGGTTCAATCGTTCGGCTCGCCGAATGCGGCGTTGGCGGCCGGCGCCGAGCGTTTGGTCGAAGCCGGTTTCAGCGCCGAGCTGGCCGAGTCCGTTCGGCGGGGACCTCCGTCCGATGTGATGCGGGAAATCGAGCGTCGGCTGGCGATCGTCGAACGTCTGAACGTTCAGGTCTGCACGCTCTTCGATCCGACGTACCCCGCAAGGCTCAGGGCCATTCCCGATCCCCCGCCGTTGTTGTATGTGAGCGGGACGTGGCCGATGTCCGTGGACGTCGCGGTGGCGATCGTCGGAGGCCGGCGGGCGACGCAGTCGGGGCAGGTCGTCACGGAACGGATCGCCAGAGAACTGGCCGAGAGAGGAATCACGATCGTGAGCGGGCTGGCGCGGGGCATCGACGCGGCGGCGCATCGGGGCGCGCTGGCCGGGAAGGGCCGCACGATCGCCGTTTTGGGGTGCGGCGTCGATCGCACGTATCCGTCGGAACACCGGGCGTTGCGGCGCGGCATCGAAGAGGCCGGGGGCGCCGTGATGTCCGAATTGCCGATCGGGGCGTCTCCGCTCAATCATCACTTTCCGCGGCGGAATCGAATCATCAGCGGATTGTCGCTCGGCGTGCTGGTGGGCGAGGCCGCGAAGGGCAGCGGATCGTTGATCACGGCGAGGCTGGCCTTGGAGCAGGGGCGCGACGTCTTTGCCGTTCCCGGTCCGGTGACGACCGACGCGTGCCGGGGATCGAACGGTCTGATCAAGGAAGGCGCGAAATTGGTCGAGGACGCGCGGGACGTTCTTGAGGAGATTCTTCCTCAACTTGACGCGCGTCTGCGGGCTTCCCTCTCGCTTGGCGACGAGTCTGCGACGCCGCGCGAATCGCTCGGACGGGAGGATGCCGCCGTCTACGAAGCTCTGTCCTCCGACGCCCAATCGGTCGATGCGCTGATCGAACGAACGGGACTCCGTGCCGCCACGGTCGTCGCCAGCCTGCTTGCGCTCGAATTGTCGGGGCGCGTGCGCCAGTTGCCCGGCCAACAGTATGTCAAGTTGTGATTCGTGATCCGTTCTTCCAGTTGCACGAATCACCGATATTTGATACGGATGAAACCATGAAGCGAAGAAAACGGAGTCGTCATGGCGAAGTCATTGGTCATCGTTGAGTCACCGACCAAAGCGAAAACGGTGACGAAGTATCTCGGTCGCGGGTATGAGGTGATGGCGTCGGTCGGTCACATCAAAGATTTGCCGACCAGCAAGTTGGGGGTCGATCTTGAGCGCGATTTCGCGCCGCAGTACGTGACGATCAAAGGCAAGTCGAAGGTGCTGGCCGAGATCAAGAAGAAGGCCGAACGGGCGGACAAAATTTTTCTGGCGCCCGACCCGGATCGGGAGGGCGAGGCCATCGCCTGGCACATCGAACAGGAGCTGCTGGGAAAGTCGAAGAAGAAGAGCGGCCGCAAGATCTTTCGCGTTCGATTCAACGAAATCACCGAAACGGCGATCAAGCGCGCGATTCAGTCTCCGAGCGAAATCGACATGCGGCTCGTCAACGCGCAGCAAGCGCGCCGCGTGTTGGATCGCATCGTCGGCTATCAAGGCAGTCAATTGCTCTGGAGCAAAGTGCGGCGCGGGCTCAGCATGGGGCGGGTGCAATCCGTCGCGATGCGGTTGATTTGCGAGCGCGAGGCGGAGCGCGAGGCCTTTCGGGCCGAAGAATACTGGTCGATTACCGCGCTGTTGGCCGGCGCGAACCCGCCGCCGTTCGAGGCCAAGCTCCACAGCGTGAACGGCCAAGAGGCGGTGATCGAGAACGCCGAGCAGGCCGGCCGCGTGGTGAACGCGATTCTGGGGAAGCCGTTCGTCGTTCAGTCGATCGAGCGCCGGGAAAAAAAGCGGAATCCGGTCGCGCCGTTCATCACGAGTCGTTTGCAGCAGGAAGCCGCCCGCAAGCTGCATTTTTCTCCCAAGAAAACCATGATGCTGGCCCAACAGCTCTATGAAGGCATCGAGATCGGGGCCGAGGGGCCGACCGGTCTGATTACGTACATGAGGACCGACTCGACGCGCATTTCCGACGAAGCCATGGCCGAGGTGCGCGAGCTGATTCGGTCTCGGTTCGGTCCGGACTATCTGCCGGCCGCGCCCAACGTCTATAAGACCCAGAAAGCCGCGCAAGAGGCGCATGAAGCGATTCGACCGACGTCGGCCGCGCGGGACCCGGAGTCGATCCGACAATACCTCGACCATGATCAGTACAGCCTGTACAAGCTGATTTGGAATCGCTTCGTCGCTTCTCAGATGGTGCCGGCGGTGTTGGACGTGACGCGAATCGACACGTCTCCGGTCGGCACGGCGGATACGTATGTCTTTCGCTCCACCGGAACGATTGTGAAGTTTCCGGGCCACACCATCGTCTACATGGAGGGCGTCGACAAGGAATCGCCTTCGCAGAGGCCGAGGAGCGATCAGGAGGCGGAAGACGACGGCGAGCGTCAGTTGCCGGCTCTCTCGGAGGGCGATCATCTTCGGCTGGTCGACCAAGAAGGCCAAACCGTGCCGGGCTTGACGTCCAAACAGCACTTCACCCAACCCCCGCCGCGGTACAACGAAGCGCTGTTGATCAAGGAATTGGAAGAAAAGGGCATCGGGCGCCCGTCGACCTACGCCGCCATCATTTCCACGATTCAAGAGCGCAAGTACGTCGAAAAGGTCGAGGGTCGATTCAGGCCGACCGAGACCGGACGCACGGTGAACGATTTTCTGGTGAAAGGGTTTCCGGACATCGTGGACGTCGGGTTTACCTCGCAATTGGAAGCGGAGCTGGACGAAGTAGAGGAAGGCAATAAACCCTGGGTCGACTCGGTGCGCGATTTTTACAATCCCTTTGCGGCCGATCTGGAGAGGGCCAAGACGATTCCTGGTCCGAAGGATACGGTTGAGCCGCCCACGGACATTCCCTGCGACAAATGCGGCAGGATGATGGAAATCAAATGGGGGCGGAACGGAAAATTTCTGGCGTGCCCCGGCTACAAAGAAGACCCGCCCTGCAAGAATACGCAAAACTTTGAACGTCTGCCGGACGGCACCATCAAGGTGGTGCCCAAGCAAGAAATCACGACGGACCAGGTGTGCGAGAAGTGCGGAAGTCCGATGATCGTCAAGAGCGGACGATTCGGCAAATTCATCGCCTGTTCCGCCTATCCGCAGTGCAAGACGACCAAGCCGCTGGCGCTGGGCGTGAAATGTCCGCAGCCGGGGTGCGGCGGCGACCTCGTGCAAAAACGAACCAGGAAGGGACGGTCGTTCTTCGCTTGCAGCAGGTATCCCCAATGCGAATTCGCCATCTGGGATCGACCGGTACCGAAGGCCTGTCCGACGTGCCACGCCCCGTTCCTCGTCGAAAAAGTCAGCAAGCAAGACGGGCGGAGCGTCCAATGCCGCAATGAAGCGTGCGGCTACCGCGAAGCCGGTTGACGGACCCGGAAACACGGCTCCCTTTGCCCTCCTGTTCGGAAGTCGTCCCCTGCGGACTGCGGCCCTGTTTCGGAGGAGGGACGATCCATCCTTGCTCCGTTCCAGAACGGATTCCGAAATCAAACGACTGCCGCTCGACGGACCGCCCGGTCTATTCCCACGCCGAACAAGAAAATAAGAAGGGCCTTGGTCGCGGGGCGCGTGTTGCGAGTCGGCCGGAGATCGCCTGCTATACTTCCTCTGGAGAAAATTCGGTTCGGTTGCAGGAAGACAAGAGGAGTCTATGGCTAAAATCGACGAGTACTTTCACATGATGGTTGATCGAGGCGCGTCCGACCTGCATCTGGTCGCCGGACAAGCGCCGATCTTGCGGATCAACGGCGATTTGGAGCGGGTGACGACTCAGGG
>JANDJG010000019.1:28911-32951 GCA_024331085.1 Nitrospira sp. | reverse complement strand
CGCATCATGAAAGGGCGAACCGTCCCGATCATTCCCGTCCATCTGGACCGCATTTGGGGCAGCATCTTCAGTTTCAGCGGCGGGCGGTTCGTGTGGAAACGGCCGGAACGTATCCCCTATCCGGTCACCCTGTCGTTCGGCGCACCGCAACCCTCGACCACACCGGCCCATGAAGTCCGTCGGCTGATTCGAGAACTGGGCGAAGCGGCCTGGCATCTTCGCAAAACGGATCAAGAACCGCTGCATCGGCCGGTCCTGCGCACCTGGCGCCGCCGTCCCCTGGGTCTCGCCATGGCGGATGCGGCGCGCCCGCGCGTCACCGGTTTCAAGGCTCTGGTCGGAACGATCTCGCTGGCGCGGGCCTTGAAACCGCACTGGGAAGGGCAGTCTCGCGTGGGCCTTTTGTTGCCGCCCAGCGTGCCGGGTGCGTTGGTCAACATCGCGGCCTCGGTCGCAGGCAAGACCAGCATCAATCTCAATTACACGGTGGGCCGGGCCGGACTCGAATCGGCCGTCAAACAAGCCTCGCTCAAAACCGTGCTGACCAGCCGCCTGTTCGTGGAGAAGGCGAAACTTGAACTTCCGACCGGCGTGACGATTCTCTGGCTGGAAGATCTCGCCAAAGGGATCGGCGCGGCCCAGAAACTGGCGGCGTTGTGTCTGGCCTTCGCGGCTCCGCTGCGGTTCGTTGAAGCGGCCTGCGGTCGAGACCGCAAGGTCTCGATGGACGATCTCGCCACGATCATTTTCAGCAGCGGCAGCACGGGCGAGCCCAAAGGCGTGATGTTGTCCCACTTCAGCATCACGTCCAACGTCGAGGGCGCCGCGCAAGTCATCCACATCGACAAACATGACCGGGCGTTGGGCATTCTCCCCTTCTTCCATTCGTTCGGCTACCTGCTGCTCTGGCTTTTAGCGAGGAACGGAGCCGGCATCGTTTTTCACCCCTCCCCGCTGGACGTGACGGCTATCGGAGAACTGTGCGCCCGGTATCGGGTCACGTTGCTGATCGCGACGCCGACCTTCCTGCAACTGTACCTTCGCCGCTGCACGCCCGAACAGTTCGGCAGTCTGCGGGTCGTTTTGACCGGGGCGGAAAAGCTGCCGCTTCGCCTGGTCGATGCCTTTCAAGCCAAATTCGGGATCACCCCGGTCGAAGGGTACGGCGTCACGGAATGTTCACCGGTGATTTCAGCGAATTGCCCGGACTACCGCGCCGCGGGCTTTTATCAAGTGGCGTCGCGGCGGGGCACCGTGGGCCAGCCGCTTCCCGGCGTCTCCGTGCGGATCGTCGATCCGGACACGTGGGAACTCCTCTCGCCGGGCCAACCCGGCCTGTTGCTCGTCAAGGGCCCGAACGTCATGCAGGGGTACCTCGGCCGCGAGGACCTGACCGCTCAGGTCATACGCGACGGTTGGTACATCACGGGCGACATCGCTTCGCTCGACGACGACGGCTTCTTGACGATCACCGACCGGCTGTCTCGCTTTTCGAAGATCGGCGGCGAGATGGTCCCGCACGGGCGCGTCGAAGAGGCCCTGCACCAGGCCATCGGCGCCGAGGTGCAGGTCTTTGCCGTGACTGGCATCCCGGACGAGAAAAAGGGAGAGAAATTGGCGGTCCTTCATACCCTCAACGAGCATCTCATCCCGGGCGTGCTGGAGAAACTGTCGGCCGGCGGATTTCCCAACCTGTTCATTCCCGGCAAGCACGACTTCATCAAGGTCGATGCCTTGCCGGTGCTTGGAACGGGAAAACTGGACCTGCGCGGCGTAAGACGGATCGCCATGGAACGACTCGGCTCGAAGCACTCGGCCTAAACCGCCCGATCACGTGACAGGGGCTCCGTCCCCGAGCCGCCGAGCTGCCGGGGCCGGTACCATTTGTTGACGACGTGTTTGTCGGCAAATCACTCAAGTAGCGGGGAGACAAGAGCCGTTTCATGATCGTGCTGGAACAGGCCATGCTGACTCCGGAGGTGGAAGGCGCTCGACCGGCGTGGGACCGAGCGGTCGAAGGAGAACGCCGATGGCCGACACGACCGAACGTCTGATCGATTGCCACGTCCACTTGGCCGCCCTGCCGGACGGAGACAACGGCTGCTTTATTTCGCCAAGGCTGCTCAAGAGCCCGCTGTTTCGCTTTCTTCTCTGGAAGCACAATCTATCTCCCCACCACCCACGGCAAGCCAATCGGAAATACCTCGATGATCTGCTCAATGAGCTGCGAGCTTCACGGCTCGTGGGCAAAGCCGTCTTGCTCGGGATGGACGGGGTGTACGATGAAGCGGGACGCTTGGACCGGTCCCGGACGGAATTTCTCGTCGCCAACGACTACGTCTTTCGCACAGCGCGAGCCCATCCCGACTGGTTCCTGGCCGGCCCGTCGATCAACCCGCAACGGAGAGACGCCGTCGAAGAGATCCATCGCTGCGCCGAGGCGGGAGCGGTCCTGGTCAAGGTCCTGCCCAACAGCCAGGGGTTCGATCCCGCCGATCACCGATACCGGCCGTTCTACCGTGCGCTCGTGGAGTGCAACCTTCCGCTGCTCAGCCACGTCGGGTACGAGCTCAGTTTGAACGGGATCGATCAATCGCTCGGTGATCCGGACCGGCTGCGCGCGGCGTTGGACGAGGGCGTCACCGTCATCGCGGCTCACGCCTGTAGCTACGGCTTGATGGTGTATGAGCGGTTTTTCCCGACGCTCCGCACGCTCTGCGCCACGTACCCCGACTTCTATGCGGACATTTCCTCCCTGACACAACCCCATCGCCTCAAGATGCTCCTGCTTCTGCGCCGGCACCCCGAACTGCATGATCGCCTGCTCTTCGGCACCGACTATCCGCTTTCCGTGTTTTCTATGGCCGCATGGGGGCGGGTGGACCTTCGCACGTTGGCGCATCTGATCCGCACAAAAAATCGGTTTGATCGGCAGGCGCTCGTCTGTCGCAAGCTGGGTCTCTCCTTCCGCTCGCTCGACGAGATCGCCGGCCAACTCGCTTCTCCCGGGCATCCTGCATGAGCGGGAGATTCACGACGCCGGACTCGCTGTCACGATCGGTCCCGGAAACCGAGAGGGCCGTTCCCTCAACGGGAACGGCCCTCTCGAAGAATCCGCGCGGGAAACGTTGGGCGGCTTCGCCTACTGACTCACGGTGATCCGCTCCTTGATCTTGTCGAACGCGTCCTTCGTCAGCACGTTTTTGGCCACCAACTCGCCTTTGACCCGGTAGGGGCGATTGTTGACGATCCGATCCGCCTCTTCCTGGTTCACTCCCAACAACAGGACCAGATCGTTCGCCGATACCTTGTTGACGTTCACCATGCCGACGGCGGGAGCGGCCTCGGACAGCGCCGACGCACCCGACTGAGCCGGCGCAAGCATCGGCATCTGAGCCCGGTCTTTCAGCTCTTTCTGGTACCGCGCCACCATCGACTTCAACGTTTCATTGTGGCGTTTCACGTCCTGCAGTTCCTGGCGCAGGTTTCGGTTTTGAGTCGAGAGGGTCCGGACTTTTTCTTCCAGTTCGCCGGTCTTCCCTTCGATCTTGCCCCGCTCCTTGTCCCGACTGTGTTCAAGCCGCTGCAACTCGTCGCGGGCCGCACTGGCCTCGCTGCTGTACTTGGCGTTCAATTCTTTCAAGGCCCGCACCTGCTGTTCCAGAGCGGTCCTCTGCTCACGGGCCTTGGCCAATTCCTCCCTGACGTGTTCGGCCTCCGTCACCGCCTCTTGGTATTTGGAGTTGGACACACAGCCCGTCGTCAGCAGCACGCCGGCCGCTATGGCCGCCATCCACTTCCGCTTCATGACAACCTCCCCTTGCTCAACCTTCAGAGTCAACAGCCTGTTCCGTTCCGACTCGTCGTCGCGCGGGCACGAGAACACGCGCAGTTTCAGCATTATGCCAACATCCCCGCTTTGTCAATAGATTTACGGTTGGCCGGTCTTGCCCGGCCGATCGAGCGATTCGAACCTCCGCTTGACGAACGGCGGCCTCTCTGTGATGATCGGCCCGCAGCGATCGCTCGCACGACCAAAA
>JANDJG010000019.1:0-28811 GCA_024331085.1 Nitrospira sp. | reverse complement strand
ATCGGCATGCTCGTCTCATTCCTGGTCGCCTGGGCCGTCATCGCGGCGTTCTTATCCTACGTCCAGCGGCACACCTTGCGCGTGTTCGCGTATTACCGTATTATCCTCGGCGTCGCCGTGCTGGCGATCGTCCATTGAAAGGAGTTCTTGCCATGGCAGGAGATACCGTGCATGTGTATGACACCTGGGTGAAGGGAAAGAACGGCCGGATTCATTTCGACGTGATGACCACGGACGAGGCTACCGCCTTGAAACTGGCCAAGGAGTATTTGGCGGGCATCGGAGAGCCGGATGCGCCGGTGACTTCCAAAGAGTGTCAGTTCTGTCACAGCGAGCCGGTGTTCATGTTCTCGGCGGAGCAGCAAAAGCAATTCAGGGAAAAGGGAGGATTCATCGTCCCCCTGCCGGCCTAACCGCCCGTCCAGTCGATCGACCGCTTCCACCCGTTCTCCGCTTCACACGAACGACGTCGGGCCGGAGGATTCGTCCGCCTTACGGAACGGAAGCCTCTTCTTTGGAAGAAGAGGCTTCTTTTTTTTCAAGGGCGAAATGAATGATCAGGAAGATCACCCCGACGGTAATGGCCGAGTCCGCCACGTTGAAGGCCGGCCAATGGTAGCCGTTGATGTAGAAATCCAGAAAGTCGATCACTTCTCCGTATTTGATCCGATCGATCAGATTGCCGATCGCCCCTCCTAAAATGCCGGCGACGCTGAAGCGTCCCATCCGGTCTCGCTCCGGCATGCGCAGGAGAATCGCGCTCAACAGTCCGAGGGCAAACAGCGAGGTCGCGCCGAAAAAGATCATGCGAAAGGTCTGGCTGCTGCCGGCCAGGAGACCGAACGCCGCACCGGGATTTCGGATGTACGTTAGACTGAAGAAATTGGGAATAACGGGAATAGACTCGTGCAGCCGCATCGTCTGCATGACGCGCAGCTTGGTGATCTGATCGACCGCGATGACGATGCCGGTGAGGGAAGCCAACAGGAAGTTGGGCAAGGGAGAGCCGTTCAATGAATGGCCTCCAGACATCGATCACAGAGGGTCGGATGCGCGGCGTCCCGACCCACGGTCTCCCGATAGTTCCAACACCGTTCGCATTTGTCGCCTTTGGCCTTGAACACGCGCACCAGAAAGTCCGGCTTCCGTGGAAACTCGCCGGCCTCTTTGAGTTCCACCTGCGAGACGATGAACAGGCTCGGCAAAATCTGCTCGTACCGTTTGAGCAAACCGAGCCGCTCGGCATTCGCTTCGATCTCCAGGCCGGCCTCAAGCGACGAGCCGATGAGTTTTTCCCGTCGCCGTTCCTCCAAAGCAGCCAGCGCGGCTTCCCGCACCTCCAACAGCCGCTCCCATCGGTCGCCCAACCCCGGATCACTCCACTTGGGATCGACGTCCGGAAACGAAGACAGATGGACACTGAATCCGTCCGGCCCCTTGCGCGCGGCATCCGGCAACATCCGCCAAATCTCCTCGGCCGTAAAGCTGAGAATCGGCGCCATCAACTTCGTCAGCGCCGTCAGCACGTCGAACAGCACGGTCTGAGAGCTCCGCCTGGCGTGGGAATCTCTTCGAAAGGTGTACAGCCGATCTTTCAAGATGTCCAAATAGACGGCGCTCATGTCCACCGCGCAGAAATTGTTGAGCGCGTGAAAGATCGTATGGAACTCGAAATCCTCGTAGGCTTTCGTCACTTTGGGAATCAGCGCCCCCAGCCGCAAGAGGGCCCAGCGGTCCAGTTCCGGCAACTCTTCATAGGGCACCCGATACCGTTCCGGATCGAAGTCGTACAGGTTGCTCAACAGAAACCGGCAGGTATTGCGGATCTTTCGATAGGCCTCGATCAGGTGATTTAAGATTTCCTGCGAAATGCGGAGGTCTTCTCGATAGTCCTGCGCCGCCACCCAGAGGCGGAGGATTTCGGCCCCGTACTGTTTGATGACGTCCTGCGGGGCCACCACGTTGCCGGCGGACTTGGACATTTTCTTGCCCTGCCCATCGACCACAAATCCGTGCGTCAGCACGGCCTTGTAGGGAGCCCGCCGGTCCGTCGTGACCCCGGCCAACAGGGCGCTGTGAAACCACCCCCGGTGTTGATCGGACCCTTCGAGATAGAGATCGGCCGGCCACCACCGTCTGGGTTTCAGCACCGCGGCGTAACTCACGCCCGATTCAAACCATACGTCGAGAATGTCTCGTTCCTTTTCAAACGACGTCCCGCCGCAGCGGGCGCAGGCCGTCCCGTCGGGCAACAGATCCGACGCGGACCGCTCGAACCAAACGCCGGCTCCATGAACTTCGACCAGAGCGGCGACGTGCTCGATCACGGCGGGATTCACCAACAAAGTCCGGCACGAGGCGCAGGTGAAGCCGGAAATCGGCACTCCCCACACCCGCTGGCGCGAAAGACACCAGTCCGGCCTGTTTTCAATCATGCCGGTGATGCGATCCCGACCGTACGCCGGGATCCACTTCACCCGCTCGATCTCGGCCAACGCGTCCCGACGAAGATCGTTCGTCTCCATCGAGACGAACCACTGTTCCGTCGCGCGGAAAATGACGGGACTTTTGCATCGCCAGCAGTGGGGATAGGAGTGGCTGAGCGTTCCTTGGCCGAGTAATCGCCCGCTCGACTGCAATCGCTCGACGATCTTGGGATTGGCCTCGAAGACGTGTCGGCCGGCAAATTCCTTGACGGTCTCCGTGAATCGTCCTCCGTCGTCCACCGGAGCCAGGATTTCCAGCCGCTCGCCCGGCGACGCCTTGGCATTGTGATCGAGGACGAGCAGATAGTCTTCCATCCCGTGTCCCGGAGCGATGTGGACACAGCCGGTGCCCTGGTCCAACGTCACGAACCCGCCGAGGAGAATCGGCGACAGCCCCGTGGAAAGGGGCCGTTGCGTTTCCAATCCCTCGAAGCCGGCCGAGCCCTTTCTCGTACCGATCACACGATGGGCTCCGAGACGGCAGGCCTTCGCTACGGACTCCAAGAGCTTCTCCGCCACGATCAGCACCTCATCCCCGACCTGCACGAAGGCGTAATCGATGTCCGGGTGGAGACAGACGGCTTGATTGGCCGGCAAGGTCCAGGGAGTCGTCGTCCAAATGACGATGGAGACCGAGCGCACCTCGCCGGGAAACGCAAGATCGCCGAACAGGCCGCTCAGCACCGGCGGCGCGACCACGATCGGAAATTTGACGTACACGGACGGAGACGTGTGGTCGTCGTATTCGACCTCGGCCTCGGCCAAGGCCGTTCGATCCTGCGTGCACCACAACACCGGCTTGAGGCCCTTGTAGACACCGCCCCGCTCAACGAACTTCCCGAACTCACGGATGATGGCGGCTTCGTAGGCCGGTGTCATCGTGAGATAGGGGTGCTCCCATTCGCCCAGCACGCCGAGGCGTTTGAATTCCTCGCGCTGGATCGTCACGTATTTCTCCGCGTAGTCGCGGCACAGTGCGCGAATCGCCGATACGTCGAGGTGGTGTTTTTTTTCGCCGAGCCCTTTCAACACCTGATGTTCGATCGGCAGGCCGTGACAATCCCACCCGGGCACGTAGGGCGCGTGGAAACCGGCCATCGTCTTGGATTTTACGATGATGTCTTTCAGGATCTTGTTGAGCGCATGACCGATGTGAATATGCCCGTTGGCGTACGGAGGGCCGTCGTGCAGCACATATTGCGGCCTCCCCTTGCCCGCCTCTTGGATGCGTTGATAGAGCTTCCGCTCTTCCCACCAGGCCAACAGTTCGGGCTCCCGCTGCGGCAGATTGGCCTTCATCGGGAAGTCGGTCCTTGGCAGATTGAGCGTGGCTTTGTAATCCATGAATGAAGGGGTGAAGAGGAACTGCGCGTCGCCGGTTGTCGATTCTCGGTTAGAAGTTGTCTTGGTCCCGCTTGACTTGATACGAGGACGTTATAACTCAAAACGGCATGCCAGGGCTAGCTGATCGCCATCATCCGATCCAGCGCGACCCTCGCCCACCGTTTGTCGTCTTCCGGAACGACGATGTGGTTGACGACCTGTCCTTCCGCCAGATTTTCCATCGCCCAACAGAGGTGCGCGGCGTCGATGCGGAACATGGTGGCGCATTGGCAGATGGTCGAGGAGAGAAAGAAAATTTTCTTGTCCGGCCGTTCGCGTTTGAGACGATTGACCAGATTCAGCTCGGTGCCGACCGCCCAGATCGTGCCCGCCGGCGCGGCCGACACGGTTCGGATGATGAACTCGGTCGATCCCACGAGGTCGGCCTTGTCGACGACGTCTTCATGACACTCGGGGTGCACGATGACGCGGCCGTCGGGATATTGTTTTCGAAAATACTCGACGTGCGCGGGTTGAAACATCTGGTGCACGCTGCAATGCCCCTTCCATAGAATCAGCCTGGCGCGCCGAACGGACTCTTTGGTGTTGCCGCCGTTCGGTTGATAGGGGTCCCATACGATCATCTCGTCGCGAGGGACGCCCATGTTGTTCGCCGTGTTGCGACCGAGATGCTCGTCGGGGAAGAACAGCACCTTCTCGCGCCGCGCCCACGACCATTCGAGGACGGCCCTGGCGTTGGACGACGTGCAAGTGATGCCGCCATGCTCCCCGCAAAACGCCTTGAGAACGGCCGCGGAATTGACGTACACCGCCGGCGTCACGGTCTCCTCGACCGGCATCAGGCGGCCGAGCGCCTCCCAACACTGATCGACCTGCTCGATCGCCGCCATGTCCGCCATCGAACAGCCGGCGGCCATGTCGGGCAGAATGACCGTCTGATTGGACCGGCTCAGGATGTCCGCCGTCTCGGCCATGAAATGGACGCCGCAGAATACGATGTAGGGTCGGTCCGACCGTTCGGCGGCCAGTTTCGACAACAGCAGCGAATCCCCCCGAAAATCGGCGTGTTGAATCACTTCATCCCGCTGGTAGTTGTGCCCTAAGATCATCACCCGTTCGCCGAGCGCTTGCTTGGCCGCAACGGTCCGATCGAACAATTCGTCCGCCGTCAATGATTGATACTCGGTGATCGGTTTCGGCACCGTGACGTCTGTTTTCACCGCATCCTCCGGTAAGGTAGAGCGTGATTCTACAGACAGCGGCCTCCTACATTCAACGAAGAGCGTCGGTGCAAGAGACCTTACCCCTGACATGAGCCGGATGACGCCTCCGCAACGTCATGGTGCGCCATAAAGCCATAGGGCTAATGGCCGGTTGACTTCGTTCTTCGACGGGACCTATGATGCGACCTTGATAGCTAGGGGAGCCTCACGGCTGAGAGTCCGCTCGATCGGACGACCCTCACAACCTGACCTGGGTAATACCAGCGTAGGGAAGCCGGACAGACAGCGGACGTTGTGGGGATTCAGCCGTACCTCCAAGGCCGGGGGGTGCGGCTTTTTTATTGGAAGCACGGCGATCGGCTCGGTTTTTTGACGTGCTGCGCTGAAACCCGCGCTCCATCACGAAAGGACTTCCATCATGGATGACCGTCTGACTCAACGCGAAACCGCCGACGGAAATGAGCCGGGCGTTTCGACCGCCCCCGTTCCGACTTTTCCACTGAGCACCCAACCCTTCCCCGCTTCTCGAAAAGTCTACGTGGAAGGCGCGTTCCCGGGAGTCCGGGTGCCGATGCGCGAGATCAGCCTCACTCCGACGCGATCGACGAACGGCGGCGGGCCGATCCCCAATCCGCCGATCACCGTCTATGACACGTCCGGCCCCTACACGGATCCGACCGTCACGATCGATCTGCGGGCCGGGCTGTCACCGTTGCGGCGGCAATGGGTGCTCGATCGCGGCGACGTGGAAGAGCTTGATGAGAGTACGTCGGCTTATGGCCGCGAGCGCGCCACCGATCCCAAACTCGCGCATCTTCGGTTTCGACACATCCGCAAACCGCTGCGGGCGAAGCCCGGAAGAAACGTCACGCAACTCCACTACGCCCGCAAAGGCATCATCACGCCGGAAATGGAATTCATCGCCATCCGCGAAAACCAATCGCGCGAGGTCGCCAGGGAGCTGGCCTCCCGCAACGGGCACGGCGGCGGCGTGGCGCAACATCCCGGGTTTGCCTGGGGCGCCGACATCCCGGCCGTCATCACGCCGGAGTTCGTCCGCGACGAGGTGGCCAGAGGCCGCGCGATCATCCCGTCGAACATCAATCATCCCGAAAGCGAGCCGATGATCATCGGCCGCAATTTTCTCGTGAAGATCAACGCCAACATCGGCAACTCGGCCGTCGCCTCGTCCATCGAGGAAGAAGTGGAGAAAATGATCTGGGCCATCCGCTGGGGCTCCGACACGGTGATGGACCTCTCCACCGGCAAAAACATCCACGAGACCCGCGAATGGATCATCCGCAACGCGCCGGTGCCCATCGGCACCGTGCCTATTTACCAGGCGCTGGAAAAAGTCGGCGGCAAGGCCGAAGACCTCACCTGGGAAATCTATCGAGACACGTTGATCGAACAGGCCGAGCAAGGGGTGGATTACTTCACGATCCACGCCGGCGTGCGGCTGGCCTATATCCCGCTGACCGCCAAGCGAATGACCGGCATCGTCTCGCGCGGCGGCTCGATCCATGCCAAGTGGTGTTTGGCGCACCATCAAGAGAATTTCGCCTACACCCACTTCGAGGAAATCTGCGAGATCATGAAAGCCTATGACGTAGCCTTCAGTTTAGGCGACGGGTTGCGTCCCGGTTCCATCGCCGACGCGAACGACGAGGCACAGTTCGCCGAATTGGAAACCCTCGGCGAACTGACCAAGATCGCCTGGCAACACGACGTGCAAGTGATGATCGAGGGACCGGGGCACGTGCCGATGCACATGATCCAAGCCAACATGGAAAAGCAACTCAAGGCCTGCCATGAGGCGCCTTTTTACACGCTGGGGCCTTTGACGACCGACATCGCCCCCGGTTACGACCACATCACCTCCGGCATCGGCGCGGCGATGATCGGCTGGTACGGGTGCGCGATGCTCTGCTATGTGACACCCAAGGAACATCTGGGCCTGCCGGACCGAGAGGATGTGAAGGCCGGCGTGATCGCCTACAAGATCGCCGCGCACGCCGCGGATTTGGCGAAGGGCCATCCGGGGGCGCAGATCCGCGACAACGCCCTGTCCAAGGCCCGATTTGAATTTCGGTGGGAGGATCAGTTCAACCTCTCGCTCGATCCCGATACGGCGCGCCGGTTCCACGACGCCACGTTGCCCGACCAAGCCGCGAAGGTCTCCCATTTTTGCAGCATGTGCGGGCCCCATTTCTGCTCGATGAAGATCACGCAAGACGTGCGGGACTACGCGGCGCAGAAACAGATCGACGAGCAACGGGCGATTCAGATCGGCATGCAAGAAAAGGCGGAAGAGTTCAGAAAGACCGGAGCCGAAATCTATCGCTAGCAACCGATCTCGGCAGGCCGGTTCACAATACCGGCCTGAATCGAGTGATCGGACATTACCGGCCACAGGGAGCCACCTATGCACACACCCAAGCCAGCCCCTTTGCGAGAGAGGGACGTCACCCGGTACATCGCGCGGGAATACTACAAAGAGTTCGACCAGCTCATTGAAAGCGACGTGATCATCGTCGGAGCGGGCCCCTCCGGCCTGCTGTGCGCGCACGACCTGGCCGCGATGGGCTTCCGCACGTTGATCGTCGAGCAAAATCTCGCCCTTGGAGGAGGATTCTGGCACGGCGGGTACCTGATGAACAAAGCGACGATCTGCGAGCCGGCCAACGAGATCCTCGAAGAACTCGGCGTCCCCTGCAAAAGAATCGCCGATTGCGACGGCATGTACATGGTCGATCCGCCCCACGCCACCGGCGCCCTCGTCGCCGCCGCCTACCGGGCCGGCGCCAAGGTCTTGAACTTGACCCGCGTCGTGGACTTGATCTTGCGCCAAGACGGATTATTAGAAGGCATCGTGGTGAACAACACCACGGCGGAGATGGCCGGCCATGACGTCATCCACGTGGACCCGATCGCTCTGGAAAGCAAGATCGTCGTGGACGCCACGGGGCACGACGCCGTCGTCGTCGAGCTCTTGCACAAGCGGAACCTATACAAGGCGGTGCCGGGCAACGGCGCCATGTGGGTTTCTCGATCGGAAGAAGAGGTAGTGGACCGGACGGGGGAGGTCTATCCCAATTGTTTCGTCGTCGGCCTGGCCGTCGCGGCCGTGTACGGCACCCCGCGCATGGGTCCGGCCTTCGGCTCGATGTTGCTGTCCGGCCGATACGGAGCGCAGTTAATCAAGAAAAAGCTGAAGCAGGAATAGCGTTGTTCGTCATCCGTCGAACGCCGCCCGGGAGCCCCTGCTCGGCGTATACCGGCGTATCAACGACGAATGACCATCGGTGATTGACGACCATGGACGTCCAAGACTTTCTCGTACAGGGTGAAGGCCGCGAAGAAGACAAGCGGGAAGCATGGAATCTTTTTCAACGGGCGTTCGAGCGACAGATGAAAGGAGAGCTTGAAGAGGCCGTCAACCTCTACAAGCAATCGCTGGCCGCGCACCCGACCGCCGAGGCCTATACCTTTTTGGGATGGACGTACAGTTTCATGGGGCGGTTGGACGACGCGATCGAAGAATGCCACAAGGCCATCGCGCGGGATCCGGACCTGGGCAACCCCTACAACGACATCGGCGTCTATCTGATCGAGAAGGGCGAGCTGGACGACGCGATCATCTGGTTCCAAAAAGCCATGCGGGCCAAGCGATACGAAAGCCCCGCGTTCCCTTATCTGAATCTCGGTCGGGTGTACGAGAAAAAAGGCCAATGGACGGAAGCGATCAACGCCTATAAACAAGCCCTGGCCCTCAACCCGAACTATACCTTGGCCAGAAAGGCGTTGGGGCGATTGATCAGCATGTTGAACTGACGCAACAGTCGTCAGTTGTCGGTTCCCGGTTCCCGGTTTTCAGCGCCCGCGTCGAAAAAGCGAGAGTGGCTATCCGAGTGTAGCGAGACCATAGAGAGAAAAGAGAACCCCGCATGACCATCACGACGAATCCGAACACCGAGCGCGATGCCGCCGATTCCCGCAAGACCCTGCTGGTCGGCGTCAATGATCTGTTCTTTTATGCCAAAATCCGTGAAGCCCTGTTGCCGCACGGCTATCGATTGGAAAAGGCCCTTTCGCAGGATGACATCGAGGAGAAGATGTCGTCGCTTCATCCGGCGGCGGTGCTCCTCGACATGAACGATCTGGCCATCGATGCCGTTCGGGCGCTGAAGACGCTCAAGGAAGACCGTCGCTTCACCACGATCCCCGTGCTGGCCTACGCCAGCCACGAGGACGTCGAGACGTGGAACAGAGCCCGATCGCTCGGTGTCGATCGGATCGTGACGCGCAACGAGATGTCGGCGCGCGCGAGGGATCTGGTGGAAGAGATCCTGTCCGGCGTTCAATGAGGACCGCCGAATCGAATGACACGTCTATTGTGAACCTGAACCGCTCAACACAGGCTCTTGCACGATGAAACGCTCATCCATACACGCCCATCACATACAGCTCGGCGCGTCGTTTGAAGAGGTGACCGGCTGGGAAGTCCCGTCCCATTATGGAGACGCAACGGCCGAATACCGCGCCGTGCGCCGATCCGTCGGCTTGGTCGATCTCTCGCATCGGGGCAAGGTTCGCGTGACCGGCGAAGACCGCATCAAGTGGCTCCAAAGCATCGTCAGCAACGACGTCCTGTCCCTTCAACCGGGGCAGGGGTGCTATTCCAGCCTGTTGAATCACAAAGGCAAAATGCTGACCTATTTCCGCCTGTACAGACAGCCCGACGCGATCATGATCGAAGACGTCGGAGAGATCGGCGAGACGACCTATCAGACCCTGCGCAAATTTCTCCTCTACGGCACCAAGGCCAAGATGGACAATTGCGCCGAGAGCTGGGGCCTGCTGCTCGTGAGCGGTCCCCAAGCCCCGGCAGTCGTTCAGTCGGCCTTCGGCGTCGATGTGTCGGATCTGAAGCCGGTGACCTTCGTCACCGCGCGGATCGGAGACCAGATTGCTCTCGTGATGCGGACGGAGGAAACGGGCGACCTCGATCTTGAAGTGATGCTGCCGGCCGATGCCTTGCCGGTGGCGTGGAATCGGCTGTGGGAAGCAGGCCAATCCCGTGGGATCAAGCCGGTCGGCCGGCAGGCGATCGAGACCTTGCGGATTGAAGCAGGACTGCCGAAAGCCGGAGCAGATTTGACGGAAGAGATCGTCCCACCGGAGGCTAACCTGGAACACAAAGCCTATAGCCTCAACAAGGGCTGCTATCCCGGTCAGGAAGTCATGGCTCGGATGGACACCTACGGCCAGGTCCGGCGGCACATGGTGGGGCTCGTGCTGGAGGAACGGATCCTCCCGCCGAGGGGCGCCAAACTGTTCAGCGGCGATCGCGAAGTCGGCTGGGTCACCAGCGCGACCTTCTCGCCGCTCTTAAACCGCGTCATCGCGTTCGGCTTTCCCCTGCGCGACTTCGCCAAGCCGGATACCACGCTCGCCGTCGAGATCGAGGGACAACGACACCAGGCCATGGTCCACGCCCTGCCTTTCTACAACCATCTTTAACCAAAGAAGGCTGATTTCTCCGGCTATCCAACATCAACCCATTCGGCCGATTCTTCCCAGAGGTCCAATGTAGGAACACCGTCTTGGGTTTCCAACGGTGATTGCTCACCCTCTAGTCTAGTGCTATAGTTGGGCGCGCAAAAGACGCCAGTGTGCATTTTAGTATCAGTGCACAGCCCATGAAACCAGATCTTCTCCAACGGATCACCATTGAACCAGGCAAATGCGGTGGGCGTCCTTGCATCCGCGGCCTGCGTATCCGTGTCCAAGACATCCTGGATATGCTTGCGGCCGGCGCATCCGAGGAAGAGATCCTACGTGACTATCCCTACTTGGAGCGTGACGACATTCGAGCCGCGATCACCTACGCCGCTGCATACTTGGACCATACGATCATGCCGGCACAAACCAGATGACATTTCTCGTGGACGCCAACCTCCCGCCAGGCCTCGCCGCTTGGCTGCGCGAACGCGGACACGGTGCCATTCACATCCACGATCACCCTGGCGTAGCGCTCGACGATCGCGCCATCTTTGAATTCGCCCGCCGACATCAATACGTCATCATAACCAAGGACGAAGACTTTGCCACCCTCGCGACGCTCGACGACAAACCGGCTGCAGTCATATGGGTACGAATCGGCAATGCCACAAACACCATGCTGCAAAAACGGCTGGCACCGCTTCTTTCTGAGATCGTGCAGCGTCTTGCCACCGGAGAAACTCTCATCGAAGTCGTCTAACGCCTCGGCAAGCAACAACAATGTCTGTCCCGTTTCTTTCTGCAAGCTGGTCGACAAGATCCGCAGAATGGCGTCATCGGCTAACTCTTGCTTCCCTATTCACGTACACTGAACGGTCCAAACACGGTTAGGCCACAAAGACGTGGGCACGACCATGATCTACACCCCTATGTTGAACCGAGGCGGTCGGGGAATCCACAGCCCGGCTGCCACCTCGGATATAGACTTGCTTACATCACGACAGGCAAGGCGGAGAGCTATGATGGCGCGGCGGGATAGGCTGACCGGACTCGCAGTGCTTGCCAGGCGCCGAGTGGAATAAGGGGACGTTCTGGTTTTGTTGCTGCATGAAGTGAATTACTATCTGGAGCAAATACCAATGTCCCCTTTCTGCTTCCCGACTCGACAATCTGCCGCACTGTGAATCCCCAGACAGTCGACGGCAAAAATAACAAGCTTGGCCCCTATCCTCCATCCTGCAGACCGCTCGTCGGCTTCATCTCATAACGAGCGGTTCCCTCCCAAAGTCCTGAGTGATATGGCGCATCGGTTGCGATGCGTGGCATACTATTGAAGGTTCACGATGAGAAAATCCCGCCCACCCTTCGCTCCACTTCAAAAAAGTTGGCAAACTATGGTCTACGGGGGGGCGGACCTCATCACCGAGCGTGAGCCGTTGAGGATGGGTCGGATTTCATTTGGGTATGGATCGGATCCCACGATGAATACCAGCGACGCATCAAACGGCAAGGTTCATTCGGCAGTTGAGATTTCTTCACACGCGTGACAAAGGATTCACATGACCAGCCACGACCAAGACGACCACGCCGAGATTACTCCCTACCAGGCGGCGGGCGGGCTCGAAGGCATCACCAAGTTGGTGGATGAGTTTTACGCCAACATGGAGAGGCTGCCGGAAGCACAGGTCATCAGAGCCATGCACCCAGCCGATCTCACCGAGTCGCGCAGGAAACTGACCTATTTTCTCTGCGGCTGGCTGGGAGGACCGAGGCTGTTTCAGCAACACTACGGACCGATCAGCATTCCCGGCGCGCACAAGCGCTTTCCGATCGGCTACGAAGAACGAGACGCCTGGCTCTTGTGCATGCAGCGGGCCCTGGCCGTCCAGCCCTACAGCACTGAATTGAAGGACTATCTCTTGGCCGCCCTCAGCATTCCGGCGGAGCGAGTCCGGCAAGTGAACATGGGAGAAATCTGAGCACGGCGCGCGGCCGGATACATCATCGCATAACGATTTGACGGAGGATGTATGGATATAAAGACTGTCGGTTCGATGTACGGCATCGTGGCGGTGCTCGCCATCCTGCCGGCTCCCGCCGCTTCCCACGCGATGCCCGGCATGGAAGCGCCGCACGACGGGCACGCGCACGCGAGTTCCGCGCTCTCGAAGAGCATGGGCGAGCCGATCAACTCACCGGACACCGAGATTGAAATCACCTATAGCGCCGATGGGAAAACGGCTCTCTTCGTCTCCGGCCGAGAGGGCAGCATCCCGTCGCCGGGAGTTCCTTATAATTTTGACATCTGGATGTCCCGCTACGCGGACGGAGCCTGGCAACCGCCGATTCACTTGGGACCGGGCATCGATCCGACCGTGGGGCCGAACATCAACACCTCCGCGTGGGAACTGGAACCGAGCTTCTCGGATGACGGGAACGTCATTTACTTCACCAGATACGAGCCGGGCAATCTCTCGACCGGCGACCTCTACGTCGTGCAGAAAGTCAACGGCGTCTGGCAACCGGCCAGAAACTGGAACGACGTGCCGGAGCTTCCCCACATCAATACGCCCACGGGCGAGGAACATTGCCCGATCATCGTCTCCGACAGCCTCATTTATTTCAGCTATCAACAGCCGGGCGTCACGCAGGACAGCGACATCTGGAAAGTCGAGAAGAAAAACGGCGTGTGGCAGAAACCGGAGAGCCTGGGGCCGCGCATCAATTCCCCCTACCGCGATCATCTTCATTGGACGGGTCTGTCGAAGGACGGGAAGGTCCTCATCTTCACCAGCACTCGCCCCGACATGGGATCGAGGGGCGGGCATGACATGTGGCTCTCCTATCAGAATCCCCGGGGCGAATGGCAAGAGCCGTTGAATCTCGGCGACACGATCAATACGGCCGGGGAAGACATGTGTTGGACCTTCACGCCCGACGGCGCGATGTTCTCCGGCGGGTCGGGGCCGCTGGGGTCATACAATCACGACGTCATGTGGGTGCGCAAAGACGATGTGCCGCTCCTGAAAAACTTCGAGCCGATCGGCCCGCCGCCCAACTTGCTCGTCGATCGGAGAGACAAACCCGAGTCCACTCGCTGATCTCGGACGCGCATGAACGGGGCCCACCCGATAGACGGGCTCCGTTCGTGAAGACCCTTTCCGTTCATTTCCTGCTCTCGAAACGACGGACGACCGACCTCGACACACGATTCCAACAGCCCCGTCCCCTGCCTCATCTTCCTCGTGATCGGCAAACCCATTCTGCGAAAGCCCCCTCTTTCGTGGGAATTGCCTCCTTCCTATCGAGGGATAGCGGAAAAGCCCACCACCAGATTACAGATAAGCATGCAGAACGTGCCGTGAGTCGCGACAAAGACTCACACGGTCATTCGATGGAGGACACAAACCATGAAATCCATCTCTCCTTTCCATCAACTCGCGAAGGCAGGTCTCAATGTGGGCCTGCTTGCCGTAATTGGCGGGCTGGTCGCCTGCGCCGACGGTGGAGGCGGCGTCGGTGTCGGAAGTGGAGGACACCTTGCCCGCCCGGCTGCGCCTCTGAACGTCACCCTGACACCGACCGCGATCAAGACCTTTCACTTCACGTGGCAGGATGTCGCCGGCGAGACAGAGTATCGACTGTTGGAAGAACCGGCACCGGGGGAGGGCTTTTCTACCATTGCAACTCTTCCGGCAGATAGCGTTGACTATGACCACATCGCGTTTCTGCCCCTCCGGGTCAATGCCCGGTACATCATCCAGGCCTGCAATAGCGCCGGCTGCGCCGACTCTCCCCCTGTGTCGGTCTCCGACCTGCTTCCCGCCATTGGATACCTGACCGCTCCGGCCGGCGAAGCCGGCGACTTCTTCGGCTTCAGTGTGGCGCTTTCAGGAGACGGTCAGACCCTGGCCGTCGGAGCCCCGTTTGAAGACAGTACGGTTTGGGACAGCGGCGCAGTCCATATCTTTGTCCGGAACAGAAGCAGTTGGGACTCTCAAGCCGAGTTGCGGGCCTCAAGTCCTGGAGCAAGCGATTGGCTGGGCTTTAGCCTCGCGCTGAGTGAGGACGGCAATACCCTCGCCGTCGGAGTTCCATTGGCGGACCACGGGGCCATCGACAGTGGAGCCGTGCGTATCTTCGTCCGCGCCGGAGGAGTCTGGACCGAACAGGCCGTGCTCACTGCCTCCACCCCGGAAGCGGGCGAACAGTTCGGTACGAATCTGAGTCTCTCGGCAGATGGTCATACGCTCGCCGTGGGGGCGCCACGTAACGATGCCGTTGCTCCCGACAGTGGGGCGGCCTATCTCTTCACCCGTGCCGGCAGCATCTGGACTCAACAGGCTGTGCTCAAAGCCGGAACCCCGGCCGCCGGTGACCAATTCGGCACGAGCCTAAGCCTCTCCGCCAACGGCCACACATTGGCGGTGGGAGCGCCTTTCACAGACAGTGCCGGTCTTGATGCCGGCGCCGTCCATGTCTTTGCCTTTGACGGAAGCTCGTGGGTTCAAGAGGCGGTGTTGTTCGCCTCCAACGCCGAATCCAATGACCAGTTCGGCCTCCGCGTCGCCCTGAGTCCCGACAGCCTGACCCTGGCGGTCGGAGCGCCGTTTGAAGACAGTGCCGCCACCGGCATCGACGGCGATCAAAGCAACAACCTCGCTCCAGACAGCGGCGCCGTGTATCTCTTTACGCGGAGCGGAGGTCCATGGACCCAGCAGGCTTATGTGAAGGCCTCCAACACTGAGACGGGGGACTGGTTCGGCACGGCCCTGGCTTTTTCATCCGACGGGAGCACCCTGGCGATCGGCGCTCTCCAGGAAGACAGCCGTGCTCTCGGCATCAACGGCAACCAAGCCGACAACGGTGCGATCGACAGCGGGGCGGCGTACCTCTTCACCCGTAACGGCGGCACTTGGACACAGCAGGCCTACATCAAGCCATCGAATACGGAAGCCGGCGACTGGTTCGGCGTGAGTCTGTCCCTATCCAACGACGGCCACACGCTCGCGGTCGGGAGTCCGCTCAAGGACAATCCGGCCCTGGATAGCGGGGCGATTTATCTGTATTGACCATGTTGTATTGACCGTGCCGTATTGACCTTGAATGCGAGCCGAGCCGGAAGACCGGCTCGGCGACGACGCGGGGACGGCGCCGTTTCCGTCAGAGGGCATTATCGTTCCGGATTCCTGGCGTCGGTCACGGCCCTGGCAAAGGCCAGGACGCTCTTCCGCTCTTCATCGTCCAACGCCAGCAAGAGATGCGCTTCATCGCCGTGCATGAGTCGCAGGCTCAAGAACGGCTCTTCCTGCCGTTTTTCCCGGTTGTCCCAGACGGCATCGATGAGCTGCACCTTGTCCAGCCGGCCGACCGACACCACGTCGTAACGAAAATAGGAATCCCCGATGACCATGTCGAACACCACGTTGCCGGCCGTGAGCAGCACCAGGTTGAAGCGGCCCTGGTCCTCGTAGCCTTCCGGCAAGAACTTGTTCACGTGGCACAACGCCACCTTGCGGTCGCCGAGCGCCGCGCGAATGTTTTCCTTGAGCGTCGTGTAATCGATCTGCAAGGCCCGCTCATCCGGCCCCGTGGCGGCCACCGCCGCCGCTTCGGCCTTCGCAAACACATCATCTGCCGACATCAATCCGGACATGGTTGCTTCTCCTTTTCTATACCACGACAACCGAAGGGCCGTACCCTACCCAGCGACGGGGAACGATTGCAAGGGCCGATTGAACGTGTTGCCTACCGAGCGGCCACGCGATAGATGAATCTTGCCGCGCCGGTTTGATCGATGATGGCCGCTTCGAACAGGGTCTTGGTCACCCGAACCAAGCCGAAATTCTGATAGCCCGATTCGTTGAACAGGCGCGTCGGATTGAGTGATCCCTCCGCCTCGGTGATCCTCCCCGGATTGGCCGAAAGCGGGCCGGCTACAAACTCGTGGAAATCGACGACACCATCCCGATCCGGATCATAGGCATTGGCCTGGGCCCAATGGATGTCGCCGGCGAGAAATACGACGTTCTTGAGTCGCTTATTTAGGATGGTATCAACGATCACTTGCCGCTCGCGCTCAAAGCCGGTTCCGTCCTGGCCACCTGCCCAGCCATCGTTGCCGGGCACCGTTTCTCCTCCCCCCTTCGGCACCGACAGGGGCACGGACGTCGCGATCACCTTCCACGTCGCGGTCGATTGCGAGATCCCATCGAGCAGCCATTGTAATTGAGCCGACCCCAACATGGTTTTGGCCGGACCATCCGGCTCGGCGTTGCGGCTGCGGTACTGTCTGGTGTCGAGAAGAAACAGTTCCAAATCCGCGCCGTATCGGATCGACCGGTAGAGCCGATGGGGATCGCCGGGCGGTGACCCGATGGGCCAATACTCGCGCAACGCCTGCCGTCCTTTGGGCATCCGTTCATCGAACGGCCCGGCAAAGTTGTTGCGCACCTCATGGTCGTCCCACGTCACATAAACCGGCACGGTTTCCAAGAACCGGCGGAGTGCGGCGGCGCCCCGTTGATAGCGATGGCGGGCCCGGTATTCGTCAAGCGTCGCCGCGACAAAGTCTGCTCCCGGCTCGTTGGGCGGAGCGGGACAGACATTGTCGGCGTAGATCGTATCGCCTAAAAAGAGGAAGAAGTCGGGGTCCTTCCGCCGCATCACATCGAACACCGGATAACCGGCCTCCCCTTGGCGGCAGTGGCCCTGACCTCCCAGATCCGCGCTCCAAACGAAGGTGGCGGGAACGGAGGTGCTCGCACTCGGCAGGGTCGTGAATTCACCCTTCGCCGCCAGTGTCGGCTGTTCGTATCCGCTCGATCTCTTTCGTTCAATCCAGACGTGGTACCGATACCGGGTGGCCGAAGCCAATCCCTCGATCGGAACGGAGAGGGTGTAATCCGTCTCGATCGTCGTGGCCAGCCGGTCGGTTCTGGAGACGGGGGCTCGCGCCGATCCCATTTTCGAGACGATCTCCCATTGCGCCGGTGTCGCCCATTCGATCTGCACCGACGCCGGCCCGTCCGTTCTCACCCATATGATGGCGCCGCTGGAGCTGACGTCGCCGACTGCAACGCCTTGAGGCAAGAGATCCTCGGCCAAGACGACCGGATCAAGAAAGGGGCTGCTCGGCGGAAGCCCTTCGCGCGAGGGCGAGACACAGCCAGGCGACCAACAAATCACCAGCCACGAAAGGAACGACAGCAACAGACGGCGCATGAAACACAGTCTTAGCGAGTGACGGAGTGAAGATCAAGCGGAAGGCAGTGCGGCCCTTGAAAATCCATGAACCCGCTCGGCATACTGGCCCTCGCAAGGAGCAAGCCATGCCGTTGGATGAACAATGCCGAGTCCCGAATTGCCAAGGCAAGCCTTATGCGCCGGCCGGCACGGGGTCTGTCTGCAAAGATCACTTCCTTCATTTTCTCGCCTGGCGCCGCAAACGAGGCCCGCAAATGTTTCACAAATACGCCGCGATGACCATGGAAGAACGCGACACGGTCGTCGCCGAATGGATGAAAACCCTTCGCCTCGAAGACCTCCCCTCAACCGCTCCGGTGGTGTAAGCGCCGAAAGCCCCGTGCCCTTACAGCGAGAGGCTGTACACGTAGAATTCTTGGTCACGGACCCAGCCCAGTTGTTCGTAGAGCCGTTGTGCCGCGGCATTCGTGATCGCCGTCGCCAATTCCAGGCGCACCGCGCCGGCGGATCGAGCCTCTTCCGCGGCCGCCTTCAGAAGCGTTGCTCCGACTCCCCGGCGTCGGGCGTGGGGCACAACGAACAGATCGCTCAAGAGAGACATCGGCGCTGCAAGGATGGAAGAAAACAGAGGATAAAGCTGGACAAAGCCGATCGCGACGCCGTCGTGATCCTCCGCGATCAGCACGAGAGATTCATTGCGCGCCAACCGATCATGCAGAAACCGCCGAGCCACGACAAGGTCCGGCGCTTGTCCATAGAATTGACGGTACGCCTCGAAGAGGGGGACGAGACGATCAAGGTCCTGCATCGTCGCTCGACGAACGAGATCGGCCATCTTACGATCAAATCAAAGAGGTCTGTTCAAGTTGCTTTTGGATTCATACCGTTCTCAGGGCCGTACCGCCTGAGAGGCATCCTGTTTGGAACGTGCGGCGAGGCGTTGCAGACGGTCTGCCGACACATTGAGCACGGTTTTCAGCGGAGCGGACCACCGTCGCTCAACGAGCACGTGCACGAGGTAGGCACAGACGAGAGCCGCAATGATGGTTCCCCAAAAGAGCACGTGCACGTTGACGCCCTGGTAGGCGACGTTGAACACCATGTAGCCGACGTTCTGGTGGAGCAAATAGAGGGGATACGAGATCGCGCCAAGGACGACCCACTCTTTGCGGCCGGCGAAGGTTGTCCATCGCAACGCGATCAACACCATGACGATGAAGAACAACGTGATCATGCCTTCGACAACAAAGATGTCGAACGTCGTGTTGAAATGCCGTTCAAACGATCGCAGCTTCTGCATGGACTGAAACAGCGCAAGACCCCACGAACAGGCGATCAGCGCGGCTCGCGGCAGAGACAACCCGTTCGACCGGATCAGGAAACAGCCTGCCCCTGCGATAAAGAAGGCCGAGTACTCGGCAATCAGCAGGGAAGACAACACTCCTACCGGCCGAATGGCGAGCGTCGCCGAGGCGAGGAGCCACAACCAGAGAAAAGGTTCAGCCCGATGAATTCGCCGACCGCTCACGAGAAGCGCCACCAGAAGATAAAATTGCAGCTCGATGAACAACGACCAATACGCGCCGTCAATCGAAACGATGCCCAGGAAACCGGACAGCATGGTCATGTTCGCAAGATAACGAACAAGGGAAGCAGAGTGCGGCGGCTCTCCGATGGCGAGCGTCACCAAAAAAGTAATCGTACAGCAGGTCCAAAAGGCCGGATAGAGGCGAACGATTCTCGCGATGACAAACTCACTGAGGGTCCGATTCGCTGCGGTCATGAGGATGACGAATCCGCTGATCATGAAAAAGAGTTCGACACCCAGGTACCCGTACTTGAAGACCGGAGCAAGCGCCGGATACGACATCACCGTCAAATCGTCCGCCGCATGCCCTCTGTAAGCGTAGTGAAAGAGCACGATCGCCAGCGCGGCGAGGAAGCGGAGCAGGTCGATTTCGTACACCCTGGCGTTTGTCATGGGCTCGACACCGTCGGTCCAGACCGTACGTCTTTCTTTCCATGAGCCGGGAAACCGGGGGTGATTGTTGCGCGGCATCCCCTTCTTGTCAATCGCCTCCATGATCGCGGGTCGGTTCGCGTGAATCGCGATCAACCCACGCCGTTCCGTCCTTTTTCTTGCTTGCTCCTCTCAAGGAAGACGCGGCCTTGCTTTTTCCCCCTACCCCATCACCGGCGAGCCGTGATGGTGGATCATCAGCCATTCATGGCCGATCCGTTCGTAGAGGTTCGTGGCCAGCACCCTGGCCTGCTGCGGTTCGTCGGACTGGTGGGTTGTGAGGTTTTCGACGCAGATCACCCAGGCGATGTCCCCCGCCACCTGCACCATCACGTCGGTGAGCTCGAACTTCATGGAGAAGGTGTTGTTGAAGATCAAGACCCAGGAGTCGCGGACGGCTGGCCAACCGGAGCGAATCGTCCAACCGGGATGGATGCAGGTCACATAGTCTTGATGCGCCCAGACCTCGTCCATCCGGGCGATATCGAGGCTTTCAAACGCCTCATAAAACTTTTGATTGGCGACGGTGACTTCCCTGATTCGTTGTTCGAGCATGGCACCAACCCTCCATGCGCAATAAGAAGAACGAGAGACCGCATGCGCCCCGCCCGCCGATGAAATCTTCCCTCGGATCGTTCGTTCTCTTCTTTGATTTCCGGAGCACGAAGGCATCCGATTCGCCGACCATCCATCCGGCACCCGGAGGAACGGCGCTTATGACTGTTTGGCCGTTTGACGGTTCACGCTCCACACGCCGGCCAGGATCAAGCCGATGCCGGTCATTTCAACCGGCCCGACCGATTCTTTCAAAATCAACGCCGATAAGCCGATCGCCGCGACCGGTGTGAGGTTCCCCAGAACCGACGCCCGCGAGGGGCCGATGCCCTTCACACCGAACAGCCAAGCCTGCTGGGCCACGGCCGTGGCGAAGACGATCAGATATCCCAAGGCCAACCAATCGGAGGTCGTCACCGACGAAACACCCGCGTCCGTCACTTTTCGGTCGGTCCACAGGAGCGGAATCTGCAAGACCGTCGCCACCAGCAACGTCGTCCAATTCACGGTCAGGGCAGACAGCCGGTCCATGATGGTTCGGCTGCCGATACTGTAAAGCGCCCAACTCACGACACCCAGAAACACCAAGGTTCCTCCCAAAAGAGGCTGTTCCCCGGCCGCCTGAAAGCCCGCCACGGACACCAGGCCGACGCCGGCAAACGAGAGCACCGCCCCCAACCAGACGGTGCGCAACGGCACGTCTCGGATCAACAGCGCCGAAAGCAACGAGGTCACCACCGGGCTTGATCCGATAATGACGCCGCCCACCGCTCCGCTCACATAGTTGAGCCCCATCAGGATCAAGAGGTGATTGCCCAATACGCCGAGTCCCAACAGCCCCAACAGAGAGAGATCCGAGCGAGCGATGGCCAAGGTTCGCCGCTCTTGAAGCCACCACGTCACCAGCAGAATCGCCAAACCGCCGACGTCGCGAAACACCGAGGCTTCGACCGGAGAAAAGGACCCCAGCGCCATCTTTTGGGCGACAATCGACCCGCCCCATAACACGGCGGCGAGCACGACCGATCCATAGGCCAGCGTGGTGGACGGCGGCATGGCGAGGGACATACCCTTGTTTCCGGCCGTCGTCAAGGACTATATTGCCGCACCGTATTTCTCAAAGACGTTTACCATCCCGAAGAATCTCCGTCCAAGGAGAGCAAGACGAGCTTAACAAGGAGGGCTTCTTATGCCTCAACGAACAGCGTTTCGAAGATGGACCACTTTCCTGTCGATCGTGCTGTTGCTGATGACCGGCTGCGTCAAGGATTTGGTGCGCGACGACGTCAAACGGCCGAAAACCGACGCCCGCTGCTCGGGCTCCGAAGGGGTGGATGATTCCTCGATCGCCGTCCTGCCCGTGCCGCTCGTGGCGTTCTTCGTCCCGCACGCCGACCTGCACGAGATCAAGGCCGACGATTATCTGCGGCGCTGCGGGGAGCCGAGCAAACTCATCAACCGGCAGGTGACGATCAACCGCACCGCCTGCATCCCGGCAGGCCTCACCAGGATCATCACCCTCGGCATCTGGCAATGGTGTCCGGCCCGGATCTCCTGGGAAGCGGACGTCAAAGAGTAAGAAACCGCTTTTATAAACGGCCTCTTGGGACGGGCGGGACCGAGGAACTCCCCCCGGCCGGCTTGACAGTCCGGGCTCTGCGGGAATACTTTCCCAGGCGATGACACCGGCTCACGCTCAAGCCTTGTCGGAAGCGACGCGGGCGTTGCTCGTCCCGCTGGTGCGGATTTTTCTCCGGAATGGGAAAGCGGCCAAGTCATTTTATACCCTCGTCAAGCACGTGTACATCGAACTCGCTCAGAGGGAATTCGGCATCCAGGGCAAACCGGCGACCGTCTCCAGAATCGCCATCCTGACCGGTCTCACAAGAAAAGAGGTGCAGGCGATTCTCGCCCGTCCGACGGACAAACACCATTCGATCGACGAAGAATATAACCGCGCCGTCAGAGTGATCAGCGGCTGGTTAAAAGACCCCGCCTTCAGCGACGGGCACGGTCATCCGGCCCCGTTGCCGCTTTACGGCAAGCGCGGATCGTTCGAGGCTCTGGTCAAAGCTTATAGCGGAGACATCCCTGCCCGCGCCGTACTGGATGAGCTTCTCCGCACGGGTGCCGTGAAGCGACTTAAGAACGGCACCGTCTGTCTGCGCTCCCGTGGTTATGTGCCCCAACACAGCGCCCCCGAAAAACTTCGCATCCTGGGCACCGATACCGCGGACTTGATTGCAACGATCGATCACAACATCTACGCGGCTCCGGATCGGCCGCTGTTCCAGCGCAAGGTGATGTACGACAATGTGCCGCTGGAGGCGGCGAAGGAGTTTCGCGCCGTCGCGGCGGCGCGGGCTCAAGAATTCTTGGAAGCAATGGACCGCTGGTTGGCCGATCGCGATCGCGACGTCAATCCAAGCAGTACGGGTTCAGGCCGCGTCCGCACAGGGCTCGGCGTCTACCACTTCGAGGAGATTGTTGAGGACGTACGCATCCAGAACGCACCCAAACGGAAGCCAAAAGGAACATCACGTCCATGATCGCTCCATTGTTCGCCCGGCTCATCGGCCTTGCCGGCCTGCCTCTCGGCCTGTTCCTTGCCACGGCATCCTGCAGCCCCGCTCCACAGGCTGGAGGCGGAATCGGCGGGACCGGGTCCGTCCAAACGGTGTCATCGGGCCCCGTGACGAAATTCGGCAGCGTGTTCGTCTCGGGGACGGAATATGACAATTCCCAGACCATCTATTGCTTCGACGATGAGCCCTGCAGCACGGAGAACAAACTTAAGCTCGGCATGGTGGTGCTGGTCAACGGCCGAACCGTGGGAACCGATTCGACCGGCGCTCCGTCACGGCGCATCGCCGAGACCATCACCTATGAGGAAGCCGTGGAAGGCACGGTGCAGTCCATCGCCCCCGACGGCCTGAGCATGATGATGCTGGGTCAGGTCGTTCATCTCAATCAAAACACCGTCATCGATCCATCCATCCCCGGCCAGTCCGTTGCTAATCTCACCCTGAATCGGGACCGAATCGAGGTGAGCGGATTCGTCGTCGGAGACGGCCACATTCTCGCCACGCTGATCACGATGCAGGACGGTTCGCCGCATTATGAAGTCCAAGGCACCGTTAAAAACCATAACCTCGCCGCGCGCACCTTCGATATCGGCTTGCTGCGCATCGATTATTCCGCCGCCGACATCGGTCACATGCCCGCCATCGCCTCTACGTCATGGGACGGCGTTGTCGTTCATGTGCGGGGAGAACAATGGGACGGCGGCGGAACCGCCCTGGCGGGAGGCACTCTTCTCGCCACCCGCGTGATCCCGATCGGCCTCGGGACCGACGACAGCGAGGAGGCAAAAGTGGAGGGATTCATTCGGCACGTTTGGGGCCCGGGAGATGTCGTCGTCGACAATCTCCGGGTTCAGACCACCGGCAGAACCATCTTTGAGGGCGGCACCATTGACGATCTCACGGTTAACGCTCACGTGATCGTTCACGGCCGATTGTCCGGCGGCATTCTCCAAGCCGAACGTGTTTCGTTCGAAGGCAAATTCGAATTAGAATCCGACGTCCTCAGCCTAGACAACACAACGCAATCCCTGACTCTGATCGGATTTCCCGGCATCACAATCCTGGTGGACAATCAGACGGACATCGAGGGCGAAGGCAATCTACGAACGTTCCAAGGCATCCGACTCGGCGACCATCTGAAAATTCATGGGCGGCGCAGCGGCGACGGCATCGTGGCCACCAAACTCAAACGAAGCAGCCCGAGCTCCAATGTGAAACTGGAGGGGGTGGTGAGTTCCGTAATCGCGCCCTCTCTGATCATTGCCGGCGCAACGATCGACACCTCAGTTATTCCCAATGACAGGTTCATTCAATCAGACGGCACTGTGATTGGACGGGCGGCGTTTTTCAACAGACTTGCGCCGGGCCATCAGATTTCGTTAAAGGGAACCTTGGCGGCTAACACTGTCGTGTGGACAAGTGTCCGCCTCAAGACGCCGCATGACGAACACTAAACATGACAGGAACCATTACGGCACCGCTCAACGAGCAATAGGCGTTCCGTAATAGGTATCGACCATGATTCCTATTTCTTTCAACATAGGAGTAGGAAGCGTTCCACCAATACAGACAATGACCGCGTCGTTTTTGATGGTCACAGCGTTTCCTTTTTCTTCTATCGTAACCGAATCCTGGCCAATCTGTTGCACATTGGCGTTCAAATAGACAGTCACGGCTCCTCGATCAACCAGTTCCTTAAGCAACCGCCGATTTTTCTCCTTCGGCCTGGTGAAGATCTCTTCCCCTCGACTGGAGACCGACACGACCGTTCCCGGCTCATTTGCGATGGCCAGCGCCGCTTCTGCGGCACTGTCCCCTCCTCCGACAACCAACACATGTTGGCCGCGGTATTGTTCGGGATCGATCAGGCTGTACACCACTTTGGGCTGTTCCTCGCCGGGTACGCCCAGCTTTCGCGGCGTGCCTCGTCTCCCGATCGCCAGCAGCACGTTTGCTGCGCGATAGGAAGCCTTCGACGTTCTAACGATGAACCCACCATCTTCTTTCGTAATTGCCTCCATCCGCTCTGAGAAGCGAATCTCCAACCCTGTTTTCTTGACAGCACCGTTGAGAAACTCAAGCAACTCCTCCTTGCTGATTTCCCGCTTATCGAACAGACCCACGATCGGCCATTTCATGGGCGACGTCATGGTCAGCTTGCGTCGGGGATAATGAAAGATGCACCCGCCCAACCCCACCTCTTGCTCCACCGTCACAAAACGCAGCCCGGCTTCCTTCGCGGCCAACGAACCGGCGAGTCCGGCCGGCCCGGCTCCCACAATCACCACATCAAGTTCACCGCCGGACGCTCTGTTTTTGCGGATGGTTTCCATCGCCCGCACCCCTTGCTCGACCCCTTTGCGAATCAGTCCCATCCCGCCCAGCTCGCCAGCGATGAAAATCCCGGGCACGTTCGTTTCGAACGTCGGCTTGACGTAAGGGATATCGATGCCTCGCTTCTCCGTTCCAAAGACCAGAGAGATGGCTCCAAACGGACAGGCCGCCTCACAGGCCCCGTGCCCGATGCAATGTTCCGGGGCGACCAAGACCGCTTTCCCGTTGACGATTCCCAGCGAATGCTCCGGGCACGCCCTCACGCACGCCCCTGATCCCAGACACTTGTTCGGATCAATGACGGGGTGCAGCGTGATCGGCTCCGGAATGTTCGCCTTTCTGGTTTCTTCCAGTCTTGCCCGATCCTCTACCTCCCTTTGTCGTCGGCGGCGCACGTGCCACGCCGCCGCCGCTAAGACAGGAAGGAGATAAAGGAGCGACACGTTTAAAAACGACATGTCCCTTCCCTCAGCCACAGTCCACGTCGGTCGGCTTTCCGGGGAAGCCCGTGACTATGAAAAATCCCATCGCAGGCCGAAGAAAAAAAACTCCCGTGTGGTCGAGTCTTTCTGGAGCGGGCCATTTGAAAAAGTCTGCTCGATCCCACCGGATCCTTCGATCGTCCACCCGTTATACACTCGATAGTCCGCCCGCAGCGTCGGGGTGATGCGATACAGGTGGACGTCCAGACTATCCTTTTGATGATAGAAAATCAGGAACGTGTTGAGTTGAAGATCGGAACCGATCCTCGTCAACGAGTTGAAAGTCGCCGACTGCCCCTTATAGGCGTTGTTATCGATGTAACTGGCGTTCAGCACGAGGGTGTTTTGCTCAAACGGAACGTTCGTGCCGATCGCCTGTCCCGTCACCGTCCAAATGTTGCCGGTTCCCGGCAGCGCCTGCAAGGAACACAGCGCATCGGTTTGAGCATTGGGATTGATGAACAGCGTGTTGGTTCCCGGCAAGACGATCAGGCAATTCGACGCCGACGTGCCGGAGATTCTATTGAGGCGAACATCGCCGCCGACTTGCCACTGTTGATTCAGTGTGTGGAGGACGCCCACAAGAAACAGATTGCTCGTCGCGGTGACGGTTTTGGCCTGCTCCCGCAGCAACGATTCGTTGGCCTCGTTGATCAATGAAAGCGACGCGTTCGGCGTGCCGAACAACGCATTGGTCGTTTGCAGATACGGCGTCCGACGATGATCGACCAAAAACGTAAACGTATTGCGCTCGGCCACCCACGTGCCGCTCAGCATGGCCACATTGAGCACGTTGTAGGAGACGTCGTAGTCCAGAAGGCCGAAGGCGTTTTTGCCGTTCGATGAATAGCGAAGTTCCGTTCCAATCGCCCGCCGATCGACGATGCCGTTCACCATTTGATTGAGGAAATACACGTTGCCGCTCCAGGCTTGGGCGATCGGTCCGACATCGACATTGAATCCGTAGAAATATCGGTTGAAGCCGGCGACAAAGTTGCGCGGATCATCGGGCACATAGGCCGTTTGCAAGCTGAACTGCCGCGGCTGTCCGCCGACCACATTGAGATTCAGCATCTGAGGAATCGCCGTATAACGAAACCAGGCTCCATCGAATCGGAAATCCAAGATGCCGCCGACATTGCCCGGCTGCCGCCCGAGCCGGAGAAAATAGGAATCTTTTTTCGAATGTTCGAGGTACAGGGCCCGCAGGCGATAAATGCTCCGTCTCGTATCATCGAGCGCCAGAGTGTCGTACACATGTGTTCCTCGGGCGACCGCCCGCGTGTCGTACTCTCCCGTTCGATAGCGGCCGGTCACATCGAAGGCCGATTGGAGCAACGACTGGTCGTGATTGTTCAATGTCGTCGTCGTATTGGTCGTCTTGTCCGTGATCGAGGCCTGGGAAAACCCGCCATAGTAATATTCGTACACGCTCCCATAGAACTGAAACTCATCGATCGGTTTCCGCTTTTTCTCCCGTTCCTTCGGCTCTTCCACCTTCATTTCGGCCAACGCCGCCAACCGCTGTCGCACACGCTCGGCTCCATCGCCGGTCGGGTACAGCCGCAAATATAGTTCGTACTCCGCCTTGGCCTTCTGAATCTCACCGCTCCGCTCACGGGCCATGCCCACCAGTTCCTGAGCATCTTGTGATTGTTTGTTGGGAGGAAGATTCAAAAGCGCATTGAAGATGGTGATGGCTTGTTCGTATTCCTGAACCGCGAGGGCCTCGTCCCCCAATCGTTTCAACTCCGCCGCATAGGCTTCCACATCCGAACCGGGTTTGAAAGGAGGGATGGCGAAGACTCGCTTCGGCGCCTGATCAGGCGGTGGCGCCTCTTTGACCTCCGCCGGAGGCCGAGGGGGAGCGGCTTTTTCCGACTTGACCGTGATGACGATCCGGCTCGCCCCTCTGATATCCCGCTGCGTGACTTTGAATTGAACCGGCTTCTCGAATCGAACGGACAGCCCGTTCGTCGCTTGATCCGGAAACGTCACCGTAAACTTGGGCACCAAATCGCTGGGAGGTGACGCCGCCAATTCCCGCGAAAACCGACGGGACCGATCGACATCGGGAAAATCCAGAAAAATCTGAATCAGATCCCCTTTTTCCGCCGGAGTATGGCGGAGATAGAGCGCACGGGTGTTGAAGACGATATGAATCTCCGCGGACGCAGGCGGCAACTCGACGACGTCGATTCGATCCAACACTTGCGCATGGGCTCCTTGCGGCATCACCAATGCCGCTCCATCGAGAAGCAGACACACAATCGCCAGGCGCACCATCCAGCCGAATGCCAACGTTCACTCCTCTGTCGTCGCCGACACGCTGAATCGATCCGGGCACCAGCGATCTCCTTGAGAAGACAACCAGCCGGGCGCCATCAATCAGAACCCTCCACCCGTCGACGAGTGTTCGCCCGACCGCATTCTTCTGATCGTCGTCATCGTCGCATCCGTGTACACATGGCAACTGCCGGAACAATCCTTGAGCTCGGCGACCGAGTAGTAAATGGTCGGGGATTCCACTTTTTTGTGAGGGTTCGGTCGAAAATCTCCGGCATGACAGCCCGCGCAGTCCGGCCGGTAGGCGGCAAAGCGCCACGCAATGACTTCGTTGTTCGTCGTATGGCATGACGCACAGGCGACACTGGAACGATGCGGTTTATAAGCGACACTTCTGTGAACATAGGTATTCACCGGCGTCCACGCCGTGGTTCGATGACAGGCGTCACAAGATTGAGTGGTCACGAAATGTGACGCTGGTTTTCCTGTGGCCGTCGTCCCGTTGTGACAGGTCGCACAACTCCCCGGCGTCACCCCCGTGTGGCTGAACGTCGCCGGTGTCCACCCCGTCGTCCGATGGCAACTGTCGCACGCCGCCGTCGTCGGTAGATGGGTCGCCGGCTTGCCCCGCGCCGTCGTCCCGTTGTGACAGGTCGCGCAACTCCCCGGCGTCACCCCCGTGTGGCTGAACGTCGCCGGTGTCCACCCCGTCGTCCGATGGCAACTGTCGCACGCCGCCGTCGTCGGTAGATGGGTCGCCGGCTTGCCCCGCGCCGTCGTCCCGT
>JANDJG010000106.1 GCA_024331085.1 Nitrospira sp. | reverse complement strand
CGGAAAAGTCCGATTTCGCCCGTGTGCCGACAGTGCGTCCCGCCGCACAGCTCTCGGCTGAAGGATTCGACGGTCACGACCCGAACTTGTTCGCCATATTTGTCGCCGAAAAAGGCCAGCGCCCCCTTGGTCACGGCCTCCTGAAAATTCATCACTTGTGTCCGCACCGGCTCGTTTTTTCTGACTTCTTCGTTGACCAACGATTCGATATCGTCAACGTCGCGAGCGGAAAGCGGCCTGAAGTGCGCGAAGTCGAACCGCAGTCGATTCGGCCCGACCAGCGAGCCGTACTGTTTCACGTGAGAGCCAAGGATCTGGCGCAAGGCCGCGTGCAGCAAATGAGTGGCCGTATGGTTCCGCGCCGCGTCCTGTCGCAAGGCACCATTCACCATCGCGCCGAGCCGTTCTCCTTCGCGAATGCAGCCCTTCCGAACGATGCCCTTGTGGAGAATCATGGTCGGCGTCGGTTTCGTCGTATCCGTGACGTCAACCACTCCTTCCGGGCCTATGCAGGTCCCATGATCCCCCACCTGTCCTCCCCCCTCGGGATAGAACGGCGTCACATCCAAAACTATCTCGACTTCGTCCCCTTCGACCGCTTCTTTGACCAACCGATCACCCTTCAGGATGGCCAAGAGAACCCCCTCGCTCTCCAGCCTGTCATACCCGACGAACGTGACGGCTCCAACGCGCGAGGACAGCTCGGCGACCGAGGGCCTGACGGTCTCCTGCTCGAATCCTCCGATCTTGCGGGCTCTGGTCCGCTGCGCTTCGATCGCCGCCTCGAATCCCCGTTCATCGACGGAGAGTCCCTGTTCCCGACAGGCCTCGGCGATCAGATCCATCGGGAACCCGTATGTGTCATAGAGTTTGAAGACGTCGTCGCCGGTCAATAGAGTCCGTCCCTCGGCTCGCGCCTTCTCAATAAGGCCGTTCAAGATCGGCAATCCTTGGTCGAGCGTCGCGATGAACCGCTCTTCCTCTCCCTTCGTGGCCTCGGCGATCGTGCCGGCCGCCGCCCGCACCTCCGGATAGACGTCGCCCATCTGCTCCACCACCCTGCCGGTAAGATCGTACAGAAAAGGCTCGACAATGCCGAGCAGCCGCCCGTGGCGAGCCGCCCGGCGAAGAATCCGCCGCAAGACGTAGCCGCGTCCCTCATTGGACGGCAATACGCCGTCCGCCATCAGAAACGTAACGGCCCGGAGGTGATCCGCGATGACCCGCATCGATCGATCCGCCGAGTCTTCTCGACCGTACTGCGCGCCCGCTCGCACGGCGATCGCCGACAAGAGCGGCGCAAAGAGATCGCTGCCGTAATTGCTGGGGAC
The DNA here is from genome assembly GCA_024331085.1 of Nitrospira sp. GTDB lineage: Bacteria > Nitrospirota > Nitrospiria > Nitrospirales > Nitrospiraceae > Nitrospira_D. The sequence goes on along the minus strand of JANDJG010000106.1, from coordinate 6,759 downwards.
GCCCTGCGCGACGGCGGCCAAGCGCTCCAATCCCATCCCCGTGTCGATGCTCGGCCTCGGCAACGGATGAAGCGTCCCCGACGCATCTCGATTGAACTGCATGAAGACAAGGTTCCAGACCTCGATGACCCGGTCGCCTTCTCCGTTCGGACGATCATCACCGGGAACGGACGGTCCCTGATCGAAATGAATTTCCGAGCAGGGACCGCAGGGGCCGGTGTCCGCCATCTGCCAGAAGTTGTCCTTTTCGTCGAACCGCACGATGCGCGCAGGCGACACGCCGATTTTTTTCCACAGGACGTCGGCTTCGTCGTCTTCGCGAAAAATCGTGATCCACAGCCTGTCTTTCGTCAATCCGACGATCTTGGTCAAGAACTCCCATCCGAACGCAATCGCGTCGGCCTTAAAGTAATCGCCGAATGAAAAGTTGCCCAGCATCTCGAAGAAGGTATGGTGGCGACCTGTGTACCCTACATTTTCCAAGTCATTGTGTTTACCCCCGGCGCGCAGACATTTCTGCACGGACACCGCCCGCTTGTACGGACGTGTCTCTTCTCCGAGAAACACCCGTTTAAACTGATTCATCCCGGCGTTGGTAAACAGCAACGTCGGATCGGCCTGTGGAATGAGAGACGAACTCGGCACGGCCTGATGGCCCTGCCGTTCGAAATAGTGAATGAACGATTGTCTTAATTCCCGCGCACCATGAGTCATGATCCGGGCCCTTCGTGTGTCAGACGATCTTCGCCTATCATACAACGAATCGTCTCTTCGTCGAACCCCCGTTGGCGCAACCGGCGCGCAACCTGGATGGGCGTCATTTCCCGCCCCGTCCGGTGCAATATATCAAGGGCCGAGCGGGCCAACGCCCTCTCATCAGGCAAATTGCACAACAGGTCCTCAATCGTCGCAGGATCGATTCCCTTTTCCGTCAGTTCAGCCTTAATCCGCTCCCGTCCCATCGGCCGGCGGGCGAGTCGGCCAGCGATCCAGCGCTCCGCGTAAGCTCGATCGTTCAGGTAGCCGAGCTGGGACAGCCGACGGACGACCTGTTCAATCTGAGTCCGGGAAACCCCTTTCCGGTGGAGCAAGTGACGAACTTGGAGGCCGGTTCGATCACGGGCGGCGAGATAGCCTACGGCAAGTTGTAACCATTTGCCTTCTTCCTGCAAGGGTTGCTTGACTGGACGATCGCTACGACCGGTGCGCCCGCTTGTCATCTGTTCGGGACAGCGGCTTGTCTTCTTTTGACACCGCCTTCTCCTCCTTACCGGCCGACTTCTTTTCGTCCAGTCTTGGCACTCCTGACAATTCTCGAAGTTTCAATTCAATTTCTCTTGCTATCTCATTGTTCTTTTTTAGAAATTCTCTTGCAGCATCACGCCCCTGTCCGATTCGTTCGCCTTTATAGGAGTACCAGGCGCCGGACTTCTCAATCACGTGTTTCTCGACGCCCAAGTCGATGAGCTCGCCGGTTTTTGAGATTCCCTCGGCGAACATGATGTCGAACTCCGCCTGCCTAAATGGCGGAGCCATCTTGTTCTTCACCACCTTGACCCGAACCCGGCTGCCGATGACGTCTTGTCCCTCCTTAATGGACTCGATTCGCCGAATGTCCAACCGCACCGACGCATAGAACTTGAGAGCGTTCCCTCCCGTCGTTGTCTCCGGATTGCCGAACATCACGCCCAGCTTCATGCGGATCTGATTGATGAAAATCACCGTCGTCAGGGATTTCGCGATCGCCGCCGTCAGTTTTCGCAAGGCCTGTGACATCAGTCTCGCTTGCAACCCCATGTGGGCGTCGCCCATTTCGCCTTCTATTTCAGCGCGTGGCGTCAAGGCCGCCACGGAATCGATGACGATCAAATCGATCGCTCCGCTGCGGACCAATGTCTCCGCGATTTCCAGCGCCTGCTCTCCGGTATCCGGCTGAGAGACCAGCAGATCATCCGCCTGAACGCCCAGCTTTCTCGCATAGGTCAAATCGAGCGCATGTTCGGCATCGATAAAGGCCGCGACGCCCCCCGCCTTCTGCACCTCGGCGATACAATGCAGGGTCATGGTGGTTTTCCCTGAAGCCTCCGGCCCAAAAATCTCAATCACTCTTCCGCGGGGAAGTCCTCCGACTCCCAGGGCGATATCAAGGCTCAGCGACCCGGTCGAAATGGCCGGCACGTCCGCCAACTTTTCTTCCGCACCGAGCTTCATAATGGCCCCTTTTCCATACTGTTTTTCGATTTGGGACAGGGCCAATTCCAACGCCCGTTTCTTCTCGTCTTTTTCCGCCATCAGTGCGCTCCTCTTTTCAAAAACGGTCGCTCGCTCCTACCTGCCGTAAATTCGCTCTCGGTATCGCGTGGACGGCGACCAGGAACTTGCGAATGAACAGGCGTGGCGATTATACAGAAGCGACGGTGGGAAACCTAGCCTGATCTCGGCACGGAACCGTTCCCATTGGACTCAACAGGCCATTGATTTGTCGTCGTCGTCCATATAAGAGATTCCCATGAAAAACATCGTTGAGCGATATGCCATGCCGCATAGAAAAACGGCGATACATGCGCTGTCTTTTTTGAGCCTCTTGTTTCTGAGCGGCTGCATCGCGTCACCGGAACACAGGCTCCGTGAAGCGATCATAAACGGAGACTCGACCCAAGCCGCCGCCGCACTGGCCCACGGCGCGAAGGTGGAAACCACCGACGAATTCGGCATGACGCCGCTTCTGCTGGCCGTCAAGCATGGACACCAACCGACAGTCGAACTGCTACTGGAAAAAGGCGCCGACCTGTCCCGCGCGAGACACGACGGACTCACGCCGCTGTTCATGGCCATACGAGAGGGACGCGCGGATATGGTGGCTCTACTCTTGGAAAAGGGTGCGGATGTGAACGTTCGTGGCGCGATCAGCAGTGTCACGCCGCTCCACGTCGGAGCGTATGAAGGCAATCAAGAGATCGTGATGTTGCTTCTCAAGTACGGCGCGGATAAACAGGCCAGAATGACATCGGGAGAACTGCCGGTTGATTTGGCCCGTCAGCTTGGCCGGACGAATTTGATCAAACTCCTTGAGCCATAACGGATGATCGGCGACGGGTGGACGTCCCGTCTCCCGATTCGAGAGAATCTTCTTCAGCCGTCTTCTCCGCCTCCCACCCCGGCCTGCCATAATTTCGTGTAAACAGGCCCGGCCGGTTTGAGGTCGCTCTTGATGAGGGCGATGGATTCCACCGCCAGCGTTCCCACGAACAGGGGTCGATCCATCACACCGCTCGCAGCCAACAGCCGACCCACCTCGCGCGCTCCTTCTTTCACCCGCGCCAGAGTGAGATGGGGAGAAAAGGGCCGGCTATCCAACGTCATCGCGCAGCCGAGCGACGCACAACAATCCTCCACCGTTCGGTGTAATGCGGCCAGCCGTTGCGCCTCCTGGCTCTCTTCCCACTTTACTTGAGGACCGACCCACAAAACCCGCGGCTCTCGCGGATGGGGGAACGCTCCGATCCGCTCAAGCGGGATGAAGACGGGCCGATGCCCCTGTATGGCGACACCCACCGCCCGGCGCATCGGTTCGATCAGCGACTCATCGATGTCACCGAGAAATTTGACGGTGAGATGAATCGACGACGCCTGCACCCAGGCGATGCGGACGGCTTTGGGCGCCTCGCGTCCGAGTCGCCGCCTGAACTCCTCCTGAACCATCGCCACTTGACGCCTGAGCTCATCGCCAAGCTCAACGGCAAGAAAGGCTCGGAGCATCGTTTCCTCCCCGTTCGCTCGCCGTTTGTCCCGTTTGTGTGCGCGCTCTTCCTCGACGCCCGCCCGCCGACATCACGAGCTTGCATTCCGGTCAGTGTCCCCGTTCAATCAACCGCCGGCGCAGCAGGTCCAGCGCCGCCTGCGACGACCGTTGTTTGATGACGGCCCGATCGCCGTGGAATCGAAATTCTTTTGTGACGATATCCGGTTCTCCTCCATCAAGGCCGATATAGACCAATCCCACGGGTTTTGTCTCCGTCCCCCCGCCGGGTCCGGCAATGCCGGTCACGCTCAGCCCGACTGACACGGCGGCTCGTTGGCGAATCCCCCTCGCCATGGCGGCGGCGACCTCGCGACTGACCGCCCCATGTCGGGCGATCAGGTCTGGCGACACCCCCAACAGATCGACCTTGGATTGATTGCTATAGCACACCACACTCCGATCCACATAGGCCGACGATCCCGGCACCTGTGTCAGGCGATGGGTGATCAACCCGCCCGTGCACGATTCCGCCACGGCGATCGTCAACCCTCGATCCGACAACAATCGACCCACGACGGCTTCCATGGAATTCTCGCCCTCCGCGAAGATCCACTCTCTCAGCCTGGCCCGAACTTCCTCCTCGAGATCCCGCAGCACTTGGTGATCGGCGGCACGACGCATCTTAGCCGTCAGCGAGACCGACACCCCCATCGGAGAAGCCAAGAGCCCCAGTTCGACCGGGGAGTGTGTAGGGACAAGTCCGCGCAGCTTCGCATCCACCTCCGCCTCCGGCAATCCCCAGGTATGAAACACCGACCTGGATATCGGATGGGGGGGGTGCTTGGCCGATCGCAACAGCCTTGCCGTCAATAACGGCATCACCGACTCCCGCATCATGGCCTGCATTTCGCCGGGCACGCCCGGCAAGGCGATCAACCACGCGCCTTTCCAACGCAGAGCGAAACCGGGCGCCGATCCGACCGGATTGGGCAAGACCTCGGCTCGCGATGGAATCCTGGCTTGTCGCAACTGCCCTTTGTTGGGAACCCTGCCCCACTGAGCCAGTCGAGCGGTCATCCCCTCAAGAGCCTCTTTTCGGCGAGCCAGCCTCCGCCCCGTCACGGCAGCGACCGCCTCTCTCGTACAATCATCGACCGTCGGGCCTAATCCGCCGGTCATGATGATCACACCGGCTCGGCGGACGGCGGTCTCAATGACCCGGACGATATCGTCTCGCTCATCGCCGACGATCGACTTGAACTTCACCTCGATCCCCAACGAACCGAGTACTTCGGCGATCAACAGAGAGTTGCTGTCGGAACGCCCCCCGACTAACAGTTCCGAGCCGATCGCAACGGTTTCGGCGGTGAACGACCGATCCGACCCAGGACGTGAAGCCATGACCGATGCAGGGTACCTAGTCTATTCGTGAAAAGTCGAGAACGAAACTCACCGCTTCCCCCTTCGTGGGAAACACGGTGATCGTCGTCTCGGCGAGGGGGTCAAACTCGTCGTACTTGAACGTAGCCACGACTTTCGCCTTGAAGAGAGGCCGATCGGTCCCTTCCCCGCTCGGAGAAGCCCGTCCGTCGTAACGCACTGTCATGGGCTTGATCAACCGACCTCTCTGATTCAACACCATATAACTCTCCGTCGCGAAGGACGGGTGAGTTCCTATGATCATCGCGACGACCGACATCGTGGGCTCTTCCAGCATCCGGGCGATCTCCACCGGCTCCGGTTCAAGTCCGCGAAGCGCCAGATGGGCCGCCATGACGGCGAGCCTTCCCAGCTTTGTCATAAGAAACCCGCTTGGGCGGCCTTCATCGCTTTCGCCGAATCTCGCATACAGCGAGTCCGGCGGGCGCCGGTCCCGCGCCGCCTCTTTGCCCTTGGCAAGCGCGGCGCGGATTTGCTCATCGGTCGGCTGAACCTCAATGGCCGCCGATGGAACAACCGTTCCCACGGCGAGCGCCCATGCCAACCCCACCGATATGAACGGACGTATGAACATGAACGAGCACCGTCGACAGGTTTTTTGACACCCTGCCCTAACAAAGCGCGAACCGCCTGTCAACCGTTGCAGCTCTCCGCGGCTTGCTGCGGAGCGCTGCATTCTTCCGACCGCAACCGTCCTTGCTTTGACAGCCGCACGGCGCTTGTGTTACCTGTACCTATCGAGATTGGCTCGCGGATCTGCTCTCGATGGCTGATACAACCTCGCTCTACGCCCTCCGTTTTCCGGATGGGTCCGTCAGTCTCTATATTGACGAGCTCTATGCCATAGAGCGGGGCGTCGACCCTTCCAAGCTGGTCCGAGTTGAGATTCCCCGGGAAATGTTCGTCAGCGGCACCGTGCAACAAGTGCGCGAATACGTCGCCCTCTATATTGAAGCCCATCAAGGACGTTCCGGTAACGCCTAGACCCGATCGCTCGCAAACGCCATGTCTTTAACGCTCATGACGAGACCCTTGACCGTCGGCTTGGTCGAAGAAACGATCGCAAACTTACCGACTCAAGGGCGTGTTCTGCTCAAACTCCTCCTGATTCAATACCTGGACGTCTCGCATGACGAAATACTGTTCATGGTCGCTGATCGTCCGGACCCGCGATGCGTGTCCGGCACGAAGCCCGTGACCACGATGACCCAGGAGTCCATCGCGGCCACGACGGCACGGTGGCAGGAATATCGGCGACGGGCCAGACTCCGCCGGGAACGGACGTCCTTGCAATGCGCCGTCCTCACGCACTTGGCTGAAACGGCCGAGGCCATGGCCGCTTGCGCCGCATCGCTGCTGGCCGCCCGAAAGGTCTCTCCGGACGCGATCGAGACCCTCAAAGCACAAGCCAGGACGGCGGTTCCAGGTCCCATTCTTCGAGCACTCGACGAACGATGGGAACAAGGCGAGATCGGCCCTGAAGAGTTCCGGAACTATCGTCTGGCCATCGAGCTGCAAACCTTGTTGCGTTTCGCCGAACGATTTCGAAAACGGCTCGACCTCGCGGAACGGGAGCG
>JANDJG010000105.1 GCA_024331085.1 Nitrospira sp. | reverse complement strand
TTGAGGTCGCGCATCACCTCCAGCTCGTATTCCTTCCATCCGATGACCGACTCTTCGATCAACACCTGACTCACGGGGCTCATGGCCAACGCCCAATCGATCAGTTTGACGAACTCCTCCCGATTGTAGGCGATATTGCCGCCGGTTCCGCCCATCGTAAACGAAGGCCGGATGATGGCGGGAAACCCGACCGTTTCCAACAGCGCCATCGCCTCCGCGCGGCTGTGAGCCGTGCCGCTCTTGGGCACGCGCAGCCCGATCCGTTGCATCGCCGCCTTGAAAGCTTCGCGATCTTCCGCCTTGTGAATGGCCTCGGCCGAGGCGCCGATCAGCTTGACGCCGTATTTGTCCAGCACCCCCTTTTTGACCAATCCCATGGTCGTGTTGAGCGCCGTTTGTCCGCCCATCGTCGGCAGCAACGCGTCGGGCCGTTCCCGCTCGATCACGGCTTCGACGACGTCCACGGTAATCGGTTCCACGTAGGTGCGGTCGGCCATTTCCGGATCGGTCATGATCGTCGCGGGGTTGCTGTTGATGAGGATGACCCGATAGCCTTCTTCCTTGAGCGCCTTGCACGCCTGCGTGCCGGAATAATCGAACTCGCAGGCCTGGCCGATGACGATCGGACCTGAGCCGATGATCAGAACGGAGCGGATGTCTGTGCGTTTCGGCATAGTGTTCCTCGTGAATCGGCGTCGGACGTCAGGACGGTTGCGGCGGCCCGATCGCCGGACGATACGGCTGAGCCGGCGGCGGTTCCTGCCGATCCGCTCCTCGATAATGCTTGATCGCATCCGGCAACCAGGCCTCGATTTGGTTGAGCCGCGTCGAATCGGACGGGTGCGTCGACAAGAACTCCGGAATATTTTGTTGCGCTCGAAAACAGGCCTTGCCGATCAACTGTCTGGGGCACCCGCTCATCCGTTCCCAAAACGGCACCGCTTCGCGGGGATCATAACCAGCCTGGGCCATCAGTCGAAGCCCGATAAAATCGGCCTCGGATTCCTGACTTCGTCCGAACGGCAGGGATACGCCCACGCCGTAGGCGCTCATCGCCGCCACCGCCGCATCCGGTCGTCCGGCCGCGGCCCCCGCGGCCAACGCGCCGACCTGGGCGATCGTTTCCAGGATTCCCCTGCTGTACCGCTCGGCGCCGTGGCGTTGCAGCACGTGCGCCACCTCATGGCCCATGACCGTCGCCAGCCCGTTTTCGTTTTGCGTGAATTTGAGGATGCCGGTAAAGACGGCGACCTTGCCGCCTGGCAGGGCGAACGCGTTGACGGTGCGATCGTCTTGAATGACGACGAATTCCCACTGATATTCCGGCTTGTTCGCCGCGGCGGCGATACGGCCGCCCACTCGATTGACCATCTCGTTGATCTCCACATCGTCGCTCAACCGGGCCTTGCGCAGGATCTCGTGAAAGGCGCTGACTCCCATGGCCATTTCTTTTTCTTCGGAGATGGTGATGAATTGATCGCGTGCAGTCCCCGGCGCGCGATAGCAACCGGTCGCTGAGGAGACGAACCACCCGGCCATACCGAACCCCACCAGCCCCTGCAAGCCGACGACAAACCGCATCCCCCTCCGGAGCAGCGCGCGGCGCTCGATTGAAAGGGAGAGCATCCTCTCGATCGGAGAATCGCTGGAACGGGCCATCGAACGTTCGAACCTCCCGGGCCGATCGGCGGATCGGATCTCGATAGATCGCCTTCTGGTTTATTATGGCATCCACAAATACATGAATTGCGGCGCGCTTCCTCGAAGAAATGTCATCAGGTCAAGATCGCCGACGGCCGCCAACGGGCCCGGCGCCAGCAGCCGCGAATAGACGTTGTTCACGTATTCGCCGGGCCGTTGATAGGTGACGACACGGGCCTCGGTGAGCTTGGCTCTTTTCTTCGCCAGTTCGATGGCATCTTCCAAGTAGCCGATCTCGTCCACCAACCCGGCCGCCTTCGCCTGGTCGCCCGCATAGACCCGCCCGTCGGCCAGTTGCTTGATCCGGTCCATCGGCAAGTGCGGACGGCCTTCCTGCACAACGGACAAAAACCGCTGATAGAACGAATCGATCAGCCCTTGAAAAATCGTCCGCTCCTCCGGTGTCATTACGCGAAACGGCGAGCCCATGTCCTTGCGCGGCCCGGAAGTCACCGCCGTCGCTTCCAATCCGACCTTTTCCATCAAGCCCCGGGCGTTGATCGTCAGCATGATGACGCCGATGCTGCCGGTCACCGAAGACGGGTGCGCCAACACCGCGTCCGCCGCTGAGGCAACGTAGTAACCGCCGGACGTTCCCAGATCCATGATCGAGGCGACGATCGGAACCTTCTTGGACGCCTTGAACGACTTGATCTCGTGATAGATGATGTCCGATGCCGTCACCGTGCCGCCCGGCGTGTTGATGCGGAGGACGACCGCCTTCACGTTGTCGTCTTGGGCGGCTTTTAACAACTGTTCTTTGATCCGCGCGACGGGACTGGGGGTCGGCATGAACCCCTCTTTTTCCTGCGAGCTGATCAGGCCGGAAACATCGATGAGCAAGACCTTGGCCGATCCGCTTCCGCTCACCTGCGTTTCCTTGAGCGGCCCCTGTGGGGGAAACAAGGGAAAGTTGAACGAGCAGCCCGACAACGGCAATCCGACCGACAATCCAATCAGGACGGCCGCGACCAATCGGTTACGCATGAGAGGTCTCCATGAGTCTGACGAATTCCTCGAAGAGATAGGCGGAATCATGGGGGCCAGGCGAAGCCTCCGGGTGATATTGCACGGAAAACAGCCTGCGACTCGGGCAGGCCATGCCTTCGATCGAGCGATCGTTTAGGCTGAGATGCGTGATCGACAACGGCCCATAGTCGGTCTCGATCATCGGCGGACCGCCGGGAACCTCATGCAGCGGCGCGGAAACGGCCACGGCGAAATTGTGGTTTTGCGACGTGATCTCCACCTTTCCGGTCCGGAGATCGATGACCGGATGGTTGGCGCCATGGTGGCCGAATTTCAACTTGTAGGTCTTGAGACCGAACGCCAATCCCAAAATTTGATGACCGAGACAGATGCCGAAAATCGGATAACGGCCGATCAATTTCTTCACTTCATCCGCGGCATATGGCACGCCCTCCGGATCGCCGGGCCCGTTCGACAGAAACACGCCGTCCGGCCGTCGAGCCTCGACCTCGGCCGCCGTCGTCGAAGCCGGCACCACGGTGACGCGACAACCCGCGTCGGCCAATCGATGAAGAATGTTCCGCTTGATGCCGAAGTCGTAGGCGACCACGTGCCACGGACGCCCATCGGGACGAAGCCGGGGTCCCCGCCCGCCGCCGGGCGCCCATGCGCCGGACCCCCTTTCCCATTCATACGGCCGCGCGCAAGTGACCGTTCCGGCTAAATCGCGCCCGACGATGCTCGGCGCCTGCCGCGCCTTGGCCACCGCGCCGACCGTATCGAGCCCGCCGTGCGTGATGATCCCCTGTTGAGACCCCTGCTCCCGCAAGTGTCTCGTCAACGCCCTGGTATCGATTCCTTCGATCGCCACGACCTTCGCTTCCGTCAAATATTCGTGAATCGTTTGTTTGCTCCGCCAATTGCTCGCCAAGCGGCTGGCTTCCACGATCACGAACCCTTCGGCCCACACGCTCCGTGATTCGACGTCTTCCGGAGTCGTCCCGTAGTTTCCGATGTGCGGGCAGGTCATGGTAATGATCTGCCCCTTGTAAGACGGATCGGTCAAAATTTCTTGATAGCCCGTCATCGCCGTGTTGAACACGACCTCCCCGATCGCCTCTCCTTCGTAACCGAGCGCCCGCCCTTCGAAACAGGTGCCGTCCGCCAACGCCAGCAACGCTTTCTTCATCGGGAGCCTCCGGCGCTTAGAAGAGACACCCGCACCTTGATCATCATCAACGCCACTCCCAACGCCAGCGTGACGGTGTACAGCGCGCGAATCGGCGTCAATACCCGGAACAGCGCCTCGAAGGCCGCCTTCTTGGCCTCCTCGCCCTGCGCGGCAAACGCCTGTTCCTGCAAAGAGACGGCCTGCGGATGCAGCACCAGCACAATGACTCCCATACTCGCCACCATCACGGCGACAATCGCCGCCTCGCCCCATCCGACCGTCACCGCCGCTTCTCCGCTCCACCAGCGATACAAAAGCCCGGCGCAGAGGATCGCGGCGGCGCCCAGGAGAAACCGCTGATAGTTCTCAAAGGCCTTGGTCAAAAACCGGCCTCCGACGTCTTGCCCGCCGAACGTGTTGAACACCGCCGGAATCACCCCTCCGATCAACACGGCCAAACCTCCCACCCATAGGCTCAGCGCCAACCATTCCAACGTGAGACAACCGATCAAGCTCCAGCGCCGGACGCCCTGCACGGTTATTCGAATCCTATGGGCCGGACCTGTATGCCACGCGCCCGCCCACAATCGTCGTTTTCACGAGTCCCTTGACCTTCCAACCGGCGAACGGCGTGTTGCGACTCTTTGATCGAAACACGCTCGGATCGACTTCCCACTGCGCGTGTCGATCGACGATCGTGACGTCGGCATCGGCGCCCACCGCCAAGGTGCCCTTCCGAAGGCCGAAGGCGGCGGCCGGAGCGGTGGTCAGTTTCGTCACCGCCTGCTCCAACGACAGCACGCCTTCATCCACCAAAGCAAGCGTCAGGGGGAGGGCGGTTTCGAGCCCCACGATGCCGAACGGCGCTTCGGTAAAGTCCTGTTGCTTTTCCTGGGCCGCGTGCGGCGCGTGGTCGGTCGCGATCACATCGATCGTCCCGTCGCGCAGACCCTCCTTGATCGCGCGAGCGTCCTCGCTTGTACGCAGAGGCGGATTCATCTTGGCATGGGTATTGTACCCGTGAACCATGGTTTCGGTCAGCGTGAAATGATGCGGACAGGCTTCCGCCGTCACCCTGATGCCGCGGGCCTTGGCCTCCCGCACCATCCGCACCGATCCCGCCGTGCTGATATGAGCCAGGTGAAGCCGCGCTCCCGTCAACTCCGACAACAACAGATTGCGGGCCACCATCACATCTTCGGCGGCCGCCGGGATGCCGGGGAGCCCCAATTCCGTCGAGACCAGCCCTTCGTTCATGCACCCGCCTTCGGCCAGGTTGAGATCCTCGCAATGGTCCACCACCGTGAGGTCGAACGCCAGCGCGTATTCCATCGCCCGGCGCATGACCAAACTGTTCATCACGGGTCTGCCGTCATCCGAAATCGCGACGCAACCGGATCGGTGAAGATCGCCGATCTCCGCCAGCTCTTTCCCCTCGGATCGTTTGGTGATCGCCCCGATCGGCAACACGTTCGCCAGACCGGCCTCACGGCCTCGTTCGATAATGAACTCGGTCACCGCTTGATTGTCGTTGACCGGGTTCGTGTTCGGCATGCAGCAGACCGTCGTGAATCCGCCGGCGACGGCCGACGCGCTGCCGCTCTGAATGGTCTCTTTGTATTCGAACCCGGGCTCTCGAAAATGAACGTGCAGATCGACGAACCCCGGCAGCACGAGCAACCCGCGCGCGTCAATGACGTCGCAGCCGGAAGGCGCCGGCAGATCCCGGCCGACCGCAGCGATTTTTCCCCCCTCGATCAGCACGTCTCCCGTGCCGACATATCGGCCCGGATCAATCACCTGCCCGCCTTTGATCAGCAATGCCACCGCTGTGTTTCCTCCTTTTCCATGCGCTGTTATCCCGCTTCCGACATGAGATACAAGACCCCCATGCGCACCGCCACGCCGTTGGCCACCTGATCAAGGATCACGGAGGAAAGGCTGTCCGCCACGTCCGGCGCGATTTCCACCCCGCGATTGATCGGCCCCGGATGCATGACAATGGCCCCCGGATCCGCCAATTCGACCCGCTCGGCCGTCAATCCGTAGAGTCTCGCGTACTCGCGGATGGTGGGGAAAAGGGCCCGCCCCTGCCGTTCCAATTGAAGACGGAGCATCATGATCACGTGCACGCCGCGCAACCCTTCGTCCATGTCGTGGTACACCGTCGCCCCCAGCCGCTCGACGCCGGACGGCATCATGGTCGCCGGGCCTACCAAACGGACTTCGGCGCCGAGTTTGGTCAACGCATAGAGGTTCGACCTGGCGACCCGACTGTGCGCCACATCGCCGACGACCGCGACCCGCAATCCCTTGAATTCCAATCCCCGCTGTCGAATGGTGTAGAGATCGAGCAAGGCCTGCGTGGGATGCTCGTGCCACCCGTCCCCGGCGTTGATGACGGAAGACTTCACGCCTCGCGCCAACGTGTCCGCGGCGCCGGCCGAGGAATGTCGCAACACGATGATGTCCGCCTGCATCGCCTCGATATTGCGGGCCGTGTCCAGGAGCGTCTCCCCCTTGACGACACTGCTCGTGGAAGGCGAAAAATTGATCACGTCCGCGCTCAACCGCTTTGCCGCCAACTCGAATGACGTGCGGGTTCTCGTGCTCGGCTCGAAAAAGAGGTTGACGACGGTTTTCCCTCGCAACGCGGGCACTTTCTTGATTTCCCGTCCGGTCACTTCTTTGAACGAGTCCGCGGTATCAAGAATCAGCCTAATCTCGTCCGTCGACAGAGAGGCCAGACCGAGCAGGTCTTTGCGTTTGAGGCCCATACCGTCTCTCAAGCCGGAGGTTTGACGATGACCACCCGGTCGTCCTCGCCAAGCTCCTCGAGCAGAACTCTGACCGTTTCCTCGCGGGAGGTGGGAAGATTTTTGCCGATGTAATTGGCCTTGATCGGCAGTTGGCGATGACCTCGATCGACCAACACCGCCAACTGAATCTCCTCCGGCCTTCCCAAATCCATCAGGCCGTCCATCGCGGCCCGGATCGTCCGTCCCGTAAACAGGACGTCGTCCACCAACACCACGACCTTGCCGGCAATATCAAAAGGGACGGAAGTCTTCCGCAGCACCGGCTGATTCTTGCGAAGCGCAAGGTCGTCGCGGTAGAGCGTGATGTCCAATTCACCGATCGGAACACGAACTCCTTCGATGGCCTGAATGCGCTCGATCAGTCGATGAGCCAAATGGACGCCGCCCGTTCGAATGCCGATCAGGGCCACGTTCTTGACCCCTTTGTTGCGCTCGACGATCTCATGAGCGATACGAGTCAGGGCGCGAGTGATGTCACCGGCGTCCATGATCAGCTTTTCGTTCGATCGATCGGCTTTGCCGTCGTGCATTTCGCTCATCTTCACTCCGCTCCGACCGATCCGAAACCGGCATCGCGCTCCCGTCGGCAGCCATGCCCGTTTTCAGGTAAAAAAAAACCTCCTCACCCGTGACGTGAGAAGGTTGAATCACCGATTCCCCGGCCGATTGGCACGGATTTCATCTTGTCGCTCCTTGCTCACCTCACGGGATGAGCCTTAAAGGTAAGGGGATGGTACCGGGCCGATGTTTCGGTGTCAAGCCCGCCTCTTGTTCACGAAAAGAGAGGCCGCACGAGACATTCCTTTGCTTTTCGTGATCGCGGTCAATTCAAGTCAAGAAGTCAAGTCAAGAAGCGGAAATGGGCGACGGTCTATCGGCTTATTGTTTGACGGAACGTTTGAGCCGTTTTTCAACCGACGCGACCTTGCCCTGCAACCGGCCTGCATATCCCTTGCGGTAATCGACTTTGATCGTGCAGGAAATGCGGTTACAGTCTTTCTTCATGCGCTCATAACATCGGCGCACGACGGCGAAGACGTCGTCCCATTCTCCTTCCAACACCGTTCCCATCGGATTCAAACGGTATGGAATGCCGCTTTTATCGATGATGTCCAACGACCGGGCGACATACTTCCCGACGCTTTCCCCTTTGCCCAAGGGGGACATACTGAATTCCAACAAAACCATCTTGCCTCCTTGCTTGGTTTGGCTTGACTTGCATCTTGCTCGACCGCACCTTAGCGCCTTATCCCTTGGGCTCCACGGCGGTTTGGCGATTGGCTCGCTCTTCCAGCCACACTTTGGGATACTGAACCTTCCCCAACAATCGGAAACCGTCAAGCGCCTCGCGCAACAGCGCCCGCCGCTTCTCGGCGTCCGGCTCGTTTTTCTTCGCCTGCTCCCGCAATTCTCCCAGCCACTGCACGAAAGCGGCGAACTCGGCGTCCAATATCCGCTCCAAATCCTCTTTCATAAACCCGGACAGGAACGGCGCGACTCCGCTCGAACTGACGGCGATCCGCATATGTCCCGCGGACA
>JANDJG010000104.1 GCA_024331085.1 Nitrospira sp. | reverse complement strand
GATGAAATTCTTGGCGGCGCCTGTCGAGGCCAGATCAGCCCGGCCGCCCAACACGATGGTGAGATAGTTATTTCCGCCGGGATTTAGGACCAGGTCGTCGATGACAACTGTGGCGGTACCGGTCGGACTGGTGTGATTATCGCCAGCAGCCCAAACGTGACCGGCAAGCCCGGCCTGTGCCAAGGTGGGGAAATACGAACAAGTTCCCGCCGGGGCACAAACACCGCCTCCGTTCCATTCATTCCAGTTGGTGGAATCGATCCCGTTCACGTAGGTGTGAAGCCAGTTGCCCGCGTCTTCTTTCCCCAGCCACACGGTCAGGCCGGGGATCAAATCTTCTCGGCCCGCCGTGCCGTCATCGTAGCGGCCGAGGGTGATGTTGACATCGACCACAGTATGTCCATTGGCATACAAAGGATTGAGATCGATCAAAGCCCAGCGGGAAGTGTGAGTCCAACCGTAGATGCCAGGCTCGATGGGGCTGGCCGCTGTGCCGCCGAGGCGGATCTGATCGTAATGCGATTTTGATGCGATGGTATCCACAAGGCCGTTGCTTCCGGAGTCCACATGCTGGCCAGCCGAGTTGACAGTATGGGATTGGCCGGTCCAGGTGGTGAGAGTGCCGGGATTATCAAATTGGTACCAGAGGTGATAGCGTACTCCGCCGGTCGTCGGGTCGCCGATGTAGATCGTGTTGGCCAAGGCCGGGCCCGCACTCACAAGCGAAAGACCGAGTGCACTGGCGAAAGCCATAGTTGTCAGTTGTCGCATGGTGGTTGCTCCTTTGCCTGATAACGCAATACGCGATGTTGCATGGTGATACTGAATGGTGCATGGTGAATAGTCATCTCTCAGCTCACAGGCTCTCAGACCCTTCCTCCTCTGACGAGGAGGAAATCGCTCGCTTCTCGTGTCAGCACTGTTCGAGCACGTTGCCGCCTGTCATCCACTGCCGACGTCATTATGATGTGGAGGAGCGCGCCCCCACTGTTGCTGGTTCACGGAACACGGCTCCTTTCTTCCGTCTGGTTTCCTCCCTGACAGAAGCGGATTGACGAATTCGACTTCGTTCATCGCCTTCGAACGCTAACTCCCCCGCTTCCGCACGAAGGCACAGGCTGCCGCCAGCCCACTCCCGAACAGCCAAGCCGCCGCAGGGAGGGGAACCGGGGTGATGGTGATGGTGTTGCCGCTGACCAGAAAGAGGAAGTCGTCGCTTCTCAGGGTCAGGCGGTAATCGGCATGGGTGGTGATGGGATTCACGAATCCGGTCGGAGGAGAGAAGTTATCGTTGGTGTTGATGCCCGCTTGCGCCTCTGTGGGGTCCAGTCTGTAATCAGCGATTAGGTAGAGGTAGTGGCCTGGCTGCATCGTGACGACGAACGCCGGGTCGCGCCGAAAGTGAATCGAGCCATCGACTGCCCCTTCAGCTTGTGAGAGGCTCACCAGCGCGACCGGGCTGGTGGCCGCCGTGAGTCCGTTGTAATAGACGGGTGTATTGTTGTTGATGTCGTCCGCCCGGACCAGGGCATCGGCGGCGAGAATCGGTCCGCCGGTGTCACGGTAAAAGTAGGTGTCGGCATCCAGCCAGGTGAGTTCGCCGTCACCGTTGAGGTCGGCGGCAACATAACCGGCTGCCGTGGTATTGCTCTGCGAAGCTTCATACGCGAGCACATCAACGATGAAAGACCCGGCGGACACCATGTTGATCCGCCAGATATCAAAAGTGGTGCCGCCGGTGGTTCGATGAATCGTTCCATCGAGCGTGACCGTGGCGGCCTGGAGGGAGGAAACGTTGCCCGCACCGAGAGTCAGGAGGACGCACATGCCCACTATGAGTTGCATGAGACGCTGTCGCATAGTCCAATCCTCACTATCAACTAAGGATAAATAGCTCCAAGACACTGCTGCCAGGTGGCCCTGTTCGCGTCAGCTTGTACCAGGGAAGAGTGGATCTGAGCCAGCGATGGGTGCCAACTGATGCACCACATGAGACAGAATTTGTGTGGACCGAGGCGGAAGTGGTTGGTGTGGATGCCGCCGCCGGGGAACCCGGCGGCGGCCTGGCAATTGAACTCGATGAACTCGAGAATTGGATTAACTGGCTCCGTTTGCTGGTTCAAGAAACGGCCGGGTCGGGGTTCCACCATAGCGACCGACGGCCGGAATCTCCACGAACCGATCGCCAGGCATGAACCCGACTGGTCGGCCCACCCCGTTGGGGATGAAGATCTGCGGATGGTCAAATGGCGCCCGTTTATACCGCACTCGTTCGTCGGTGAGGGAACGGAGGAAGGCCTCCAGGGCATGCATTTCATCCTGAGTAAAGGTGAAGACCTCAAGTGTGACGATTTCCGTTCCGTCGAGCGTGATCATCCCGGTATGGGAATCACCGCCGCGACTATAGAAATCGACGACGTCGCGGAGCGTTCGGTGTCCCCCTGTATGGAAATAGGGAGCGGTCAATTCCACATTGCGGAGCCCCGGAACCTTGAAAGCGCCATCGACGACAATGGGCTCACGGGGTGGTGGGCTGAGCCGCTTGACAGTGGAAAACCAATTGCCCAACTCGTCTCGCCCTCCCAATCCCAGATCTTCCAACGTGGGCTGTACGCCGATATTGTTGAACCCCCGATCCATGGCTTGACCGTCACGAATCCGAATGGGACTGGCCCTCACTTGGCGCACCGATGCGCCGGTCAATTCCGCTCCTTCATGGCAGGTGATGCACTGGCCCCGCAGTTGGCTCCTGAAGAGATTAAGCCCAAACTGGGCCTGCGGGCTTAAGGCGGTAGAATCACCTTCCATGAACCGATCAAATGGGGTGTCGTCCGCTACCAAGGTCGCTTCGTAGAGTTGAATAGCCAGTCCGAAGAAGAGAGAGAAATTGTATTGCATGAGGGAGAACTCATTGGGCTGGAGGCCGCCGCTGGTTGGAGGGTCAACGACTGTTGTAGTTCCATCGGGCGCGACGCGCAAAATTTTTGGCGAGTCCCACCACTGCCGGTGAAATGCTTGGCGGATCAGGGTGGCGTAATCAGGCACCGTGAGTCCTTTTTGCGGCCAGCGGGTTAAGGAGCCGAGCACACTGTCTTGAGGATGAACCTGTTGAAGCGCCAGCGGCCGCAGATTGAAGACCGGTTGGGCAGGCGGAGCCCAGCGAGCGAATTTTTTGCCCACGTCCCGCATGGTTCGCCCGACAGCGGACATTTCACAGGGATCGACCGGTGGGCTTACGGCTTGCGAAGCCAGGCTGGAATCTTCAAGCCGGACTTGGACGGGGATTGGGCGATTGGGGTCGTCGGCTCGATAGATGCGGGCGTTCGGGTCTCGATCGCCCAAGCTATTGACCCCGTTAAATACATTATCGGCCCGTCCGTCCCAAAACTGGCGGTGGTTGAACACTGCGTTGATGACGGTGGGTGTGTTGCGTGGCTCGACGCAGCGGGTGTTTACAGATCCGACTCGAAAGCCGTTGGGGTCCGGCTCCGGTCTCGTGATGTCGGCCGGCCCCAACCCCACACCGACGAAGACGGATCGGCGAACGCCCTGAGACGACAGCACATCATTGCTCCGAGGGAAGAAAGGATAGTCCGCAGCGCTGACCTCTCCGACCGGTCCCCGGTTGTTATAAAACGTGGTGTCGGGATTGGGCTGACCAGTGCGGGTGATGCGTTTAATGCCGGGAGCCAGTGAATTCCGATGCCGGTTATCGGCCATGCCGGAAGTGAAATGACAACTGGCGCAGGCGGTCACGCCGTCGCTGCCGACCTGCATGTCCCAGAACAATGCCTTGCCCAACCGAATGGCGGCTTCGCGATCGCGCACAAATTCACCGAGGTTGGCTGGTTCGGGGATGGGAACAGTTTTGAGCGAAGGTGGAGGCGGCGGATCATCAGGGTGGGGAACCGGAATCACGACTTGGGAAGACACAACACTGCCGATCACAAGCACGCTGGCCATGAGGCCGATCATGAGTCCACGTGGTGTCATAGGAATCCCTCCATGGGAAAAAGGTCACGTTCCATTCCGCTTGAGCCGGTCGGGCGTCGAACCTGACAACCGTTGCTGGATGGTTTTCCAGACTGGACGGAGCTTCACGGCGAATGATGCGCGTGCCACATTCCTTATGAGCATCGTCCCTGTAGCATCATGGCTGGCAAACATTCCAGTGAACGGAATCGAGGCCATTTGCCGGCCTGCGGTCCAAACATCCCCTCCAGGAATCCAGGCAACGGAGGCCCTCCCTCCACGCCGGTCATGGGAATTTCGATCATGTCGTCCATGGCGAAGCCGAAGAGGCCTGGCATCACCCGCCGGTGGTCACCCAGATGGCCGTTCGGCACAAACAGTTGCGGATGGTCGAACGGCGCGGCGGCGAGACGCACCCGTTCGTCCGTCAGGGTTTCAAGCCACGCCACGACGGCATCGACTTCGTCCGGCGTCATGTTGGCGACACCCAACGGTTCGATCGGTGTTCCATCGGTTTGCCTGATGGGAAACACGTTGCCGCCTCGGCTATAGACCATGACGGCTTCTCGTAGTGAATGGGTGTCGCCGTTGTGAAAATACGGAGCCGTAAGCGCCACGTTCCGGAGCGAGGGGATCTTAAAGGCGCCCTCCACGCCGAATCCCTTGGTCACCGCCGCTCCGTCGAAGAAGGCCGGCGGCCCGTTCGGAAACAATCGCTTGCTGTGAGACAGAGGACCGTATTCGTCGCTTGCGCCGACACCCAGATCGTCTTCGGTCGGACGCATGCCGATATTGTTAAACCCCTTGTCGATGATGTTGCCGTCACGGTTACGAACGGGGCCGTTCGGCGCCATCATGACCCTCCGTACAGAGGCGTCGGTCAATTCCGGTCCCTCGTGGCAGTTGGTGCAGCGCAGGTTATGCGGGCCGCGAGGCCGATCATTGAATAGATGGGCGCCGAACAAGGCGAGGCGCGAAATGAATTCCGGATTTTTATTGGTCCATGGGTTGAGGGCTGGATCGGACGGATGGGGGTGGAGTCGTCGAAAGCGATCCCACGGCGAATCATCCGAGACCAAGGTTGATTCGTAGAGTTGAACGGCCAGGCCGAAGAACAAGCCAAAGTTGTATTCGAGCAGGGTATATTCATCGTGTTTGGGATGTTTGCTGGGGCGATCAATGATCGCGATCGTTCCATCGTCCGCCACGGCGATTCGTTTCTCACTGCGCCAGTACTTGTCGTGGAATGCAGCTTGGATCAGGTCGTCATAGGAATTGACCCGAAGCCCCGGCTTGGGGTATCGGCTCCAGGGGCCCAGCACACTGTCCGAGGGGGCGACAAGCTGGTATTGGAGAGGACGAGTGGTATGGACCCGTTTCCCAATGCGCCGGGATAATCGGCCTTTGCGGAGATCGCGGGCTAAGTCTTGAACGGTCCGGCCTGGTTCGGCCATTTCCAGTTCATTCAGGATTGGTCCCAAGGCTTGGGAGGCCAGGCTGGAATTGACCAATCGCACTTGAACCGGCATGAGACTGCCGCCTATCGAGGCTAACACCCGTGCTTCCGGGTCTCGATCCCCCAGGTGATTAACTCCATTAAAGAGATTTTCCGCTCGCCCATCCCAGAATTGCCGATGATTGAACACGGCGTTGATGATCGTCGGCGTATTGCGTGGCTCGACCCGGCGAGTCTTGAATCGGCCGACTTGAAAACCCAGCGGATCGGGTCCCGGGGCGAGATACGGCACCCCTTGGGAGCTCACCACGTCGTTTCGGTCGGTCAAGGGGTCAAGTGCTCCTCGCTGACCGGGGATGGCAAGTCGGGTCAAGGGGAAATCAAGTTCGGTCAATTGATAGTTCGGGCCGCCAAGCTGAAACGTGAGGTCCGGCTTCGGAACCCGTTTGAGTCCCGGCGACAATTGGTTCTTGGACCGAGGGTCGGCTCCTGCGCGGAAATGGCACGTGGCGCAGGCGGTCTTTCCGTCACTGCCCACCTGCATGTCCCAAAACAGCGCTTTGCCGAGTGCGATCGCCATCTGCCTGTCTTTCACATATTCGGCGAGATCCTGCTCACTGGGGCCTGGCACGGGGATGGAGCGGAGATCACCGGGCAGGTGGACCACATCGCCCGGGGGAGGAGGGTTGGGCACACGGGGGATCGTGCCATCACCGGTCAGCGCATAGGGTGTGGAGGCAGATACAATCAATCCAACTCCCCAAACAACACCTACAACCCATGTCCGTACCATCACCGCACCCTCCTTGTTGCAATGGTGGTGCGTCACCACTGAAACTGAGTCTGAATGTCTGTCGTGAAGTCCCCGGCATTGTTCACGACAATGGCACCTCGTCGATCCGTTTTACGGGTTTCATCGTTTTCGCCGAGCCCATGCTGTCAGGCTGACGAGTCCCCCGCCAAAGAGCCACAGTCCTGCCGGGAGCGGCACCGGCGCGATCCGTAGATTGGCTCCCAGCAGGGCACTACCGGCTGAAGTGGAATCGGTGAGTTCCGGAAATGCAAATCCGGCCCACTCTGAAGAATACCGAGCCTCGATCAACGTCACCCGAGGATCAACCGCGCCGTTGTCGCCGAAAAAGGAAGTCCCCAGTTCTCCCCGCGAAAAGGAGCCGACGACATATTCAATGCCCGGTGTCAAAACGACCGGACTCACTGGGACAAAACGGAAAAAGCCATCGAGTGTCGCATCCGTTCCGGCCGGGATGATTGCAGTGGCCAGTGGCTCTCCGCCGGTGGCCGACCACAGGCCCACCTGGGCGGAGTCGGCAAGGCCGTCTTGCCCGGAGTCATAGACACCCAGAGCGTGGGCGAAGACCGGCTCATGAACGGCAAATTTCCAGCCGAGTGTCCACGGAGAGCCATCAAATTCGAAATCAACACGGGTCAAGTCGATGACGGCGGCTTGAGCGGAGCCAGTGAGTCCGGCAAAAGCAAGGATGCCGGCGAGGGCGAGGGCGGCAAATTTGTGCGCGACGATCATGGCGCTTGACCTCCGTTTCTGTCCATTCCTGCGACCTTCTTCAAAATGACCATCGGGCCGGCTGCATTGTTCCGGCAGCTCGGCCCGATGGGGGTGTCTGACTTAAAGAACGACTCTTAACTAGATCAGAACGATCGACGATCCAAGATCCCGTTCAACGATCCAGTTCAAACCGCTTGTCAGCCGTTCATCCGTCTCCGCGCCAAGCCGGCTAGACCGACGATGCCGCTCCCGAACAGCCACAATGCCGCAGGAACAGGAACAGGCGCCGTGCTTAAGGTAGCGGAGAAGGAATGCTGACCGGTTTGCGCTGGTGGATAAGGTGGATTTCCACCGAAGACCAGCGAGTAGAGTCCAGGGTTGAGGGTGAAGGTTCCGTGAACGTGGTCGGAGCCGGTACCGCTATCCGTTCCGTTGGGTCCACCGGCGTTGGCGACATGGGCCAGGTAGGTCAAATTCGTTGCCCAACTGATATTGCCGGTGTTGTTGAAGGTATGGTTGGTCGAGTCGCTGTTTATCAGCTCCCATCCGGAATACAGCGTGAAAGCAGGATAGAGTTGGCTTCCGGGGTCATGTCCCCGCTCCAATTCGACTGTGAGGCTGACCGGCGTGGTGTAGCCGGTGAGGTCCAGTGCTACCCAGTCGGTCGTGTGGGTCCAGCCCTTTTCGCCAGGGTCTTGACCGGGCTCGGCCCAGCTCTTGGCACCGACCGATCCATGGAAATGAGTGCTATCGAGCCCAAAGGGGCCTGACGGGCTCATCACCACCTGCCATTCGTAACTAAGCCCAGTGGAGGGGCCAGGAGAGGAAACTGTGGCAGCTTGCCCGGCTCCCACCTGCGCGAAGCTCAAACCCACCCCGACACTCAGTGCAAGGATCCCTCGAAACAACGTCTGACTCCTCATCACAACACCTCCTCATGAAAAAACACCGTTTAGTACCCCTTTTGTGTGACCTGTTCTCCTCTTCCCCTGGTTCAGGGGAAATGTGAGTCGAACGACTTCCGTGCAGGGAAGGGTACGAGAGGCGCTGGTCGATTCGCTACAGACGGACGCAACGGATGCACCAAATGTGACGAAAAATCGTTGTTCTCCTAGGGGCATTGTGCCCTGAAATGCTGGAGGCGGGCCGGTAGCAGTCCGGTACATTCGGAAGGGGAAAACTGAGCCCACAACTTGGCGCGTATGAGTCAAGGCAGAAAAGGAGGGGGCTTCCACCTCCGAACCTGTACGTGATAGGCGCCAGGTGATGAGTGTGCCACAGAGTGATCAGAGGGATCAGATGGGTGATGAACGACGGACACAGGTGAGAAGACGAATGGAGGGACGAGACGAATATCGAGGACGGGACCTGGGGACTGTCAGGGCGGTCGCGAGGCTACGGAGCCTGATCAAATGCGAAACACCAGTCGTCTTTCGCTTCACGCTGAGCGTTGCGTTCGTGGCGGCTGCGCTAGCCGCGAGACAGTTCCGTGAGCGAAACAATCGTAAGGCCGGGAAC
>JANDJG010000103.1 GCA_024331085.1 Nitrospira sp. | reverse complement strand
CCGGTACCTGTTCCTCCATGACTCCCCTGTCCCATACTTCCATGGTCCATTCCCCCCATCCCAGACTGGTGGCTGCCACCGGACTGGCCACCGTGTCCGCCTCCACTCATTCCGCCTCCGCCCATCATTCCGCCCCCGCCCATCATGCCGCCGCGCCCCCGTCCTCCCATGCCGCCCATCATGCCACCGCCACCCATGCCGCCGTCCATTCCTCCTCCACGCTGTCCCTTGCTTTCTCTTTTCATCTGCTCGCGATGGGCACGGTCCTTTTCCCGTTGGTCGGCGGTCAGAAGCGCCATGGCCTCACGCCGGCTCTTCATCGCCGAAAACAGCAACGCCCCCTCCGATCGTTTCAGTTGCTCAACCTTTGTCTGAATCGCAGCGAGGTCGGTCTTTTCATCGTCGAGCAGCGCGTCCAGCTCGAGTTTGGCGATTTTTCGGTCGGCCTCCAACCGCGCCTCCGTGCGTTTAAAATCCAACTGGAGCGTCTTGAGCTTAGCGATCTGCTCGGCCGTGAGGCCAAACTCCTCAGCATGTTTCAATAGATGTTGAATATAGTGCCCGCTCTGGTCCGCTTGGCCTTCGTGATCGTGGCCGCCATGTCCCATCTGTCCATGCCCCTGATCAGCCAATCCAGGTGACCCAGTTAGGCTCACAATCAAGAGGATGCTCGCCGCTCCTTGCCATAATTTTCTCATCGGTTGCATCGTTGTCCCCTCCCTGTTGAACTGTCGCAGCGTCACGGAACCTAATATTCAGTTTCCTCTTCCAATAAGAGCGCTCTCGATCACATTGGATTCAACCTCGGAGTTGCGATTCCGGTGCCGCGGAGATGATCTCATGCTTTCCATTGAACGACCATGAAACACAAAGCTGGAAGATGAGCAAGCCAAGAGGAGTGTCGAGGAGGCATCTGAAGGAAGAGAAGCCTGTGGCGCAGGAATACTCAGCCCTCGTGAGCTCCCTGGGGAAAAACGCACCAGCAGAAGAAGTGGCGTCGAGCCGGCCTCGTGTCCCTTCGGCAACCAGACAAGGGACGACTCCGGATTCCCTTGCCCTCTTTCAGGAGCCGGCTGCTCGCCGACGGTCGTACTTCCCGAACAGTTCCGTCAAGACCTTGAGAATCTCGGCCGGGCGGGGCGGACAGCCGGGGATTCGTACATCGACCGGCACGTGTCGATCGACGGGGCCGGTCACGGCATAGCTGCCTTTGAACAGACCGCAGGTGATCGCGCAATCACCCAGGGCGATGACGATCTTGGGGTCCGGTGTTTGTTTGTACGCGTCCTTCAAGGCCCGTTCCATATTGACCGTGACCGGACCGGTCACCACGAGCGCATCGGCATGGCGCGGCGAGGCGGCGATGCGGATGCCAAACCGCTCCGCATCATAGACCGGATTCATGAGCGCGTTCATTTCCATCTCGCACGCATTGCAGGAGCCGGTATCCACTTCGCGGATCACCAACGACTGCCGGAAGGGTTTGGCTTTTTCCGCCGCGGCCGGATCGATCGATTCTTGAAGAGGCGGCGATTGGGGATAGCGCCCGGTCACCACACCCGTTTTTAAGCTTTTTTTGATGATCCGGAACACGGCTTCCTCCTGGAGATCGTTTTAGAGATCGTTGCCGGCATAGGACAGATTGAAGCTCTTGTTGATGAGCGGAAAGTCAGGAATGATGTTCCCCACCACCGCCCACTGGATCGCGGGCCAGTTCACGAACGAGGGATCGCGAACCTTGCACCGATGGATGGTTTCGTTTTCTCCCGCCATGACCATGTACAGAATTTCCCCTCGCCACCCCTCGACCGCCGAGAGAGCCCATTCACCGGCCTTGGGGGTCTTGGGGACCTTGGAATCGAGACCGGGTTCCGCCGCGATCGGCCCAACCGGCATCGTTGCGCAGAGTTGCTTGATCAATCGGATAGACTCATGAATCTCATCCATCCGAACCCGCATCCGCGCCCGCACGTCGCCATAGTGGTACGCCGCGACCTTGACCGCCAGTTCGTCATAGGCGGCAAAGGGGCGATCGCGGCGGAGATCGTAATCAAGCCCAGACGCTCGCCCGACGACACCGACCGCCGCATGGTCTCGCGCCGTCCGTGCGGTCAACACGCCGGTCGTTTCCAATCGGTCAATAAGGGAAGAGTTCGCAGCGATAATGGATTCCAACTCCGCAAAATCCTGTTCGAGGCGGTCCAGTTCCTTTGGAATTTCGGTCAAGTGATTCGGTGTGAGATCAATGGTCACCCCACCGACTCGATTGACGCCGCGCAGAAACCGCGAACCGCTCAACCGATCATTGAGTTGCATCACCTGTTCCTTCAGGCGGCCGCAATGGGCGTGCGGCAGCGAATAGGCCGTGTCGTTGCAGATCGCGCCCACATCGCCCAGATGGTTGTGAAGCCGTTCCAGCTCAAGGAAGAGACTCCGCAAGAAGCGACCGCGGCGCGGCACCTCCAGCCCCGTCAGCGTTTCAACCGCCTGGCAATAGGCGAGACTGTGCCCGACGGTCGTGTCGCCGGAAACCCGCTCGGCCAGCGGCACGGCATCCGTCAAGGTCCGTTGTTCAAAGAGTTTCTCGACACCGCGATGTTTCCAAAAATGCCGCAGTTCCAGTTGCATGATGGGCTCGCCGGCCACAGAGAAGCGGAAATGACCCGGCTCGATGATCCCCGCATGAATGGGCCCGACGGGAACCTCGAAGACGCCCTCTCCTTCGATGTGCAGAAAATTGTACTCCCCTTGTTGCCGGCCGAGGACCTTGCTCCAAGAGAACCGTTTCTGAAGCGGATGGGTCCCCTTGGGCCAATGTTCATGTCGGACCAGGCGGCGGAGGTCGGGATGTCCGATCGGAATCAACCCGAACATGTCGCGGATCTCCCGCTCGTACCATTGCGCCGCATGAAGATGCGGCGTGATGGAGGGGAAGAGCCGATCATCCCCCTCCAGCTCGACAGACAGCACCACCCACTGGCGAGCATTGTCCAGCACAAACAGGTAATGGAGGCTTGCTCCTTCCCGCATCGGTCGATCATCGACCGCCCACAGGAGCGCCAACCGGCTGTGCCAACTAGGATGATGGTGGAGGTACTGGGCGACCGCCGGGAGCGATTCTTTCTGCACGAGAAACCGAATGAGGCCTCCCGCTCCTCCCTCGATCCGGACAATGGAGGGGAACTCGGCCTTGAGCGTCTCGCTATAGGATTCTTGGTCGGCCATCGCCATTCACCATTGCCCTAGCGCAGCAAGAGAAGGTTCGTGGCTCTCCCCAGCAACTCACGCAGGGGAGGCGGGAGCACAAAGCCGAACCCTATCAACGCAGCAATCAGAAGAACCATCGGCACATGCCCCGCCGTCCAGGCCTCTCCTCGTACAATGTCTTGCTGCGGCGTTCCCCACACCATCACCGTCACCCGATAGATCAGCCCGCCGAACGCCAACACCGCCGAAAGCAAAAAAACCGCCACCAGCCCCATTCGGCCATTCTCAGCGGCCGAAGAAGCTGAGAGAGCCACCGCGCCGTTTTCTCCGCCTCCTGACACTGTAAGAGCGGTGACAATCGACGTCTCGCTGGCAAACAGCGCCCCGGGGGGGAGCGCGGACAAGGCGAGACCTGCAAACAGGAGAGCCATGGCCGTCCATGGCTGAGCGACAATCACGCCTTGGACTTGGCCGATATCCACCGTCCGAAAGCGACGATGGACATTGCCTGCGGCAAAAAACGCGACCGATTTGGCGAACGCATGATTGAGCAGATGAAACAATCCACCGAACGTTCCCACCGTTCCTCCGATGCCGAACCCGATCATGGCGATCCCCATATGCTCGATACTGGAATAGGCGAACAAACGCTTGTAGTTGCGTTGGACGAAGATGAACAACGCGGCCGTCACGAACGAGGCAAAGCCCAGCAGCAGCAGGAGATTGCCGCTGAAGGATGCGGGGACGGCATGATCGACGATCATCTTGATCCGAAGAATCGCATAGACCGCCACCACTTCGAGGACACCGGCCAGCATGGCCACCACCGGAGCCGGCGCCTCCGTATAGGCATCCGGCAGCCACGAGTGCATCGGCACGAGCCCCACTTTGGTGCCGTAGCCCACCAGGATGAAGATGAACGCCAGTTTTAGCACGTGCTGATTCAACCGGTCGGCCACCGGCAACAACTCCGTGACGTTCAACGCCTTCCCGACATCGCTCAACACATGGAGCGAGGAATAATAGACCAGCACGACGCCGAACAAGGCGAGCGAGATCCCCACCGAACACAGGATCAAATACTTCCAGCCGGCCTCCAGCGATTCACGCCTGCGCCAGAAGGCGATGAGAAACGTGGTGGCCAGCGTCGTCGCCTCCACAGCCACCCATTGCACCCCGATGCTGTTCGCCGTCGTCGCCAGCACCATCGCGAGCAAAAACATGTGGAACAGGAAAAAGAACAGATTGAGTCGATTCGGCGCGATCACTCCTCGGGCGACCTGTTCGTCCAGGTATGAGCGCATGTAGAGCGAAGAGGCCAGCCCCACCGTGCCGATGATGAAGAGCACAAAGACGGACAAGGCGTCGAAATACATCGACGCTCCGAGCACCGTAAGCGATCCGTCATCGAGGACGATGCGGCTGATTAGGATCTCCGAAACGACCAGCAGGCCCATACTGGTCAGATTGATCGCATGCAGCAGAGAAGATCGGCGAACAGCGAGGCTGAGCCCTCCCGCCGACAACGGAGCCGCCACCAGCATCGTCGCCGCGACCGTCACCGACCAGTCGGTCATTCCTTCAACCCCGTGAGATGACTCGTATCCACACTGTCAAAAGCGTCCTGGAGGCGGTTCGTGTAGATCCCCGCGATCAGCGCCGCCACCAACACGTCGAAGAACACGCCGAGTTCCACGACGAACGGCATCCCGTGGGTGGCGGCCGTCGCCCCGAGGAACAAGCCGTTTTCCACGACCAAGAACCCGACCAATTGCGTCACGGCCTTTTGCCTCGCGATCATCGTAAATAATCCGATGAGGATGATCGCCAACGCGATGGCGAGCGAATCGCGGGTCAGCACATGCCCCAAGGGAATGATCGGGCGAGTGATGAAAAACGCCAGTATGACCAGTGCGCCGCAGATCAACAAAGCGACCGGCACATTGACATTCATCACCAGCTCTCGTTTGACGTTCAAGCGCTGGATCACTTTCTTGAGCACGACGGGGATGACGATCACCTTGACGACACCGGTCATCGTCGCCGTCACATAAACATGATGATTGTCCGTCAAAAATCCCACCAAGGCCGCCGTCCCGGCAAGAAACGCCGATTGCAGCGCAAACAGGTCCACACAGGCCGCGAGGCGACGCTGAGCGACGATGGCAAAACACGTCAGCAAGAGCAGCGCCGAGCACAGATCGATCAGTTGAGAGCCCATTTCCGATAGCATCTGTTTCGCTCAGCTCCGCAGAATATAGAAAAAGACCAATCCCAGCAGGGCGAGGATAAAAGCCGCGCCCAATAGATCCGTCACCCGGAACAGCCGCAATTTCGCAAACATACATTCGATGACCCCGATGGCCACGGCAAGCCCCGCCACTTTGACCAGGTACACCAAGAGGCCAATCCCCAGCGCGGCCGGCTCCGGAGTCGTCGCAATGCCCCACGGTGCAAACACGTTGGCCATCAGTGACAGCAGAACGGTCAATTTCAAGGCGGACGCCCATTCAATCAGGGCAAGATACCGGCCCGAATATTCCAAGATCATGGCCTCGTGGATCATGGTGAGCTCCAGATGGGTCGCCGGATTGTCAACCGGCACCCGGCCCGCCTCGGCCAGCGTCACGATAAAGAGCGCGGCAAACGCCATGAGATGGGGGGCCGGGTCCGTCACGATGCCTTGCAGCAAAGCGGTTTGATGAACGACCGTGCTGAGGTTGGTGGAACCGGCAGTCAAGGCGATGGCAAAGACGGACAACATCATGGCCGGCTCGGTCAACGACGCCACGATGGCTTCGCGGCTGCTCCCCATCCCGCCGAACGCCGAACCGGCATCCAGCCCCGCCAGCATCAGAAAGAAGGTACCCAAGGCCAGCAAGTAGACCAGCGTGATGATATTGCCCGCGAAACTCAACGGCACGTGCGAGATGAACACCGGCACCAGAAGACCGGCCGCAAGCGTCGAGGAGAACACGATGGAGGGAGCGGCGGTAAAGATCCACGACGTGGTGGTCGAGATCACCGGTTCCTTGCGAAACAATTTGACAAGATCGGCATAGGGCTGAACAACAGAGGCGCCCTGACGCAATTGGAGACGCGCCTTGACCTTGCGAATCAGCCCCACGAGCAGCGGAGAGATCGCCAGCAGGATCATCGCGTGAGCGGCTGTGAGGACAAGAGCCTGGATCATCGGGCAGACATTGGTTAGACCGTGAACAGTAGCAGCACGATGAGCGTGGCGAAGATGTACATCAGATACAGATGAAGACTTCCGCCTTGGATCACCTTGACGCGGTCGGCCATAGTGGTAAAGAACGCAATGATCGGATCGTACAGGTACTTTTGGAAGACCGGTTCGACATGAAATTCAAAGTGCCGCCGTTTTGCGAAGTATCTCGACTCTTCCAGAAACTCCGTTTCCAACTTGACCGTCGGACGATAGATGGTCGCGAAGACTCTCTTGATCGGCTGCACGAACCCTGTGGCGGTGTATTCCGTGCGCGGCGACAGGGCGATGCCGCAGCCCCAGGTTTTGTATCGCCGCGCTTGCACGGAGCCGCCGATCAGGGTGGCGAGCGCCATCCCCAACGCACCCATCACGACGAGCAACAGCGCGATCGCGGGCGTGGACAGACTGGAGAACTCGACGCTAACGGGCGCCAGGGTCCAACCGTCCATCGCCAGGATGTTTCCTGCGATCGAGACCTCCGTAAAAGGAACCACGACCCGATCCAGCAAAGGGACCACAACCATGGGGCCGAGCCCAAGTCCGACGCAGATGACGGCCAACAATCCCATCGCCGCCCGCATTGAAACCGGCACTTCTTCCGCACGCCGGGCGTGGGGACTTCTCGGCAGGGCAAGAAACGAGATGCCAAAAGCCTTGGCAAAGCAGGCCAACGCCAGCATGCCGGTCAGCGCCAAGATCGAGGCGGCCAGCGGCATCATCAGCTTGAGAAACATGTCGGGGACATGGAAGCTGAGAAAGAGGCTCTGAAAGACCAACCACTCGCTGACAAATCCGTTGGTCGGCGGCAGCGCCGCGATCGAAGCCGCCCCGACTAAAAACGCCGCCCCCGTCCACGGCATCCGACGAAGCAATCCGCCGTATTCCTCCATGTTCCGCGTGTGGGTGGCGTAGAGCAGCGACCCGGCGCCGAGAAACAAGAGAGCCTTGAACATCGCATGGTTGATCGTATGGTAGAGTCCGGCCAACAGCGCCAGCGCGGCGAGATCCTTGAGCCCATGGGACTGAAAAATCATCGCGGCCCCGATCCCCAGGAGAATGATGCCGATATTTTCCACGCTGTGGTAAGCGAGCAGACTCTTCAAATCATGTTCCATCAGCGCGTACATGACGCCTAACAAGGCCGAGACGGCCCCGACCATCAGCACCACAAACCCCCACCACCACGGAAATTGGCCGTCGAGAAAATCAAAATACATCCTGATGAGCGCGTAGATGGCGGTCTTGATCATCACCCCCGACATCAGCGCCGAGACATGCGAGGGAGCGGCCGGGTGCGCATAGGGAAGCCAGACATGAAGCGGCACGATGCCGGCTTTCGTCCCAAAACCAATCAGAGCAGTGAGAAAGATGAGGGCTCTCATGCTATCCGGCAACCGATGCGCCGGATCGCGAAATGCTTCAAAAGAAAAAGACCCGCTCGATTGATACAAAAACAGGAACGTCACTGCGACGAACGCCGTACCGATATGGGTCATGATGAAATAAAAGAGTCCGGCATAGCGGACATCGGCCTTCTCGTGCTCCATCACCACAAGCAAGTACGACACCACCGACATCAGTTCCCAGACGATCAAAAAGAAAAACCCGTCGTCGGCCAGCACGACCAGGGTCATCGACAAGAGAAAGCCGTTGAACAGAGCACCAAGCGCTCCGATCGACACCGTTCTCTCAAGCTCGCTAACGTAATCCACCGCAAAAATGGAGGCGGCCAGCCCGGCCAACGAGATCGTGAACACAAAAAACGACGACAAAGTGTCGAGCCGAACGGCGAGACTCAGGAATGGAACGGTGGATTGGACCGACACGGTCCAGGGCTCCGGCGAGAAAAGGCCGACGAGCCCGAGCACGATACCTGCTCCGCTCGCCACCCCGGCACACCCATGAGCGAGAAGACTCCGTGTTCTCGGCTTGGCAGGAAAGCATAAAGGAAGAAGCGCCCCGGCTGCGTACCCGACGAACAGGAGAAGAAAAAGAATCGACATCTGCTCGTAGCCGAGCTACCGCTCCTGACGAGTGAGGCTTGGCGCAAG
>JANDJG010000102.1 GCA_024331085.1 Nitrospira sp. | reverse complement strand
GCGATCGAGCAACAGACTGTAGCCGGAGAGGATCAGATTCTGCCCCCACACCGGCGCCAGGTTATAGAGTGCTGAGGCAAACCGATTCATGAGCGCCGGCGCCTCCCATCAATTGCCAGGCGATAGGCTTCGACAAGTCGCCTGCCGATTTTCTTCCAGGAATAGCATTGTTCCACAAGCTCGCGGGCGTTGCGCCCCAATCGAGTCCGGCACTCGGCATTCCGAAGCAATTGAATGGTCTTGTCTGCGAATGCCGCAGGCTCGTCGGCCACTAACAAATGAACGTCCGCCTTGACGTCGAGCCCCTCACAGCCGATCGACGTCGAGACCATCGCCTTCCCCATCGCCATGGCATCCAAAACCTTCAAGCGAGTTCCGCCTCCCACACGCAGCGGCACGACGTATACCGTCGCGTCCCAGACAAAAGGACGGACATCATTGACATAACCGGTCACCACCACTTGAGCATCACGAGCCGCAATGTCAAGCAGTTCTTTCGGCGGATCTTGACCGACGGCAAAAAACCGCACGGCAGGGACCGCTTTCTTAATTAACGGCCACATCTTCTCAAGAAAATACAAAACCGCGTCGCGGTTGGCGAACATATTCATGCCGCCCGTGTAAATCAACGTCGGCCGACCGTTGCCCTGACGTGGCGTAAAGTACTCCACATCAACGCCGTTGGGTACGATGGCCGTCTGTAATCCCGGAATTCTCTCGGCTAGCTTCTGCTCATCGGCTCTTGACACGAAGACGTTGACGTCAAACATCCGGGACATCTGGTACTCGTAAGCCGACAACTTACGTGCTTCGCGACGCAGGTATCTTCTCGCCAAGAATCCGGCCTCGGCCCCGGCTCGGCGCTCCATCAATTGAGACTCGATGTTATGGTGGGTCAATACAGTAGGGATCGGCCATCGGTCATCCAGAAACTGCGCCAGCGCAATGGTGTCGGCATGAATGACATCGAACTGATTCGACGCAACTAACTCGCGGACACGTTGACGAAATGTCCCTGAATGGTGCGCGAGCACACTGAACGGACAGGAAGACAACGCCGCCATTGTCAATGCTGCGACTCGATGCAACGGTGAGGCCTTTGGCCACAGCCGAAAATACTCTATCTTCGCACAGTGCTTTTGCAGCGCGACGCGACTTTCTTCCATCGCCGCATCGCCGGCTAACACATCAGGATGGACAAATGCCAGCAGGTGAACCTCTGCTTTATTCCCTAATTCTCTAATGAGATTGTATCCGCGCTGCAGCACCCCCCCATGCGGTGGATAGGGAACAATTTGCGAGAGAAATAGAACGTTCATCGCATCAACTCTTCATACACAGTCTCATAATCACGGACCATGTGCTGAACCGTGAATCGCCGCTCAATCTTTTGGCGAGCTTCTTGACCGAGTCGAACGCGAAGGGCCGTATCATCGATCAACCGCCCCAGCGCCGCGGCCATTTCTTCCACGGCTTTCGGTCGAACGAGCAATCCGCTCACTCCATCCTCGATGATCAGATCATTCTCTCCAACAGCCGTTGCGACAACCGGCTTCCCGCACGCCATCGCCTCCAAAATAACCATCGACATGGCTTCCCACAGGGAAGGCTGGAAAAAGATATCGAACGTGGGAAGCGCCACCTCCGCCGCATTATTGACCCATCCGGTAAAGACAACCACCCCTTGCAGGCCCAATTGATCTCTCTTGGCCTCCAACTCCCTCCTCAACGGCCCCTCGCCCACGATGGCGAATACCGCCTTTCGACCGGAGTCTCGTATGACCTTCGCCACATCGAGCAAATAGGTCAGCCCCTTTTGAGGAATGAACGTCGCGATCGTTCCGATCAAGACGGAATGTTCCGCTCCGATCGTCTGCCGCAATCCCGGGTCGCCTTGACTCGACCGAATCGGAACGCCGTTATAAACCGTTCCGATCCGGTCGTCCTTTAAGCCATAGACGGCCTGAATTTGCTTTCGCTGTACCTCGCCGACGGCGACCAGTCGATCCGCGATTCGAGCGCCCAGTCTCTCCATCCATAGAATACGAGGACTGGTGTGAGGGTAATTTCCGAAATGAAACGTATGGACGATTTTCAGACGCGGCACCACAAAAGAGCACAAGCACGAATCGACCAGTGCGTGGGTGGTGTGTGTATGGACAACGTCGATGCGTCCAGCCAGGAGAACTTTGAGCAATTTTCGAAAAGAGAAATAGTCAGTTTTTCCGTCATCCGACAGGCTGATGATCTCGATGCCTCTTCTCGCTAATTCGTCGCCGACAGTCCCCCGCTGCTTCAAACAACAGATCGTCACATTAAAACGACGTCGATCGATCGATTCGGCCAGATGCTGTATCACGGTTTCCGCCCCTCCGATCCACAGATGCGACGCTACGATCATCAGATTGATTCGTCGCTCCTGCCGATTCGAATGGGCGGGGTTGTCACCAAATGCGAACGACACCGTACAACTCCACGATATGAGGCGCCTCAACTCCCGAGGAGCCGGCTGAACCAAAATCCTACACCGTACTTGGTACGGGGGACATTTCCCGCCATCCGGTCATGCGACGGACCACCTCGTGAATCCCGTCAACCTGACGAGATCGGGTAAAAGAGGAACGAATTCTTTTGACAGCCGCCGCACTCATTGTACGGCGCATCTCGTTATTATCAATGATTCTCTGGAGAGCCGACGACAAGGCCGTCACGTCACCCGCCGGAACGACCAACCCCGTAACGCCGTCGATGACGCTTTCGGGAAGGCCCTGACAATCACTCACGACTACCGGCAACCCACACGCCTGCATCTCCAGCGGAGAGAGAGGAAAAGAATCCCATCCCGTGGTCGGCACACACCCCACTCGGCATCCGGCCAACAATTCCGGAACGTCCGCCTGATAACCTCCGAATGTAATGAACGGGCCGGTGACAAGCGGATCATAGACCCCGTCAAAGGCGTCGACCTCTCCCTGACGATTTCCTAAAAAAAGAAAATGCATGTCCTTCCGGTGAAGTTGCTTCACGATATGATCGGCTGCTTGGAGGAGGATATGCACTCCTTTTCGTTTATGGAGATGCCCCATAAAAACAACCACGGATCGATGCGGAGGAATATCAAACTTTGTATAAACGTGTTTTTGGCATTCCAAAAGAGGGCGGAATTTGGCTTCGTCCACGCCGGTAGGCACAATGGTCATCATGGAGATGGGGATCCCACGCCCCTGAACGGCTGTATCCAGCATGGCCTGCGATTCCACAATAAAATGATCCGGTTTTGCCGGACGCAAGTACTTCACTTCCAAACGCTTCAGCAAGAGTTTCCACCCTCGATTGATCCGGCTTAAAGGAGCCCCCCAGTACGCAATGATGGTCTTAATCCCCGCGTTCCGAATGTCACGCAAGTAACCGGCCTCCACCGCGACATCGACGATAAACGCCGCCTCAATACGATGCCGCCGGATGTAGTCACAGAGCCTTTGTACATCATTGGCTTGATGAGCCCGTGAGTTAAATTCAACAAGGTTGGAGAATCCGCTCGGCAGAGCCGCTGAATACTGCGCCCCCACAGCGGAAAAGGCAAAGTGTACGTCGTCGGGATTTTCCGTGGCTTGGACACAGGCATCGAAAAACACCCCTATCAGTCGGCTGAAGGCAAAGCCGATGGTGATGTCATAGGGAATGATCACAAGGATTCGACGGCTCATGACTTTTATGACTGATCCGCCTTCAACGGCTCATCATGTGATCGATCGACTTCTCATCGATTAGTCAACGCCGGCTCAGTTCGTCATAATGGCGTCAGCGATCACGCGCGCGACACGGCGATGACCGGCTGGGGTCAGATGAGGATCCAATTTGTAGAAGTCCCCTGGTTCCCATACCGGCTTTAACACACCGATGCGACCATCGGCCGCTCGTTCGAGCTCATCCGCAAAAGATGTTGCCAGGCCGAAACTGTTGACCTCGCAGACAAGGACGCGTGCTTTGTAGAGGAACGGGAAACGATTGACGACGGCGAGAAATGTTTCCACGTGGCGACCGTCTCCTTCGCTTTCCGACGAGCCGCTGACGGCATGAATGAGCTTCCCCTTCAGAATAAAGAAGACCGACGCCGTCACCTGCAACACTCCATAGTCTTGAGGTGTGTGCTTTAGCCGAGCCAGATCGGACGGACTATGATGAGGCAAGCGACCGTCGTTCCTCAGAAAGGCCAGGTTTTCAGACAAGTCGTTGGGATGATACTGAACGACCACTATGTCGTCTTGCTGAAGCGAAAATTCTTTTTGCAGTCTCAAAAATTCCCTGGCCGTTCCATAACTTGATACCGCAAGGTTAAAGACTTCAAAACCGTACTCATGAGCCAACACGGCGGCAGACGTTTCATGATCTTGAACACCCCAACCCATGGCTTGAGAATCGCCAAGCACCACAACTCGGCCGCGGATCGGGCGTCGTACCCTTTCATCGGACAAACCCAATTGCCTAAATCCCATCTCATCGAAGGTGAGGACCGTCGAAAACTCGACGTTCTTGAACTCGCATGGCCCCGGTCGCGGCTTGTAAAACAGAACTTCGTCAAACACGATGCAGTTGCTCTGCGCCTGCCAGATGGATCGATGTCTTTCGTACACATCTCTCGCGAGTTGTCGGATCGGTTCCATTGCAGCAGCAAATGCTTCGGCATCATGAGTCACGTGGATGACGAACAGGGCCGAACCGACCAACAGCACCACCAAGCCGCCCAGCGCCATCGGGACAAGAACAAACGACCACAAGATCGCCTGTTTCAGCATGCCGTCTTTTGTCACCAAACCAATACGTTTGGAATCGGCACAGTCGCCGGCACCTTCAATCAAGCTGGTACCTGTCGATAGATCGGCTGGGGGGTCAGATCACTGAGGTCCGCAGCAGACTTGGGAACAAGCGACTTTTTATAAAGATCACGCCCGCATTCCAACAGAGCCGCCAATATATAAATATGCGGAGAATACGCGGCAGAAAGAAACGCCCCACCCACCGCAAAACCAATCAGACTCGCATTGAGTGCAATCACTAGATTCCTGCACGTAATCGCCTGTCCGGTCATTCCTTGACCCGATTCACGGAGCATGCGTTTATTTGCCATTAAATTCGAGACAATAATTCCTACAAGAAACACGATGCCCGGAAGCCCTAATTCTCCAAGTATAAGAAAGTACGAGGAATGAGCCGTTTGCCATGGGATTTCATTCAGCCCATACCCCGCCGGTCTATATTCCGCCCCATACTTGACGGGAAAATGGCCGACCCCTCCTCCCAACAACGGGTTGTCAGCGGCCATTTTGACCGCGGCCGTCCATGCCAAGATTCTGCCCTGAGCGGATCCCTCCATTTCCTCGCCAGTCTTGGTCAGCGTGGCCAAACGGTCAAAAAGTTGACCGGGAGCGACGGCTAAAACAAAGAGGATTACAATGCCGATCCCAATAACTCCTAATATCTTTCTCTCACTTTTGATCCAATAGTAAAAGCCGATACTGGACAAGGCAAGGATTCCTCCTCGTGATTGCGTGGCGACCACCGCGAAGATCAGCAAAAATAACAGCCCGGTGAAAAACAGCTTCTTGATTTTTCCTTGCGCGTTCAGCATCAAAAACAAACAAAATGGAATCGTGATATTGACCGACAGAGCAAAATCATTGCCGTCTCCCAAGAACCCGCCGGAGGCAATGTAGTGGCGCTCCCCGTCACCTGAAAATAATTCAGGGGTCAAGAGTCCGACGGCAACGTGAACCAAGACCAGCGTTGCCAATACTCCGCTCATCCTGTTGACGGTATAGATTTCCTTTCTGAGAAAAAAATAGGCAAGGCAATAGCCCAATACCATCTCAAAGACATTGAGCGCATATTGTTTGACGTCGCAGGTCAACCCCGAGATGACGATCAAAAACAGCAAATACGCGATCCATTTCGCATTCGGACTACTCAAGACCTCAGAAATCTTCACGCGACTACGGCTTACAAGAGAGCCGAGAAACACGGAGAGGGGAACGATCGAGTTCAGGTGCAGCGCGTTCAACGCCGGCACATAACTGCCGGGACGAATATATTCCAAGGCAAAGAATAGAAGAATGCCCCAATAGACCATCGCTTTAAGTCGGCCCTCTCAACACCTCTTCATAAATTGCTTCCAGCTTGCGCGTCCTCGCCCGAAAATCAAAATGGGTCTCGACCATTTTTTTCCCTCGCCTCGCCATCTGTTTCCAGCTCTCCGGCGAAGCAAGAAATTCTCGGATGCCGTCCGCCAGTTTGTGCGGTGAATGCGGCGGCACCAGCCGGCCGGTTTCCCCGTCGATGATCACTTCCGGTGTCCCACCGACTCTCGTGGCCAACACGGGCACTTCCATCAACAGGGCCTCTAACGCCGCATTAGGCAAACCCTCCGTATGGGATGGTAACACCATCAGATCGACTTCTTCGAGCAGCCGCTGCGGAGCCTGAACATAACCCGGCAAGTGTACACAGTCTCGCAACCCAAGTTTTTCAATCTGCCGCAGCAACGATTGCCTCGTCGGCCCATCACCGATCAAGACAAGGGACACCTTGTGCCCAGCCTGTTTGACAAGTGCGAGCGCCTCTATGAGATCAGCATGGCCTTTTTCCGGGCTGAGTCTCCCAACGCTTGCGATGACGGGACCTTCTACCGGACAGCCGACCACCTCTTGAAGGACCCCGCGAGCTCCGGTTCGCCGGTATTTTTCGACGACGATCGCATTATGCAGGAGGCGTATCTTGCTCTCCGGAACTCCGGCCTCCAGTAAATCCCGCTCGATCTGCCGTGAGACCGCAATCACTCGATCAAATCCCCGAACGATACGTTTGTCCAACGCAATAAACAGCCGACCTTTCAGACTATTCCCAATCCAGCCGTGTAACGTCGTAACGATCGGGATCGGCCGCAATCTCGACGCGAGATAAGCAATCACATCCGATTTCACCTCATGCGCATGGATGATGTCGATCTGTTCGACTTTCGCCACTTCATTGATCTTGAGCGCCATGCGCAGATCATACTGGTGAAATCCGGTGATGAAATGAAGCGGCATGCCGATGCGTTTGGCTTCTTTGATAAAGGGAGAATCCGGTGTTTCCCCCCGCCTGAGAAATATGCCCAGATGCAGTTGAAACCTGCTCCGGTCAATGGCGCGAAATGTTTCAAGAATGGTTTTTCCCGGCCCGCCGATTTCGTAAGTGTCCCGCAGATGGAGGATCGAGACAGGTTTCATGCCCTTGCACGCTCTGCTTGATACTTCTGATACTCGCCAAAAGTAATAACAGAAGAAAGGAGAAGCTCCAAGGATGCTCTCGGATCAGGATGACACAAGAAGCTTGAACGTCCTCATGCCAAACTTGTCAGCTTGACTGATGCGCCGGTACCAGACGGGAGCAGATCTCGGCGATCTCCGCTTTTTCCAGAAGCCGAAACGCGGTGGAGAGGTATGCCTCTCGTTCCCTTCTCTCGAATACCGAGACGGGCTCGAACACCTCGCACAGCAGCAACGCGCCTTTTCGATGGACGTTATTGTAGAAATCGACGGTCAGAGGCTTTTGGGTGCGTCCGGCAAGCATCAGCCGTCCCCAGCGGGGCATCGCTTCCAAGAGAAGATCGATGATTTCCGGTCGCCCGCTCAAATCAACGGCGGTAAATCCCGGTTTGTCCTGAACGCGCTTCTGAAGATGACGCAGCGCCTCTTCCGGCTCGGCTATCGACAGACGTTCTCCCATATTCAACGGCGCCCATTCAGGATCACTGTCCAAACGAATCACCGGACAGCCGCCTCGCCAGACGGCAACCTGCCCCACCAGGTCTGCCAATTTATTCCCCTCCGTATAGACGGCGATTTCTCCCAACTCCAGTCGGAGACGGTCCCACACGCTCAACGCCGCAGCGAGCGGAACGGCAAGTAATGCCTTGTCTTCGCCGAGCGATGGCGGTACGGGGACGCATTCGCCCTCCGGCACGGTGATTACAGAGGCCCGCGGCGCAGTGACCGTTGTGAGCACGTGTGATGCTCCACTGCTTTTCACGTATCCTCCATTGTTTCCCACGACCCGCGCGACTCCATAGTCTGGAGGATCTGTCTCAGCCGCAATTAATGGACGCGACGTTTTTTCGACGATAATTTCAAGCGTGTGGTTTTGCATCTTCAGGCTCACGGCATTCCGTGCTCAGGGAAGGGAATGACTTCCATGGGCCTTCCCTTTTCCATCGATTGATAGGCTGCGGAGATGAACGCGAGATTGTCCCATCCTTCCCGGTCGGAGATATCCGGTTTTGTTCCTTGGCGAACCGACGCGGCAAAGCCTTTGACCCATTCGGCCGTCCAGCTCACGTTCGGAAATTTCGTGTAGCGGAACATCTTGCCCGGCCTCTTGCCGTCGATCGGCCTTGTGGAATAGAGCGACAGCCCCTCTCCGTCCAAAATAATGGTTCCCTTCGTTCCCCAGATCCGTTCTTCCGCCTGATCGGCTCCCCGCATGATCGAACTGGCACTGATCGAGCCGATCCCCCCGTTGGACAGTCGCACGCTGACGCTGATGATGTCTTCCAC
>JANDJG010000101.1:6051-8610 GCA_024331085.1 Nitrospira sp. | reverse complement strand
TTGAGAAAACTGCGGGCGCAGACCCAGGAAGCGCTCATGATGGAATTGGCGCAGGTGACCCAGGAGTTGATGAGTCTGGAGCAACAGTGCGAGGCCCTTGACGCGCGATTGCAAGCCGACGTCGCCGCCTGGCGGCGCCAGGCGGCGCAGGGGATGACGGCGCAAGCTCTGCTGGAATGGGAATGGCGACTTGCGTCGCAACAGACGTCGTTGAGGCAGGCGCGCGGCGCGATCGATCGGTTGACCGGCTTGTGGGCCGAGACGCAGGCGCGCCTCGTCGAGGCGACCCAGGCATGCAAGGTGCTCGACCGTCTTGACGAGCGCCGACGCGCGGAAGGCGATGTCGTGACGTTGAGACGGGAACAACGGGCGACGGATGAAGT
This sequence comes from Nitrospira sp., assembly GCA_024331085.1. Classification (GTDB taxonomy): domain Bacteria; phylum Nitrospirota; class Nitrospiria; order Nitrospirales; family Nitrospiraceae; genus Nitrospira_D. Next base: position 8,227 of record JANDJG010000101.1, on the reverse strand, counting down.
CGCGGGACGTCGGCTGTTTTTGAAACGGGATTCGTGATGGGGGCTGATTCGTTGTATTCCACCGGCGATCGGATTCTCCTCGGCCGTCGGAACAATCGTCGGGCGGCTCCTGCTTCGCCGTCACGGATGTCTTGGCTCTGGACGGTCGGGGGCGGCCTCGTCGGCTCCATCGTGCTGCTCTGGATGATGGTGCAGATGGGACAGGCGTCGCCGAATGCAAAGGGGAAACCGGCGCTTTCGCAGGAGGATCTGCCAGCACCGCCGTCGGGGGCTCAACAGACCGTTCTTGGCGACGGTCCACGGTCGGCCGCGGGGCAAAACGGCGAGCCACCCGTCCCTACGGGCAAGGACATTCATGGGCCGGCGCTCGAAGTGCCGCAAGAAGTCCTTGTCATGCTGGACCAGCGGAAGCGCTCTTTGGATCGGCGCGAAGAAGCCGTGCGGCAGAACGAGGAGCGGCTGCTGGCGCTGCGGGACGAGGTCGACAAACTGTTGGCTCAAAACGAGGCGATGGCCAAGCGAATTGAAACGGCCGTCGCCAAGGAAGAGCAACGGGCCGCGGGACAGAAAACGGCGCAGGCGAAAGCCCTGCTGGAAAAAGAACGGCTGGCTCTGGAACAGAAAGCCCAGTTGGCCAAGATGTATGAAACCATGCCGCCGGAAGACGCGGCGGCGCGCTTGGAGCGGATGCCGGAGCGAACCGCGATTCTGATCCTGCGCCTCGTCAAAACGAAGACCGCCGGAGCGATTCTCGCCCAAGTCAAACCCGAGCGCGCGGCCAAACTCACCGAGCAGTTGTTGGCGCAGACGCCCTGATCAATGCCGAAGCAGTTCTTGCCGCGGGGCAAGAAAGATTTTCCCGGCTTACGATCCTCATTCACCCCACTCCATTAAAACTCCCAGAAAATTCAGCTCGTTGTGAGACGTTTCGCTTGGCACGGGGCTTGTAAATGTTCCCGTCCGAGGAAAGGAAACGATCCATGCCGGCGATGATGAACATGATGACTTCGGTCTTGCCGGTCGCAACGGCTCCTCATGACCGGTCGCCAGCCGGACCTGCTGAGATCAAGGCGGCACCAGCACGTCGCGACCCCGGCGCCTTTTCTTCTACGTTGCGTTCCGTTCAACGGACTCACGGCGCCTCCAAATTCGATCAACGAACGGAAGCGTCGGAGCCGCGCCGAGAGAGGCGAGATAGGATGGATGAGAGTCAGAAGCCGACGGTGCGATCAGGGGAGGAGCGACGGTCGACCGAAGGAAGTAATGATGGGAAGGTGCGGTCCCGGTCGGTCGGATCCACGGTCGATGCGCGTCGCGAGTCCGGCAAATCCAAAGAAGTTGACACGGAAACACCGGCTTCCGATGGGGCCGGCATGCCCGTGATTCGCGATCATTCCGAGACGATGCTCCATGAGCAACTCGATGCCTCGATCAATGGGGAAACGGCGAATATGGAGGAGGAAGCCGTACTTTCATTCGAATCGGAAGAGACACAGGAAGTCCTCGATGCCGGACTCCCGGCCGGCCAGGAGAACGGAATGGCAACGGCCGGTCTTTCGACGGCCGCTTTCCCTGGATCTCCCGCCCAACCGTTACCGACAGCGAACGGGACGGAAGATCGCCGGCAGGAAGAGATCGGTATGGAAGAACCGGTCGCGCAGCCCGGCGATTCCGACGTTGAAGGATTCTTGCGTTCGAATCATCAAGCGCGTCGCCCGATGACGCCCGAAGCGTCGTTCAACGATATGATGGGGGCGGAGCCGGATGATTCGCCGTCATTGACGGGGGAATCGGAAGAGGGGTCTATTTCGGAGCCGCCCCGATACCCGGCCGTCGTGACAAAAGGCGACGGCTCTTCCGCGAAGAGCCATGGCGGAGACGCCGGTCTGCTTCTCGATCGAACAACGTCGAGCCCGTCTCATCTCTCGGAGATACGAGATTACGACAAGGAGTTCGCGCTGACCGAAGAAACGCATCGTGCGGAAGAGCCGACCGAATCGGGAAATCGGATCTCGGATCTCGATCGATTCAAACACGACGTCGGTTCCGTTCGAGAGGAGATGGAGTCGATCCGGAATTCGCATGCGCAACCGGAAGGTGATCAGGAAGTCATCACCCATCGATTGGGAATGGCGGCCGCAAGCGAGTCGGCGACTCAGTCGAATTCGGGGAATTC
>JANDJG010000101.1:0-5951 GCA_024331085.1 Nitrospira sp. | reverse complement strand
GATGATTTTCTGAAACTGCTCGTGACGCAACTGAAACATCAAGACCCCCTCAATCCGACGAACAACACCGAGTTCGTGGCGCAGTTGGCGCAGTTCAGCCAGCTTGAGCAGAGCATCAAACAGGCGCAATTGCTCCAGCGGACCTTGGATACCCAACAGGCGTCGCTTCAGTTTACGTTGGCGCCGCTCGTGGGACGGCGAATCGGCGTGGACATGCCGCTGGTCGAACAGGGAAACGGGCCGGCCATGATCCGTTATGCCTTGGAGAAAGACGCGGCCCGAGTGCGCATCGACATTACGGATCAGCAGGGACAAGTCCTTCGATCGATGGAATACGCCAATCGACCGTCCGGCCTCAACACGGTCGAATGGGACGGCCGAAATGGAAACGGGGAGGCGATGCCGGCGGGGATTTATCGCTATCGGTTGTCCGCGATCGACGCTCAGGGCGATCCGGTGACCGCCCGAAGCCGAGCCGAACTCACGGTGTCCGGGGTTCGGATGGAAAACGGGACGGCGAAATTGGCCGTCGGCAATCTGAACATTGATCCATCGGAGGTTGTGGAACTTCGATAGACGTCCGGACGTCGCACTGATTCAAGGAGGTCTGAACATATGGGAATCCTGTCGTCGCTGTTCACCGGTGTGAGCGGTCTCAACGCCAACGGCATGGCGCTGTCCGTCATCGGAAACAATATCGCCAATCTCAGCACCGTCGGATTTAAAGGGAGCAGAGCGACCTTCGCCGATCTGATCAGCTCCTCGATCACGGGGGGGGCGGGCGCGATCCAGACCGGGATCGGCGTGGCGCTCACGTCCGTGCAGGGCAATTTTTCACAAGGGTCGCTCGCGTCCTCGTCGAACGTGCTTGACCTGGCCATTGACGGAAACGGGTTCTTCATACTGGAAGACGCCAACGGCGCACGGTTCTACTCCCGAGCCGGCATCTTTCGGCTGGATCAGAACAACAATGTCGTCGATCCGGTCGGCTTTCGACTGCAAGGGTTTCTTGCCGATGCGACCGGCACCATCACCGGGACGATGGGCGACATTTCTCTTCCCTCGACGACCGCGCAGCCCAACGCCACCACGACGGCGTTCATCGCGGCCAACTTAAATTCCGCCAGCATCCCGACGGGAGTCAGAGGCAGTCTGGTCGGATCTGCTCCCTCCGCCACGACCACGGCGGCCGGCAACAACAGTTTCAATATCAACCTGAACGGAGATGGCGCGCAAACGGTCACGGTGGCGAACGGGCTCACGGGCGCCGCCCTGGCCACGGCCATTCAGAATGCCGTGCGGGCGCTCACGCCCAACGATCCCTATCTTGCCGCCGCCTATTCGGGCTTTACTGCGACGGTCAGTTCTACCGGAGTCTTTACCTTCACCTCCGGCATCACCGGAACGCCCAATAACTCCACGACGGGAACCGGCAACGTCACGGTCACGGCCAACGGAGGCGATACGCTGGCGGCGAACTTGAATATGACGACCGGCACGCAAACAAGCGGAACGGATTTTCTGGTCTCCAATCCATCCGGGACCTCGGATTTCTCGACCTCCATGACGGTGTACGATTCGCTCGGGAATCCGCATCTGCTGACGACCTACTTCACGATGATCGGTGATAACACCTGGAACTACAACGTCGTCGCCTCGGTCAACGAAGTGGTGACCGCGAATTATCACACCAGCAACATCGACACCACGTTGGGTATCGTGCGGGTCGGCTCCGGCACCTTGACGTTCAACACCGACGGCACCCTCGACCGGGAAAGCCCCGTCATCCGCTACGATACCGGGACGGCCGCCGGAACGGCGGGGACATCGCCCGGCGAGTTGCAAGTCGATTTCACCGGCGCCACGCCGGATCAACAGATCGCGATGGATTTCGGCACCAGCGTGACGACCGACGGCGGCACCGGCTTGGACGGAACCACGCAGTTCGGCTCGCCCTCGGCGCTGGTGCAATTGACGCAGGACGGGTTTTCGGCCGGCACGTTGCAGGCCTTTTCCGTCGATTCCAACGGCACGATCAGCGGGAGATTCTCCAACGGACAGTTGCGCCCGTTGGCGCAGGTGGCGCTGGCGCGGTTCCCCGATCCCATCGGCTTGATCCGGATGGGCAAGAACACCTTTGCGGAATCCGGAACGTCCGGTCAACCGTTGATCGGCGTTCCGGAAAGCGCCGGGCTCGGACGAGTGTTGTCGAATTCGCTCGAACTGTCCAACGTCGATTTGGGCGAAAGCTTCATTGAGATGATCGCCGCGCAGCGGGGATTCCAGGCCAACTCGCGGGTCATTACGACCTCCGACGAAATTCTGCAAGAGTTGGTGAATCTGAAACGGTAATCTCATGAGAGGGCGGAGCGTCGATACTCCGCCCTCCCGTCGATCCAAGCGGAAACGATCGCGCACGTCGGCTGCGCCGACAATAGCATTGCTTCCGTCAGTTTTCTGACAGAGGCAAGGGTCTTCTTGACGCCGAACCACATCCTTCCCTCGCTCCGACCAAACAGCCGTTCACATTGATAGATGATGAAGCAACGTGCGGGTGCCTGAAGGTAGCGAAGGGCTTCCGATAATGGCATAGGCATTGCAGTTCCGGTGAAACGCGGAAGCGGCAGCGGTTTGAGCAGGCGAGGAGGATGGTTATGGCCGATGCGGCGGCGACGGACGAAAAAGAAGCGGTACGAATCTCAGCCCCCCCTATCCCGATCAAACTCATCGTGATCGTGGCGCTTGTCGCGCTCGTCACCGGCGTCGGAGGAGCGGTGTTGGCGGTCAAACTGTTGGGCGGGGCGGGCAAAGGAGCCGAGAGCGTCGGCGAGCACGCGGGTGAGGAAGACGGCAAGGGAAAAGATTCCGGCAGGCAGGGATCGGCCGCCGCGCCGGGGGTCATGGTCGATCTAGACCCCTTCATCGTCAACCTGGCCGACGCGCCGGAGATCCGCTACCTCAAGATCGTCATTAAGCTGGAGGCCGACAACGAAACGGCGGCGAACGACCTCAAGGCCCGCGTTGCGCAAGTGCGCGACACGATTTTGGTGTTGCTCAGCAGCAAGGACGTCAACACCGTCAGAACGGCTCAGGGCAAATTTCAGTTGCGCGACGAAATCACCCAGCGCGTCAACGGATTGCTGGCGAGGCCGGGGGTCCGCGCGGCGTATTTCACCGAGTTCGTCGTGCAATAAGCCGGCAGCATGGAAAAAGTTCTCTCCCAAGAGGAAATCGACGCCCTGCTCAAGGGCATGGCGTCGGGTGACGTGGATACGACGCCCAAAGCGGGGGCGCCGGATCAGGGAGGGGCGGCTCCCTACGATCTGCTGAATCAAGAGCGGATCGTCCGGGGGCGAATGCCGACGCTCGAAATGGTGAACGATCGCTTCGTCAGACGCCAAGCTGTCTCATGGACCGGGATGATGCGCGAGACGATCGATTTGCTCGTGGTGGGCACGCAGGTCATCAAGTTCGGGGAGTTCTTGAAGAAAATTCCCTTACCCTCGTCGCTCAACGTCTTCCACATGCACCCGCTGCGGGGGAACGGCCTGTTCGTCATGGACGCGTTTTTGGTCTATCTGATCGTCGATTATTTTTTCGGCGGGAAAGGGCAAACGCACGTGAAGCCGGAGGGGCGCGACTTTACGCCGGTTCAGTTGCGCATCGTCAGGAGACTGCTCGTTCACGCCTTGGGGGATCTCGAAAAATCCTGGCAGGCCGTGTTGCCGATCAAGGTGGAATACGTGCGGTCGGAAAGCAACCCCCAATTCGCCATGATCGTGACGGCGTCGGAGATCGTGGTCGTGGTGACGATTCAGGTGCTGATCGGGGACACCGCCAGGGATTTTTTTCTGGTGTATCCCTATTCGATGTTGGAGCCGATCAAAGAAAAACTGTATTCCGGATTGGTGTCGGACCAAATCGAGCAGGATGGAGCCTGGACGGCTCGATTCCGCGAGAAACTGCAGGAATGCCCTCTGTCCGTGGCCGTGCGGTTGGGGACGACGACCGTCACGCTGCGCGACGTGCTGAACTTCGCGCCGGGCGACGTGATCCTGTTGGATCAACGGCCTGGCGATCCGCTGGATTGCTACGTCGAGGGGTTTCACAAATTCCAGGGCAGCCCCGGCGTCTACAAGGGCAACCATGCCTGCCGTATCACGAAAATGTTCAACTGATCGTTGGCGAGAGGAGTGTGAGGAATGGCTGATTCAGGGACGGCGCCGGAAGCGGGGGCGAAAAACGAGACGGCGGGGTCCGCCGCGCCTCAGCCGGCGTCATTTCCTCCCGTTCAGAACGTCGAAACGACGGGAACGCCCAAAAACATCGAGTTTCTGCTCGACATCCCCATGAACGTGTCGGTCTATGTCGGCTCGACGAAAATGGCTATTCGGGATCTGCTGCAATTGGCCCAAGGCTCGGTCATCGAACTGGACAAGCTGGCCGGAGAGCCGATGGACGTCATGGTGAACAACAAGCTGGTCGCCCGGGGTGAGGTGGTCGTCGTGAATGAAAAGTTCGGCATCCGCTTGACCGACGTGGTGAGCGCCGCCGAACGGGTTCAGCAACTGGGGTGAACGCGAGAGGAGCGACCGTGATCGATTTCTGGGACAGTCTGCTCCGCACATTGTCGGCCCTGGCCGTCGTGTTGCTGCTGATGGCCGTGGCGGCGCTGGCCGCCAGGCGGATCGTCAGCGGCCGCCTGGGAACCCCGGGGCGGCACGAATTGATCCGCGTCGTGGCCAGCGGGGCCGTCGCGCCGCGGAAGACGATCATGTTGGTGTCCGTGGCCGGGGAGTATCTCATCGTCGGAGCCACCGCGACGGATCTTGTTCCGCTGGGCCGCGTCAGCGACACGGAAAAAGTCCGGGAACTGCTCGTGTCGTCGGCGGAGAGGCCGTCCGAACCGGTGATGTCCTCGTCGTCGTTCCCCGCCTGGATGCGGCGTCCGTCGGTCGAATCCTTCTTCCGTCGCGCGGAGAATCATGGCGATCGATAAAACCACGGGCCGGTCGATGCGCTCGGTGTTCGTCGGATCGGCGGTTTCAGCGGCGACCTTGGCCTTCGGACCGATGGCCGAGGTCTTGGCCGGCGGCCCCTCGATCAGCATCGATCTCGGCTCGGACGGGCCCAAACAAACCGCCGCCGTCATACAAATTCTCGTTCTTCTGACGGTGCTCTCTCTGGCGCCGGCGTTGTTCATCATGGTCACCTCGTTTACGCGGATCGTGATCGTCCTGTCGTTTCTTCGGCAGGCGCTCGGGACGCAGGCGGTTCCCCCGAACCAAGTGCTGTTGTCGCTCGCGCTCTTCTTGACGATGTTCGTCATGGCGCCGGTGGGACAGGCGGTCTATACCGATGCGCTTCAGCCGCTCATGGCCGAACGGATTTCCTACGAAGAGGCGTGGAAGAAGGGGATCGAGCCCGTGCGGGGGTTCATGCTGCGTCAAGTCAGGGAACGGGACCTTGAACTGTTCATCGACCTCGGCCGGTTGCCGAAGCCGGAGAAGGTCGAGGACGTTCCGACTCACGTCATCATTCCCGCTTTCATCTTGAGCGAACTGCGCGTGGCGTTTCAGATCGGCTTTCTCATTTACATTCCTTTTCTGATCGTCGACATGGTGGTCGCCAGCGTGTTGATGTCGATGGGAATGATGCTGCTCCCGCCCGTGGTGATTTCCCTGCCGTTCAAATTGGTGCTCTTCGTTCTGGCCGACGGTTGGTACTTGGTCGTGGGGTCGATGGTCAGGAGTTTTCAGTGACGTATTCCGTTGCGGACCGCGCGAAGCCGAACGGGAAAGAACGGCTCGTGCGGCGTTCGATCCATAAGATCCGCCGGTGATGCGAGGGGCGGGCGTGAACGACAAGGAGGCGATCCCATGACGCCGGAAATGGTGACCGAATTGGGGCGGCAGGCGTTGGAGACGACGTTGCTCGTGGCGACGCCGATT
>JANDJG010000100.1 GCA_024331085.1 Nitrospira sp. | reverse complement strand
GTCGTGGCCTTGCCGAAGCCGACCGATGAAGAACGGGGGCAATGGTACTTCCAGCGATACATTCGCCAGTTGCCGAACAGAGGGGAAATCGTCTTCTTCGATCGAAGCTGGTACAACCGGGCCGTGGTCGAACCGGTGATGGGGTTTTGCACCAAGAAAGAGCATCAGCGGTTCCTCCAGCAGGTTCCGGAATTCGAGCACATGCTCTACGAAGATGGCGTGATTCTCATCAAATTTTGGTTCTCGATCTCCAAGGACGAACAGGCCAGACGGTTTGAGGCGAGGCGCCGAAATCCGCTCAAACAATGGAAACTCAGTCCGGTCGATGAGAAGGCGCAGGAACTGTGGGACGCCTATACCCGCTGTAAAGAAGAAATGTTCAGCAAAACCCATACGACGTTCAGCCCCTGGATCATCGTGAAGGCCAACGACAAGCAAGCGGCTCGGCTCGAAAGCCTTCGCTACGTCCTGAATCTGTTGCCTTATCAAGGAAAAGAGGACGCGCGGGTTCGGTTGGCGCCCGATCCGAACGTGGTCGTTCGGTTCCATCGCAAGATGGTGGAATTGGATTTGTAACAGAGGCGCGTCGAGCAACGTCCCCGCTGGAGTGAATCCTTTTGAGCCGATCGGTCTCCAACGGCCTGTCACATGCGGAGGTGCTTCTCAGCCCGGATGGGCCGGGCCGGGATTCCGCAAAGGGAGGGGGTTGTTGCAATGAGTAAAGGATTCGTAGCCGCTGTTGCGATGGTTGCCATGGGATCTATCGGGGGCATGACGCCGATGGCCATCGGCGGAGAGCCGGCCAGTCCGGCCATGGGATACGAGATTCACGTCCAGGCGCCGCACATGATGCCGGATGGGACGCCGGGCGGGCCGTTTCACCATTACTGCAAGGGCATTTCCGACAAGATTCTTCAGTGTCTCTTGTTCGAATCCACCGATCCCAAGGCGCCACTCGTCGGAGTGGAGTATTTCGTCGCCAAGGATCTGACGAGGAAGTTGCCGGCCATCCAGTGGCATCGCTATTTTCACGATCACAAGGTCGAGATTGCGACGGGCCGCGTGAAAGTCCTGGACATGCCCGATGACCAGGCGGCCAAGGTGGCGGAGGCGGCGGCACAGACGGACGGGGTGATTTATCATCTCTGGCAACATGGCCAGGAGTTTCCGGATGGCACCGTGACCTATCCTCAGTCGTTGGGGCACAAGTTCCCCGGCTACGCGGACAAGTAAGGAGGCCGGTCGGCCGGTAGGATGGACCGGCTTGCCCGAAAACGGGAGGCCGGTCCTCTTCTGCAGGTGGTCATGAGAAAGCGTGCGATGAGGCAAGAACGATGAGCATTCATCTTCCGGCGACGGTGCTCGTGATGACGATTGGCGTGGTGACGATCGGAATGACCGGCCTTCAAGCCTTTGGCGCGGACGAAAGAGTGTTGAGGCCGCGGGTGCCGGCGGATCAAATCGATCAAGTCAGAACATGGACCAATCCTCTTCCGGCAACCGAAGAAATGATTGAGAAGGGCAGGCAACTGTTTCATGGCAAGGCCTTCTGCGTGACGTGCCATGGGAAAGACGGCAAGGGATTGGGCGGCGATATCGAGCCGGGAACGGTGCGGGGGCCGTTGCCTCGTGACTTTACCGACAAAGAGTGGCAGGCCGCGCGGACCGATGGAGAACTGTTTTGGATCTTGAAAAACGGCAGCAAGGGAACGGCCATGGCGCCGTTTGTTCCGCTCATTTTGACGGAAGAAGAAGCCTGGGCGGTGTTACGCTATGTCAGGTCGTTCGCGACGGAGGGGCAAGGAGCGACACGGTGAGATACGGGCTGCTTTTCATGCTAGCGGCAATGGTCGTGTTGGCGTCGCCTCCAGCAGATGCCCAACGGCATCTGATGCGTCCCAGAGTCCCGCCTGACAAATTGGCCGAAGCGCGAGCACTCAAAAACCCGTTGCCCTCTTCTCCCGAGATCATTGAGCAGGGGAAGGCGATTTATCACGGCAAAGGCACTTGCTTCAATTGTCACGGTGTTGAGGGAAACGGCAATGGCCCGGCGGCTGCTCAGTTGAACCCTCCACCCAGGAACTTCCGACACCATGGATTTTGGAGACACCGCACGGAGGGGGAACTGTTTTGGGTGATCAAGTATGGCTCGCCGGGTACCGCCATGGCGGCATTTGGCCCAATCCTCTCTGATGAAGAAATTTGGAGTGTCATTCGCTATGAGCAGACCTTTGCTCAGCGACACGGCCGCCGAGGTATGGGGCCAAGAGAGGGCATGGGGCCAAGAATGGGCCCTCGTCATAAAGCCGAAAGTCCTCGCGATCGAGAAGACCCCGCCGATGAGTGACGGAATTGATGTCGCCTGGCTCGGCCTGCTCTACGTCAATAACGAATGCCTATGCCAAAATTGATCTGCTGACAAACATGCCTCAACAATCCCGCCACAGAGTTGGTTGACGACCCATCGTTCGTGCGAATACGCGCGGTCCGATTATCTGCTGCCAGCCCATAAAGCGTGCGCTCAACTCTGATCCTTACAATGCCATGTGACAATGCCATGCGCGTAAATTGTGGGGATGTAAGGGGTGCGTGATGACGATTCGCGGGTTTCGCAAAATGGCCGTGCAGTTCTTCAATTTGAGGAATTCAGGGCGGCAGACGCGATTTGTTCAGAGGCTTCTTGCGGCACTGAACATGCAAAGACTTTCCGGAGGAGATCAAGGAGCCGGCAGGAAAAGCATAAGGTGAGCCAAATGGCGCTCCTTATCTCTCCGAATACAAGCAAGCACGCCTTCTTAGCCGACGATGGAAAGCACGGAATCGGATGCGTAACCGTATAATGAGAGCCGGACAAATGGCGAATCTGATCATAGAGCGTCAGAAGAGATCGTCGAGTCACACTCAACAACACGCCCGGCCGAGTCAGAGTCCGACGCGGACTCGGTTGCTCATGATACTGACGTGTCTCGCGGCCGTCGGGATAGCCGTCGCGGTCGGTCCTCTTCCCATAAGTCCAAACGGTGATCTGGTTGTGTCGTCGGTTATGATGGCGGCGGCTATTGCAAGCCGCCGTGATTATCATGCGTCGGAGGAAGCAGACGTTTGCAGCCGAGGGATCAGGTGTTCCAACAGTAAATCAACGAGACTATTTCCCTTCCCCATCCCCTCCCTTCAGAATCATCAAAAGACTGCGTGGTCACGAATAGCCGCGGAGCGGGCCTGCTCACGGCTGAAATCAAGCCGAAAAGTCCGGTTTTTTATGTGACCGGACGCATGGTCTGGGTATCGGCGGTGTAAACCGAAAGAAGATCGGTTGAGTGTTGTGCTATGATGCGGCGGTTTGGCGCTGATGCGCCGAGGCCCGAAAAAGGAAGGAGGAAGTAAGGAAACCAGGAAAAGCCGGGAAAAACAGGAAAAGCTGGGGAAAAGATGAGTCGGGGCTTGTCGTTTGCGGAGCGATTCTCAGAGGAGATCAGGTAGGCCTGACATGAGAGGGCATCAAGGTGTAAAGGTCTGGAGGCATGTCGATGAGTCAACGGCAACGAATCGGACTGTTGGAAATCATCCAATATGGGCTGGCTGTTGTTTTAGTTGTTGCGGCTGTTGCCTGGAATCAGTATCTGGTCCCCATTCTTGTGGCATGTGTGATCGCCATGCCATACGCCATATGGAGCAGACTGCAGGATATCGAGCGAGGAAGCGCCCCACCTCGACAGGAACGGTCGGCCGTTTCGGGGAAAGAGGCCATCCGCCGACAACAGCCCTCCAAGCGGTCGGTAACGGACGCAACGGCAGCAACAGCAACGAAGAAAGGGGAAGACGGCCTCCATCTCAATGGGGTTCCATCATCTGCAAGGCAGGAATGGAAAAAAACGCCGAAGGAGCCCGTCGTAGGAAGCAGGGAATGGGAGTGGAGCGGCGGCCCTTTTGTTTTATAAAAAGAGAAAGGAGTCGGTAGTTTAGCTTTTTGCCCCGTCGTAGTAATTGATAGTCCGGCATGGATCCGCTCTGGCAAACGCAGTTTTCTCGCCCACGCTTGCGCGGCCTTACGGCTTCAGGGGCACTCTCGGTATCGCATTGAGATTGCAGGTCTGTGTGTGCCGGAACGTGCCGCCGTAGTTCCTGACGCGACGGTTCCGCAGCCTGTACATCCGTCCCTCACCTTTCTCGGAGCCATGTGAAGCCGGCCGTCTTGGCAAAGGAGCCGCCGGCCTTGCAATCCGTTCTCTGTCTCCTCAACGCACCTTCCTTCCCCTACAAGATGAATCGATGCCTCCTCAAGCGAGGAAGTAAAGCGCTCAAGGGCGCGTGGTATCATGCAGAAGGCTCGTTGATGCGCGATTCATGAAAACCTATGTTTAGACCGGTTCCACCTGCCACAGTCTGGCGTAAGATTCCATCTCGCTCCATCGCCATCGTGGTGTTTATTTTGGCCCTCGTGGTGTCGGTGATGCTCCTGTTCACGTTGGAACGGGAAAAATTGCTGGTGGAGGGCTTGATGCAAGGAGGGACTCTTCCCACGGAAGTGCCGCTCGCTCTCTGGCGGTCTCGCCGCGACGTCATGCTGGTGGCCGGGCTGGTGTTCTTGGTCAGCGCGATCGCCATCGGAGCCATCATCACGTTCCTCTACTACGACAGTGCCAGGCGCACGCTGGAGGAAGTGAAGGGACTGGCCCGTAATATTCTGCGGAGCATTCCCACGGGCATTCTGACCGTCAACCATAGCGGAGTCATCACGGCCGTGAACCCTGCCGCCGAGCAGATCTTGGACCGCCCCTCGTCCGACTTGCTTGGCCATCGCTATGACATCGTGTTTGCCGAGGGAGACCCTGTCCGATTGATTCTCGACGAGGCGGTGAAGGAGAGCCGGCATGTCGGCCCCAAAGACGTCTTCTATGAACGTGGCGACCAGTCTGCACGGATCGTTCGCATGAATACCACCGAACTGAGCGGGGATGACGACAAACCGGCCGGTGTGTTGCTTCAGGCCCATGAGGTGACCGAGTGGCTGGCCTTGGAACGGCGGGTGCAAGCGGCCGAAAAACTGGCGGCGTTGCACACGTTGTCGGCCGGGGTCGCCCATGAACTTCGCAATCCGCTGAGCGCCGTCGATCTGAATTTGCATTTGTTGGAGGAAGAACTGAAGGAACGAGGGGTGCTGGCCGGACAGGACATTCGATATCTGCACATCCTCAATGCAGAGTGTCGGCGTCTGTCGGCCATCCTCGATAATTTCATGAAACTGACCCGCTCCGGATCGATTTCGCTTCATGAGGTGGATGTCAAGGTATTGATCGACCACGTAGCGGCCCTCATGAAATTCGAGGCGGAGGAGCGCAAAATTCGGCTGGAACAAAGTGTGGAGCCGGGCTTGCCGCTGGTGTTGGGTGACGCGACGCAGATCACCCAGGTTCTCGTCAACATCATCGTCAATGCCTTTCATGCTATGCCGAACGGAGGCTTCTGTCGGATCGCGGCGGTCAAGCGGGAAGCCGATGGGCGCGCGTGGCTCGAAATCGCCGTGAAAGACGATGGAGTCGGCATCGCAAAGGATCAGATGCCGCACCTGTTCGAGCCGTTCTATACGACCAAAGCGGGCGGGACAGGGCTGGGGCTCGCCATTGCCTATCGCATCGTACAGGATCATGGCGGCACGATTCGGATATCGAGCACGCCGGGAAGCGGAACATCGGTCGTGATGCAATTGCCCGCTGCGCGCGGGCGACTGCGGGAAGGAGGAGCCGCGCCGTGACGTCGACCGCACATATTCTCGTCGTGGACGACGAAGTCAACATCCGCAACGCGCTCTCGACGCTTTTGGAGAAGAGAGGATATGACGCCAAGGGAATCGGGACGGCGGAGGAGGCGTTCCGCTATTTGGAGGAAACGCCGGCGGATTTGGTGATCACCGATGTTCGGATGCCCGGCATGGACGGCATAGAGTTTCTGCGCCGTCTCAAAGACAAGTGGCCGTCAACCGAGGTCGTGATCATGACCGCGTTCGGGTCGATTGATGCGGCGGTCGAGGCCATGCGCCTGGGCGCCTACGACTATCTGACGAAGCCGGTCGATCGCGAGCGGTTTCCCATGGTCGTCGAGAAGGCGCTTGAGCGCCACGCCCTGGTATCCGAAAACAAACAACTCCGGGATCGATTGGAAACGCGGTTTCGCTTCGATCAGTTGGTCGGGAAAAGCGAGAGCATGCAGCGGATCTATGGTCTGGTGGAGATGGTGGCGGACAGCGACGTCACTGTCTTGCTGACCGGTGAAAGCGGCACCGGCAAGGAGGTCGTCGCTCGGGCCATTCATCATAAAAGTCCGCGGGCCGATCATCCCTTTGTCACCGTCAATTGCGGCGCCTTGCCGGACGATCTCTTTGAAAGCGAGTTGTTCGGCTACGAAAAAGGAGCGTTTACTGGCGCGGTCGCGACCAAAATCGGGCGATTCGAACTGGCGCACAGAGGGACGTTGTTGCTGGATGAGATCGGCGAACTGTCTCTCAAATCTCAGGTGGATTTCCTGCGGGTGCTGGAAACCAAGGAGTTCCGTCGCCTGGGCGGCACGAAAGTCGTCAGGGTGGACGTCCGTGTCATCGCCGCGACCAACCGCAATTTGGAGGAGGCCGTCAAGCAAGGCGAGTTCCGTGAAGATCTCTTTTATCGGTTGAATGTGGTGCCGATCAAATTGCCGCCTCTGCGTGAGCGTGCGGAGGATATTCCTCTCCTGATCGAGACGTTCTTGCCGGAATTTTGCGCGCAACACAATCGGGCGCCCAAGGCCATCGCGCCGGAAGCGATGCGGTTGTTGCGGCTCTATTCCTGGCCGGGGAACATTCGGCAACTGCGTAATCTGCTCGAGCGCCTTGTCATCACCGTCCGTGAGTCAACCATCGGGCCCGAGCACTTGCCGGAGGAAATTCAGGTCAGTCGGGAAGACGCCCGAACCATGGTCGTGACACTGGGGACTTCCTTGGAGGAGATCGAAAAGGAGGTCATCCGCCGCACCCTCGCGGAAGTGACGAACCACCGGGAAAAGGCCGCCAAACTTCTCGGGATCAGTCTGCGAGCGCTTCAATACAAGATCAAAGAGTACGGCATTCGCGAATAACGGCTCGCCCACGCTCGCTCTGTGTGAACGAACCGCCCGTCCCTCCGCGCCGTGCAAATCTTGCACGGCCAAAATCTGGTTCCAATCCGCGCAACCTCCCTGCTTTTCCATGCGATTTGAAAAAATTCCGCTTCCTGGCTTGCATGACTCCGTGCAGATCTTGCAGGCAATGGAGCGCGCACGAGTTGCCTGAGTTTCTTATGCGGGGTCTCTGGAAATAATCTCCGTGAAGTCAACGGCTTGCGGTCTGTTCTCTGCGGCACTGAACATGCAGGAGGACAGCCAGTTGGCAAAAACATGGTGCTGTTTGCCTTGACCATCTGGAGATGTCGAGGGTGGCGAGTGTGTCGATAGGTGCAGGCGTGAAACAGATGTCGGAGCGGGATCGGACATGGTGGCTTGTCATGGCCGCGTATGGCGCAGCAATGGGAGTCGCCTTGATCATTGGGCCTATCGCGAGGGGCAATACCGATGACGTTGCTCTGTCGCTGATCATGGTCGTTGCTGCCGCCATCGGAAGGGTCTGTGGGGGCGAGAAAGGGTTTTCTGTTGTGTCCAAGCCGTCAAAGACATGCTTGTTCGGCCGGTTGATCGGAGGCATTCAAAAAGTCCATCGGGCCGTTTCGCTCCGTGGATGGGGGTGCTGGTCCTGGAAAGAAAGCGCACTCGTCCGGTTTGGAATTGCAAATGATCGGACGGGTAACAACCTCGAGGGGAGAGGATGTCGTCGAGGCTCGGTACGACATCGCCTGGCAAAGGGGGTTCCCTTAAGGAGAATGAAACGTCGGGAGACGGAAAGAGATGGGAAGGAAGTGGAGATGGAGCGATCACAGCGTCCGTTGCGCCTGGTATGGCAAGAAGCATGGAGATGTCGGGTGAGGCTTAAGGGAAACGATGGAAATCGGGAAGGGAGAAGAGACTCTCTGATCGGACCGTTGGAGGCGGAGCGGGTGACTCGTCGTGTTGATCGCTCAGGCGGCATCAGAGGCCGATGGGTTCGTGTGCATGCATGGGGGTAGTAAGGACGGTAAGAGAAGGCCGGAGGAAACAGCCGTGGCTGATAAACGACAGATCGGACTGCTGAACATTATCCAGTATGTGTTGGTGGGAGTTGCCGTGGGGCGGCGCTGGCGTGGAATCAGTACCTGGTAGTACCGCTGGTGCTCAGTGTCGCAGCCCTTCCTTACGCAGTGTGGCGTGCCATCCAGGATCTAGAGCGGGAAGGTGGTTCGAAAGGCCAGCAAGATATTCCGCAAGTCGCCAGGTGGAAGCCGAAGATGGTGCGGAGGCAAGGATTCTCCGAGTCGTCGGCTGGGCGAGAAGGGGGATCTGAAAAGAACAACCTAATAGGCGTAGCGAGGGAGGCGCGTTTCAAGAACGATCAATTTGAGAGGAAGATTGCATGAAACGATCAAGTGTTGAAGGGGTGTCGCGGATCATTGATGTCGGGCCGGCCGGATTCCATCCTCCGTCGGCGATGGAATTGGGAGTGACGCATCCGGAGTCAGGGTGGGGGTTGTTGTATGGACGGCATGCCCCTCAGGATGAAGTGGTTGCGGAGGCGGCTCG
>JANDJG010000099.1 GCA_024331085.1 Nitrospira sp. | reverse complement strand
GTTGCGCGTGTACATGATCGTGCCGTCCGGGCGGGACACTTGAAAGAACCCCGGCCCGTCGATCGCGAGATCGAGCTCGTTGTTGGTTTGACGCATGTTCCCCTGAAGCCATTCCTTGGCGACCGTAGTCGGTCGAACGCCCGCGCCGACCTGGATTCCCACGGGAAAGACGCCGACGTTCGACGCGTTCGTACCGGGAAGGCGTTGGATCTGATACAGCAAATCGGCGAACTCGGCTCGGCTGCGCTTGAACGAGTTCGTGTTGACGTTGGCAAGATTGTGCGCGATCGTATCGACGTTGATCTGCTGAGCCGTCATGCCGGTGGCCGCCGTCCACATGGCCCGAATCATATCGTTCCTCCTCTTTTCTCACCGTCCGCGAGCGCCGTTCCGCCGATGCTACCTCGCTCCGCGCAAGGCGATTCTTGCGATCACCCGACCCGCCCGACTTCCTGAATCGCCGTTTCCGCCATCCGATCGAGCGTTTGAATCAGCTTTTGGGCCGACTCGTATCCGCGCATGCCGCTCATCAGTTTGACCATTTCTCCGATCACGTTGACGTTGGACTCCTCGATATGCCCCACTTCAATCGTCGAACGTTTGGCCGGCCGGCCCTTGTCCGAAGCGAACAGGCCTTCCGAAACCTTCTGCGGCATCTCGTCCGGAGGAAACTCCACAAGCTTGATCGTGGCGACCGGTTTGTCATCAACCTTGACGGCGCCTTGCGACGTGATCTCCAACTTTCCGACGGGGATTTTGATTTCGCCGGCGGTCCCCATGACTGGATAGCCGAGATTCGTGACCAACCGGCGTCGGGCGTCGAGCGAAAACATGCCGTTGCGGGTATAGCGAAGGCCGTAGGGGGTATGGACCTCGAAAAACCCTTCTCCCTGTATCGCCATATCCAACGGATTGCCGGTCAGCTTGATCCGGCCGGGCTCGAACGTCGTCGTCACGCGATCGGGCGCCGCGTACGCCCGTTCGGGCGCACCCATGGGACGCGCCATGACGTGCGAGAGCAGCCCATGCCCTCCGCTCGCCGAAACAATCGCCCGGCGGGGAGGAAGAAGGGCCTTGAAGGCCTGTTGATCCTGCTTGAAACCGGCCGTGTTCACGTTGGCCATGTTGTTGGCGAAGACCTGCATCCGACGCTCGTGCGCCAACGCTCCGGACAGGATGGGATAGATGCCGCGATTCATGTGCCGTGTCTTCTCCTTCTTTTTTCTTTCCTTGCCTCTTTCGTTCAGCAACCCGTGTGCCAAGATCGGTCGAGCGATCCGATCGCCGTCGTTCCTTGGGGCGCTATCGAACGATCTGATTTTATTGAGACATCTTGAAGCGGTATCGCCCACAAGCACGACACGCCGGCGAACGGAGGTCTCTTGCACGATCCGAACAAGGCGACCTTTGCCGACGCCGGAGGAAAAATATTCCCCCGATGACTTTACCGTGACACGCCCAGTTGCGCTTTCAATCGGAGGATGGCCTTGGCGTGAATTTGGCAAACGCGCGATTCCGTCACTTTGAGCAACTCTCCGATTTCTTTCATGGTGAGCTCTTCGAAGTAGTACAGCGTCAAAACCAGCCGCTCCTTTTCGGGAAGATTCTGAATCGCGTCGCCCACGGATTCCCGTTCCCGCTCGCTGACCAGCGCCGCGAGCGGATCAGGATTTTGCGTGTCGGCCAGCACCGCCACGGCCTTTTGTCCGTCGACGTCGTGCAGGTTGAGATCCTCAAGACTGACCATCACCGCGCCCTTGGCCTTGGCCAGAAAATCATCAAGCTCTTCCGGCGACAGTTTCAGCTCGGCCGCGACTTCTTCATCGAGCGGCGGCCGACCCAGGCGATGCATCAATTCAACGTGCGTTCGTTGCAGCAGCGCGACGCGTTCGTGCACCGAGCGGGGAATCCAATCCATGGAGCGGATCTCGTCCAACATCGCCCCGCGGATTCGAAATTCGGCGTACGTCTTGAATTTGGCTTCCCGCGTCGGATCATATTTTTCCATCGCGTCCATGAGACCGATCGTGCCGACCGAAATCAAGTCTTCGGCGTCCAGATACGCGGGCAGCCGAAACGACAGCCGATGGGCCATGGCGTGAATGACATGGGCGAACTCCCGGATGATTTGCTCTCGCCCCGTCTCCTCGGCCGCAGACGATCGTTTCGCCTTGATGGAAGCCGTTTTGCTCATGTCTCCTCGTTCCTTCGCGCCCTCCCGCCGTTTCCGGTTCTCAATCAAGATGAATCATCCTTCGCCACAGGAGCTGAACGGAGCTTTTGGGGAGATCGGGGAGAGGCCATTGCATGACTTGCCCGGCCAGTCTCGCAAAGGCTTGCGCGGCCGGTGAATCCGGAAATAGATCCGCCACCGCTTTTTGGCGCATGACCGCAAGCGTCACGTAATCGTCGTGCGGCACGTAGCCGATGGGCTCGACGGCGACCTGAAGAAAACGATCCACCGCCGTGTCCAATCTGCGGAAGACCTCCGCCGCCTCTCTCGGTCCCCTCGCTTGATTGACCAGCACCTTGAAACGGCGTTCCCGATAACGGCGCGTCAGCACTTTGATCAAGGCGTAGGCGTCCGTCAGCGAGGTCGGCTCGGGAGTGACGACGATCACGATCTCGTGGGCCGCCGACGCGAAGAACGTGACGTTTGGCGAAATGCCGGCTCCGGTGTCGATCAGGAGCACGTCCATGCCGGCCGCAAGCTCCTCCAGTTGCTCTTGAATCACCAGTTGCTGAGACTCCGTCAAGGAAGTCAGGTGAGGAACCCCGGAGCTGGCGGGAAGCACCTGAATGCCGGCCGGGCCCTCCAGGCAAATCTCCCTCAGCGTGCAGACGCCGGACAACGCGTGTTCGATCGTGTGACGCGGCACAAGACCCAACAAAACGTCCAGATTGCCCAGGCCCAGGTCGGCGTCCAGCACCAGCACCCGTTTGCCGGATCGGCCCAGCGCGACCGCCCAGTTGGCCACCACGTTCGTTTTGCCCACGCCGCCTTTCCCGCTGGAGACGGCGACGACCCTCGTGCGCACGGCGAGCAGATCCTCGGCCGTCGCCAAGGCGTCGACGCCGCTCATGTTCTTCTGCATAACGATTCCTCCTGCCACATGTTGGAATTTGAGACGGACCCGGCGGACGTCAGCTCATGAGTCGCCCTCGCCCCGTTCAACATCGGGAGGGCGGAGTGGCGGAAGGCGACGTACCGTTGCGCGATCAAAAACTCGGCCAAGCGGTCCGGCGACGCCGGTTCGATGTCTTCGGGCACCCGCTGGCCGACCCCCCAATAGGACAGCGGCAATCCCGTCTGCTGCGCCACGTCATAGACGGTTCCGAACGACGCCGTTTCATCCAACTTCGTGAAGACGATGTGCAGCGACGGCAGTACGCCGACTCGCTCGATGATGCCGCGCAGTTCTCCAGCCCGCGCGCAGGCCGGAAGCGTCACGTGCGTGGCGACGTCGGCGTCCTCGCCGAGCATCCGATGCAGCTCCAGAGCCGACGACACGTCGTCCGGTCGGACGCCCGGCATATCGACCAGAACCAGATCGGCCCTCGCATGACGGCGCAATCCGTCGCGAAGCTGCCGGGGCGACCGCGCCGACGCGAACGGAACGCCGAGCGCCCGCGCGTACCGCCGCAACTGCTCCACCGAAACCTCGCGATAGGCGTCGAAGGTCACGACGGCGACGGATCGGCGCCGTTTAAGACGGCAATGGGCCGCCAGTTTCGTCACGATCGACGTCTTGCCGGCTCCGCTGGGCCCGAGAATCAAACGGACGACCCGACCGCTCGTTTGGTCCAGAAGGTCCCTCCCGACGACGATGCGACGGCCGATTTCTTGACCGAGGACTTGAATCATCAGATTTTCATCACCGGCGCCGTTCTGCCCCAATCGCCGCCGCAGATCGTTACCCAGCGTTTCCGCCGACGCGGGGTGCATGCCCTGTCGAACGAACGATCGGCACAGCGCGCCCAGGACCGCCGGCGTTTCCTCTTTCACCGATTGGGTTTCAGGCGGCAATGACTCCCCCAACCGTCGGCTCAGTTCGCATAATTCATCGTGAAGCCGCCGAAGTCGAATCCGCCGCGACTCCGCGCGCGGCGGTTGCGCCGGAGAGCCGAGCGGTCGAACGGCGGCCGATTCGCGAAGCGAGCCGGACGGTTCCAGGAGGGATTCGAGCGTCTTGCGAAAACCGGAGACGGCGGAAGACGACGGAGTCCTTGCGGCGGACATTGAGGGGGAGCCGGCCGCCGAATCGTCATCGCGACGCCCGAGACCCGTCGCCGGAGCCGGTTCCTCGCACGCGGCCATGACTTCCAACACCGGACGATCGAACACCCGCAACGGCCTGTCGCCTTCTCGCACCTCCTTCGAAGAGAGAATGATCGCATCCGGCCCCAATTCCTCCTTGATCGCGCGCAAGGCATCCTGCATGCTGAGAGCGTGAAACGTTTTGACCTTCATCGGTTCCCTCACGACGACTGCGCGAGTTCGGCGTCGATCCGAACCGTATCGAGCGACTGCAGACGCGCCAAGGCGTCGACTTCATTGAAACCGATGATCGGCACCGCGTGGAGCACGCGATCGGTCAGGCGGCGCAGATGCCGCCGCACGGCCTGCGAACACAGCACGACCGGCTGATGGCCGCGGGAAGCGACCCGTTCGGCGGCCTGTTTCAGGCCGTTCAGCAACTTGTGCGACAGCGCCGGATCGAGCGAAAGAGCGGCTCCCTGCGGAAGACCGGCCGCCTGCTCGGCCAACGACCGATCCAACAGCGGGTCCAACGTAATGACCTGAAGCGTGCCGTCCTGCGTCTGAAACTGTTTGGTGATCGTCCGGGCCAGCGCCTGGCGGGCGAACTCCGTGAGCATATCCGCATCCTTGATCGATCCGGCATGGTCCGAGACCGCTTCGAGGATGGACCGAAGATCGCGGATCGGAACGCCCTCCTTGAGCAAATTGCCCAGGATCCGCACGACCGTCCCCAGGGGCAGCAATGTCGGAATCAGCTCCTCCACCAATTTCGGATTCGTTTTCCCGACTTCGTCCAACAGCGCCTGCACCTCCTGCCGTCCGAGCAACTCATGGCCGTGCCGTTTGATGATTTCGGACAAATGAGTGGTGATCGCCGAGCTCGCGTCGACGACGGTGTAGCCGGCCAATTGCGCCTGTTCCCGCGCGTCTTCGGGGACCCAGAGGGCCGGAAGACCGAATGCCGGCTCTTTGGTCGGAATTCCCTGCACCAGCCCCCGCTGGCCCGTGCCCGGATCGATCGCCAACAGATGGCCGGGCAGCACGTCGGCTTTCGCCACCTCCACGCCCTTCAAAATGACGACGTACTCGTTCGGCCGCAGTTGAAGATTGTCTCGGATGTGAATCGGCGGCACCACGAATCCCATGGATTCGGCGATCTGTCTCCGCAAGCCTTTGATCCGGTCCAGCAGCGCGCTCCCTTGCGCTCCCTCCACCAGCCCGATCAGGCCGTATCCCACCTGCAACTCCATCAACTCAAGGGGCGCGACGCGCGTCACGCTTTCGTCGGCCTTGGGAGCGACGGGAGCCGACGCAACCGCTTCGGCGACCTGTTCTTCTTTGCGCAAGCGGTACGCCATCCAACCGGCAAGCCCCCCCAGGCCCAAAAACGCGAGATGCGGCAAGCCGGGAACCATGCCCAACGCGAGCAGAATCCCGGCGGCGGTGCCGACCGCCTTGGGCGAGGTCAACAACTGCCTGGTGATTTCGCCGCTGAGATCGGTCTCGGCGGCGGCGCGGGTGACGACGATGCCGGCCGCCGTCGAGACGATCAACGCCGGTATCTGCGCGACCAACCCTTCCCCCACGGTCAGCAAGGTGTAGGTCTGCGCGGCGAGCGCGGGGCTCATGCCTTGCTGAAGAATGCCGATGGCCAGCCCGCCGACGATGTTCACGAGGATGATGACCACGGCGGCGATGGCGTCGCCTCGCACGAACTTGCTGGCGCCGTCCATCGCTCCATAGAAATCCGCCTCCTCGGCGATTTCCCGACGGCGCCGCCGCGCCTCGGCCTCGTTGATCAGGCCGGCGTTCAGATCGGCGTCGATGCTCATCTGCTTGCCCGGCATCGCATCCAACGTAAACCGCGCGGCGACTTCGGCCACGCGCCCGGCGCCCTTGGTCACCACCACAAAGTTGATGACGACGAGAATGCAGAACACCACCAACCCCACCGTGTAATTGCCGCCGACCACGAAACTGCCGAACGCCCTGATGACCTCGCCCGCCGCGCCGACGCCTTCGTTGCCGTGAAGAAGGATCAAGCGGGTCGAGGCGATGTTCAGCGACAGCCGCAGGAGCGTGATCATCAGCAGGATGGATGGAAACACCGAAAACTCGATGGGCCGCCGCACTTGCAGGCCGACCAACAGAATGATGACGGACAACGTGATGTTGAAGCTCAGGAGCAGATCGAGCAGAAACCGCGGGAGGGGAAGCAGCATGACCATCAAAATGGCCACGACCCCCACGGAGATGAGGATATCGGGATGTTTGACGAACGACGCGCGCTGAATCGGTTCCACCTTGGTCGACATGATCGTTACGACGGATGACGGTCGATCGGTTTATCGTCCCTCGCCGTTACGCTTGTCCCCGAAGCCCGCCCGCTTCGCCCGCCGTCATGCCGCGGGCGCGATAGACGAACGCGAGGATTTCGGCGACGGCCCGATACAGATCCGACGGAATCTCCTTTCCGACGTCCACGAGCGCGAACAGCGTCCTGGCGACGAACTTGTGCTCGACGACCGGCACGCCGTGGTGCCGGGCCATTTCGCGAATGCGCTCGGCGACCTCGCCGGCGCCTTTCGCCACCACGCACGGCGCGGCCATCTTGACGGCGTCGTATTTGAGCGCCACGGCAAGGTGCGTCGGGTTCGTCACGACGACGTCGGCGGTTTTGACCGCCGCCAGCATCCGCTTCTTCAGGAGCTCCCGCTGCGCGGTCCGGACCCGGCTCTTGATCAGCGGATCTCCTTCCGTCGACTTGTGCTCCTCCTTCACCTCTTCTTTCGACATGCGCAGGCTGCGTTCCCATTCATACCGCTGATAGAGATAATCCAGCCCGGCGAGGACTCCGATCGCGCCGCCGACCGCCAACGCCGCCTTCAACAACAACCATCCCGTCACGTGCAGCGACGTGCCGAAGTCGAGTTCGGTCAATCCCGGCACCTGCCCCAGATCCGCCCGCACGGCGGCGAACCCGACGCCGGTTACAATCGCGATCTTGAACAGTCCTTTGAGCAGTTCCACCAGGGAGCGCAGGGAAAACAGGCGGGACAATCCCTTGAGCGGATTGATGCGACCGGGATCCAACTGGAGCGCCTCCGGCCGAAACAGGAATCCCGTTTGGAGAATCGTCGCTCCACCTCCGATCAACAGAAGCCCTCCCAGAATCGGCAGCGTCACCCCGAGCACTTCCCATCCGGCGCGGATCACGCGCGCATGAATCTGCTCGATCGTCAATCCGTTCCGAAAGGTCTCCGGAAACGACAGAGTCAATCCTTCTCTGGTCATGTCGATCATCGCCTGAAGGCCGGCCGGCAACGTCGCAGCCAGCAATCCGATACCGCCCAACAGGACGGCGGCGGTGGACAGATCCCGACTGAGGGCCACCTGCCCCTTTCGGCGCGCCTCCTCTTTGCGTTTCGGGGTAGCGCGTTCGGTTTTATTGCTTCGATCCTCAGCCATGCCCCAACAGGCTCAAGAGCCCTTTGATCGAAAATTGCAGCCGTTCGATCTCGCGGCCCAGCAACGCCACGATGAACGGCATCGCCAACGCCAAAATCGCCAACCCGCCCGCGATGGTCACGGGAAAGCTGAGCACGAAGACGTTAATCTGAGCGACCGCCCGCCCTAAAATCGCCAGCAATACGTTGGTCACGAGAATCGTCACCAACACCGGCGCGGCCAGTTTCAAACCGAGCGCGAACATCTCCCGGGAAAGCCGCACGATCTCCTCGCCCAATCCGGTCGGAGGAGCCGTTCCGAAGGCCGGAATCGCCTCATAACTGGCGACGATGGTCGAGACGACCAACACGTGGGCGTTGAGCGAGAGGAACACCAGCGACGCCAGCAGGGTGAAAAACCGTCCCATGAGCGGGACCTGATGCGACGTGGCCGGATCCAGGAGTTGCACCACACCGAACCCCATCTGCATCCCCACGATGTCGCCGGCGAGTTCGAGCGCGCCGAAAAACAGCCGCACCGCCAGGCCGATCGTCAAGCCGATCGCCAACTCGCCGGCGAGACCGGCCGCCAGGGCGACGGGATCGAACGGAACGGCTGGAAGGCGAACGACCGGCGCCAGCACCGCGCCCAACGCTAGGACCAACAACACCTTGGCTTTGAGCGGAACGGCTTGCCCGCTCAGAACCGGCAGCGCGGCGAGCAATCCGCCGACCCGCACGACCAGCGCCAAAAACGATTGGAACTCCGGCAACAAAATCTGAATGGTCTGCGTCAACGCCATGGCCGCCTTAATGCGCGTACTGCGGGATAGCGGCGAACAGATTTGCGGCGAAGGTCGTCAGCACGTTCAGCATCCACGGAAAAAACAACAACAGCGCCCCGAACAGCGCCAAGATTTTCGGGACGAAGGTGAGCGTCGCCTCGTTCAACTGGGTCATGGCTTGAAACGCGCTCACGGCCAACCCGATCACGAGACTCAAGCCCAGAATCGGCGTCGCCACGAGCAACGTCGTCTCCAACGCCTGCCGCCCCAATTCGGTCACCATTTCCGGCGTCATGGGATCGCCTCCTTGTCGTTCACGCCCGCCCCTCGCATCACCGGCGGATCTTATG
>JANDJG010000098.1 GCA_024331085.1 Nitrospira sp. | reverse complement strand
GATCTGCAGGTGAGGGGAGCCAGCGGAAAGCACTACACCAATGAAGAGTTAGAGGAGACTATAGAAGCAGCCCTGGAAGCCGGTTGCAGAAAGTTTGACCTTTTCTTCATGATAGGGCTTCCCAAACAGACCTCTGAATCCGTGCTGGCCACGGTGGATTACTGCGAGGAATTGCTCAAACGATTCGGGACTAGGCTCGTGCCTTTCATATCCCCACTTGCACCTTTCATAGATCCGGCAAGCCCCATATTTGAAGAGCCGGAGCGCTTTGGCTACAATTTGTTTTTCAGAACTTTAAAGGAATTTGAAGGAGCCTTGCTTCAGCCCAGCTGGAAGTATGCCCTTAGTTATGAGACCAAATGGATGACAAGAGATCAGATAGTGGAAGCCACGTACGAGGCGGCCCTAAGACTAAATCGCATAAAGTTAGCTCACGGTCTTCTTGACCCGGGCACATCCCATAGGGTGGAAGAGCGCATTTTACTGGCAAGGAGGCTCATAAGACAGATAGATCAGTCTCTATCGCTCCCCGAGGCTCAAAGGAAGAAGGCCCTGGAGGCTATGAAGGAAGAAATAAGACAAGCAAATTCCGACACCCTCTGTGAGGCAAGGGAAATCCAGTGGCCCTCCCCCAAGACCTTCCACTTCATGGGAATTCTCAGGCACCTGGTCGGAAGCTCAGGCAATCGGCGTTGAAGCACTGGGTCTTCTGGGAAATTCTTTAGCCTGTGAGCTTGAACCCAAAGACCTAACCCGCATTATTCACCACAAGTGGAAAATGCAGGCTAGAAAGCAGGTCCCCAATCTCTCCGGGGTGTCTCACCACCGCCCATTTCCAGTGACTAAAACCACCGTGCGCTTTGACGGCTTTAACCCACTCGTCAAGGTAGCGGTGCTTGACCCTGTTTTGCTCGCTTTCCTCGCCTCTGATCTCTAGGACGAGGGTCTTACCACTTGTGAGCCGCGCAAGAAAATCGTGGCGGTATTGTTCCGGCTCGAAGGGCGGCGGCTCGGCGCCCCGGTAAGTGCGGATGCGATCAGAATCAAGCAGCCATTTTTTTCAGTTTTGAGCTAACAACGCTGCCAGGGCCTCCTCTACTTCCTTGCCTTTGGCTCGGATCAAAGCAATGAGTTCTTCCGGCGTGCGCGCGTCCTCGTCGTTTTTGCGATGGGGATTGACCGCCTTGAGGTCAAAGTTGCGCGCTTCGATTTGCTTTCGCGTCACCGTCCAACTATGCTCGCTGTCGGCGCGCGTGGGCAGCAGGCGGAAGAACGCCTCAAAGTGCGCCAGCGTCAGCGGCGTCTTTTTGCCCACCTTGATGTCCGAGAGGTCATAGTACCAGATGCGTTCGGTGGGCCTGCCTTTGGTGAAAAAGAGCAGGTTGGTCTTAACGCCTGCGCCGGCGTTGACAAAGGCGCCTGACGGCAGGCTCACGATACACCACAGATCGCAGTCGTCGAGGAGTTTGCGTTTGGTCTGCACAAAGGCCGTTTCGTTGGTGCGAAAGAGCACTCCCTCATCCAGCACGATGCCGCAGCGACCGCCCGGCTTGAGGCTGTCCATCACGTGCTGCAGAAAGAGCACCTGGGTGGCGCCGGTCTTGTAGGCAAAGCGGGTCTGGGCGTCTTTGCCCTCTTTGCCGCCGAAGGGCGGATTCATGAGCACCACGTCAAAGAGCGCCGCCGCGTCCTGGAACAAACCGCCGTATGTTTCCGCGCCCGTCAGCGTGTTGCCGTGCCAGATGTGCGGCTCGTCTATCCCGTGCAGCATGAGATTGGCGAGCGCGATGGGATAGATGGCATTGTCCTTCTCGCGGCCGTAAAAGGTGCGGCGTTTGAGCGTTTCCAGTTGGTTGGGCGAGGTGATCGTTTCGTTGTTGGGTCCGGCCATGTGTTCATACGCCTGCGCCAGAAAGCCGCCGGTGCCGCAGCCCGGATCATAGACCGTCTCGCCGATCTTGGGATCAATCACCCGCACCATGGCGCGGATGACCTCGCGCGGGGTGAAGAACTGCCCGCCGTCGTTGCCCTTTTCGCCCATCTTGAGCAGCAACCCCTCATAGACCTGCGAGAGGGTAAAGACGTGGGTCGGGTCCACGCTCTCGGCGCTGATTTCGTTGAGCTTGTCGAGCACATCCAAAAGGTTGCGCTCGGTGTCAATGCGGGTGCGCTCGATGCCGGAAAAGATTTCGCTGATGACCTTCTGCCGCGGGGTGGCGTTGGGTCGGTCTTTGAGGCCCTACCGTTACTCCAACCGCACCTTTCCCGCCAGCCCGAGGTCCGCCAAAATCTGGCGAATGTCCGCCTCGAA
This sequence comes from Nitrospira sp., assembly GCA_024331085.1. Classification (GTDB taxonomy): domain Bacteria; phylum Nitrospirota; class Nitrospiria; order Nitrospirales; family Nitrospiraceae; genus Nitrospira_D. The sequence continues at coordinate 6,617 of JANDJG010000098.1, read as the reverse complement.
CATCTTGGCCTCATCGCTTTTTACCGTGACCGATAACTCAATGCCGATCTTAAGCTCCAAACCGCTACGCAATTTCGGCAGGATCTTCGTTCCCAGCCGGTTCCAGACTTCGGGCGGGACTTGCCCCACGATGCGGTATGTCTTCGTTATTACACCCGGCGTCGGCTCCGGTTCGGGCTGCGGTTCGGGTTCGGGCGTCGGCGGAATATCGGGACCGGGGGTAGGGCCTGGTGCGGGTTCCGGCCGTGCGCCGCTCTTCAGCGCCTGCGCCTTCGCCTTGGTGAGAAGGAACACTCCCGCCTCAAACGCCACTTCCTCGGCATCGATCAATTCGCCGAACCAAACCCGATCATAGGAACCGTCCGCCTTCTGCCCGGAAGCCAGCCCAAAGTCACCTCTGTTCACGAACTCGACGATCTTGCCGCGCAGCGTGCTATCCGGGTCCAGTAGGCGCGTGAGCGACCCATTCAGGAAGCTCTGCCGCAGGCTGGAGAGCGGCCACGCCCCGGATTCCTTCAAGGCGGGCGGCCAGTTGCGCTCGATGTATCCCGCGCCGACCGACTCGTTGAGCAACGCCTCGGATTTGAGTGCGGTAATAACTCGGCCGCAGAGCGTCTCGCTACTCGAGGAATGCCCCGCCCCAAGGTCAATGACCTTTAGTCCGTCACGTTCTCTTGTATCGGCAATCACTGCGTAGCGGTATCCGCCCCAAACCTCGTCTTTGACGGATTCCTTGGCATCAGCAACTTTCGCCTGAATCTCGGCGCGGTCGCCGCGGTCGAAATCTCCGCCCAGAGTGCCGTCCGCGATTTCCCGCGCCACGCGCTTCCACGCCAGCCACATCTCGACGCTCTCGCGCAGGCTACGCCCCGGCTTCTTCAGACACCAGACCAGCGCCCCCGGATAGAGCCTTGGCGACTTGCCACGCAAGCGTGTCCACTCTGCAATTCTCTGGCGAAGCGAGGGCTCGCCCGTCCATTCGTGGGACGGGTCCATCACCACGAGCGTGAGTTTGGGTGTGTCCTGAACGGCGGAGCCGTCTTCCAGGAATGGGACGACGGGGACGCTAGCGCCGCGCCGGAACTCGTCTTCGATGACCTTCCGCATGGCGGGCTTGATCTCGGTTTCCTCGTCGAGCGACGCCCGGCGGTCGTTCACTACCTTCTTCATGGTCGGCTGGTGGCTTATCTTGAAGCCGTCCGAGCCGACCCTACGGATGAAGTAGGACTTGTCTTCGAGCGCGAACGCGGCGTTGTCCACGGAGGTCGTATCAATCTCAGGTTCACCGAGCGCAAAGCGCAGTTCCGGCAGGTGCGCCACCTTGTCAATCTGCCCTCCGGAAGACTCGAAAAGAATGGCGGTGCCCACGCGGCGATGAATGTCCTTGAGCGCGCCTTTGGTGTCCGCATCGAGCGCGCGCGCGTGCGACTGCACCCCGGAGATGTCCGCGTCAATCGCGGCCACGAGGCGGGATTCGCCGAGCTGGCCCAGCACCACGCTTCGGAACTCCGCCACGTCCAGCGGCGCCGAACCGAGGGTGATGAGTGGCTCGCGCCGGGCCTCGGTGAAGCCGCTGCGGTAGGCCCAGGAAATCCACTGCGCCAGCATGGCCAGCGTCCCGCGCGTCTGCTGATACTGCAGCAACGCCTGCCACTTGCGCTGGAACACCGAGAGCGTCGCCGGATGGAAGGGATAGCACGCTTCGAAGCGGCCACGCAGGTATTCCCGCGCCTTGGCCTCGGTGGTCGCGGTATCCACCGCTGTCCATTCGGGAGGGAGTTGCGCCCGGCGCTCGAAGCACCAGTCGGCAAAGGCCTTGGCGACGTTCTTGCGGATGCGGTCGCTGCCGATGTCCTCGAAAAGCCGCCGCCGGATAACCTCGCTGATCTCCGTCTCGTCGTTGGCAATGAGGTCCTTGGCCACGCGCCGGACAACCTTGGTGATTTTGTCCTGCCACTGCACGTCCCAATCGGTCATCTCCACCTGGCTTCTCGGCAGGCTGATGACCGCCGCCCCGTGCGTCGTCCCCGTGGTGGCCACGGTCAGGTTCTGGATAAAGGCGTGGAACTGCTCTGCCATGTTACGGTGGCGGTTAATGAAGTTCAATACTTCGTCGAAGAGTAGGAGAACAGGAGCATTCGCAGCTTGAAAGACTCGACTCAAGGCTTCAGTCCCCGGTGGCGTGGTCTTGGCGGCCGGTCCCAACTCACGCACCCCCGGCTCCCCGGCCAGTTGCCAGGCGATGTCGATCCATGGCGTCTCACGGCCATCCTTGGGGTCCCAGGCATTGCCCACAAACGCGGCGACCCGCGCCTTCGGCACGGCGCTGATACCGGCCTCCTTGAGGAGGTCGCCGACGCCCGAATACTCGACCGCCTTCGCCCCGGTCGTCACGAGATGGTAGAGCGCGGTGAGGGTGTGCGTCTTGCCGCCGCCAAACTGGGTAATGAGCGTCATAACGGGCGCGGTGTTCACCGTCTCGCCGGAGAGCCGCCGGAGCACCATGCCCGCGTGCTCCCGCAATGCCCGCGTGAAGCAAGTGCGAGCGAAAAACTGTTTTGGGTCCCGGTAGTCCTCCGGGGCGGCCTTGCCGATGACCTGCTCCAGATGGATGGCGAACTCGTCCGGGTTGAAGGAGCGGCCCTCGCGGACCTCCTTGCGCGGTATTGCAACCTTGTACCAGGGTTCCATGTCAACCTCCGGTTGAAAGGCAAAAGTGAAAAGTAAAAAGGCAAAATGCAGCGGCGGTCATTTCGTCTTCCCCTTTTTGGCGCTTACGACAATTGATCCGATGATCCGAGACAGTTCACCTGCCTCTTGAATGAGCGCGTCGAGCTGATCGGCTTTGCTTGAATCGGATGCCCGAAACAATCGAAGCCAGTAGATGGTTTCCCGCGCCTCTTTCAGGGCAACCGTATATTTGCTAACGAAATCAGCCATGCTTTGCCCGGCCTGAGCCTCTTCAACATTTGCTCCGATGGACGTTCCTGATCGAAGCAATTGCTTCCCCAATGTCCGAGAAACATCCGAACACTTTTCGAATCGCTGACAAAGACGCACTATTTCCAGCGCGAAAGTAAAAGTTCGTTCTTTGATGTCGCGTGGCTTGTTGTTGTTCATTTTTTCCTTTTACCTTTTTACATTCTACTTATCGCGGAACCGCGAGCAGCATGGCGTCCAGCAATCGTTTCTCTTCACTTCCGGCCGGATAGAGCGCGGAGAGCGCATTCGCGAGGCGCAGAAAATCGGGGCCGCGCTCCTGCTCGGCCTTGATGAGCGCCCGGAGCGCGTTTGCTTGGCCTCCGGCCTGGAGGAGCATCGCGGCATGGACACGGTCGAGGGTGGTCGCCTCGCGGTCCTTTTTCAGTTCGGGTTCCGTGGTAGACGCACCTGCGATGCGACCCTTCTTGCGGCCGCGAATGCGCGACACGGGTTGAGAATTCAGTTCGGGGAAGAGAGACAGTTGAAATCCCTCGGCCGGATTGCGTTCCAGTTGGAAGGCCACCACCTCGGCCCCGTCCTCACCAAAGAGTTGCTTTGCACGCTCAGAAACGGGCAGGAGCCGGACTACGCCCTTTTCCGTTTCAATGACGCGCCCTTCCCACTTCGGCAGTTCAATGCCCAGCGGCTGAGCGAACCGGCGTACCACGTCGAAGGGGAGGGAGAACCCGGATTTGCACCACGGAGACACAGAGGACACAGAGTTATCGCCATCTTCTTCTCCGTCCGTCTCATTCTCCTCTGTGCTCTCTGTGTCTCTGTGGTGAACTTCTTCCCCATTCGTGCTCTGAAGCGTCCAGAGGAATAGAGCCGTAAGCCGGGCGTCTTCTTCCACCGCCCCGGCCGCGCCGTTACGGGCCTTGGCCTCGGCCGTGCCGAGCACCTGTTCGAGGGCCGAACGGCCGACCACCTCCCAGACCTTCTCCAGATATTCCGCCAGTTTGACTTCGCGGCCGTCGGCCGTCTCGACCTTGCGGTAGCGGCTGAAAATCTCCAGCGCCGGGCCGATGCAGGCGAAGACGAGGTCCGCGCCGCGAATGCCCTCGCCCTGAAGCCGCTCCATCCAGTCGCCCACGCGCTTGGGGAGTTCGCGCAGGACCTCGCCCCAGTCGCCCACGGGGGCGTCATCTGGCCGCGGCCGGCAGATGAGGTGAATGCTGGTGGCGAGCGCGGCGGAATCCCGGGCACGTAAGCGGGACCCCATCTCTGTGGCAATCGGCCATGAGCCGGTGATGACCCAACCTCCGCGGATCATGCCGCTGAGCAAGGCTTCCCATCCTTCGGTGGTCTTGTGAGCGAAAACCACGGAGGCCACGCCGTCCTCGCGCAACACCCGCCGGCCTTCGGCAAAGGCACGGGCCATTGCTTCTTCGTAGAACGCCTTGTCTTTCGGTCTCCCATCTTTGGTTTCCGAACGCTCGTTCTGAACTGCCTCAGCAGCTTTCGGCGTGAGTGGATTTGCCGGATCAAATGGGTCGCGCAAAAGGGGATGTCCCGGCAGCGTTCGTTTGAGCCATACGAAGAAGAAATCCGACAGGTCTGCATAGGGCACAGCATCGTAATAGGGCGGATCGGTGAACCACACTGTTGCCGCATCATCCGGCAGCGGCGAGGAGGATGCGTCGGCTTCCTGGGCTTGTCCAGAAGTCGGCGATGTACTACCGAATTGCTCCGCAACCTGTGCTATCCACTCGACCATGCCAGACCAATCACCACTTGCACCCGCGAGCGGAGCGACTTCAGCAAAGTCCCACACTATCGGCAATGCCTGCCGGGCAAATGTGCTGCCGATGTTATCGCTGCTCACATCCCATTTTGTCAGATTAGAGTTTCGATCTGTGCATCTGCCGATTCCGAGCGCCATCCCTTCCCTCACCGCCTCACTCTGCGTCCTCTGCGTCTCTGCGGTGAGTCTTGCGAGCGTTACCAGCGCCACCTTCTGCCGCGCCGTGAACAGATCGCCCCATTGAAGCATGCCGTAACGCTGGACGCGGAAACCGAGAGTCCCAACCGGCGGAAGCGGCTCATCCGGCACGGGGCAAAGGCCATTCTTGCCGCCTGCTTGCGCCGCGTCCCGCGACGCGGCAGGCAGGCCGCGTTCCCACTCGTCAAGGATCGCCTTGATGCGCTGTTGCGCCTTCCAGACGGCCTCATAGTCGCGTTCTGTCGGCAACCGGTAGTTGCGTCCCTGCATGCCTGGATGGAGCGTGACAACCGCCAAGAGTCTTGCACCGCCGAGACGCCGAGGGCGCGGAGAGCTTTTGTCTCTCTCTTCTCTCTGCGTTCTCTGCGCCTCTGCGGTGAATATCACATCCGCACCGCCGCGCTGCTCGGCCAGTTGCGCCCGCACGCGCTCGGGCGGCAAAACAGTCCCACAACAAAGGCACGTCGCCTTAGCGCGTGTGACCGTCCCGCCCTGGACCTCCTTCTCGCTTTTGGGCTCGAAGACCTCGAACTCCACTCGCGGCGGTTCACACTTAGGCCGGACGACCTTATACCTCAGCGCTCGCCGCCGATTTGCCTTGGTGCACAGCCAGAACGAGCGCACCAGCGGTATCTCGGCGCCGCAGTTCGGCGACTCGCACCGCACCGTCCGCGCCCACAAGTACGCGATAGGCGTCGCGCCGCCTGCCTGCCGCGCCGCAAGTCTTCCAGCATCGTATTCACGCTTGAGCCATTTTCGCCCAAATCCTGTCTTCAGATCCTGTTCGCGTCTGACGGCAGCCTCGCGCGAATCGAACTGCTCCCAATGGATGATCTCGACCGGCAGACGATTGGCCGTCCACGACACTTCGCCGCTTTCGTGTTGCTTCAAACGCCGGGCAATATCTTCGGTCTGTCCGATATAGAAGGAGTCGTCCGAGCATTTCAGCACGTAGATGAAAAACTTCCCGCGTCGCGGCGCAGGCAGGTCCGGGTCTTTGGGATAGAACTCGGCCAATTCCTTCTCGGCCTTCTCCTTGATCTCCTTTCCGACCCTCCGCAACTCATCCGTCAAACTCTCCGCGCCCTCTGCGCCTCTGCGGTGAGTCTCCCTCGGAATATCCTCCAGCATGACCTTCAGGATCAGGCACGCGACCGGGTTCAGATCGCTGGCAAACGCCTCGCAGCCCAGGCGGAGCGCCTCCAGCGGAATGGAGCCGCCGCCGGCAAAGGGATCAACGACCAGCGGGGTCTCCTCCGGGTGCGCAGCCTTGACCAACTCCCGTGCCACACTGATCCAGCGCGCGTCGTTGGCAACATCCCAGTTGGCAACATCGCCGATGAAATCCAGCAGTGCCCGGCGCAGGCCGTCGTCTGACTTTACCTGCGTCTGCCGTTTTGGCGTGTTCCACCCCGGCGCGTCGAGCAGGGTCTTGGCCGCCTTGGTCTTAAATTCTTTAGGGCAAAGCGGGTCGCAGGGGTCGGGCAGAAGCAGGCCCAGTAGCATAGCCCGGCACGCTGCCAACGGCCGCCGCGCCCACCAGAGGTGAAGCGTGGACGGGTGTCCGTGCCGGATAGACTTCTCCCGCGCCGCGTGCTTCGACACCACGGCAATTGGAAAGTCAACTTCTGCTAAGCGTTTGCAGTCTTTGGGTATCATGGGCAAATCCTTTCACCACAGAGGTACAGAGACA
>JANDJG010000097.1 GCA_024331085.1 Nitrospira sp. | reverse complement strand
GGTCGCTGATAACGTCAATGCACTCCTCACCGTGAGTCCGGGGTGAAATCGTGTTCAAGAAAGTTCTTGTCGCCAATCGCGGGGAAATCGCGCTGCGGGTGATTCGAGCCTGCAAAGAGCTGGGAATCAAGACCGTCGCCATCCATTCGGAGGCCGATAGCGGCGCTCTTCACGTCAGGGCCGCCGACGAAAAAATATGTGTGGGGCCCGCGGACGCGGCGATGAGTTATCGCAATATTCCAAACGTGTTGAGCGCCGCCGAGGTGACCGGCGTCGATGCCATTCATCCCGGATACGGGTTCTTGGCGGAAAACGCGCATTTCGCGGAGGTGTGCGAATCCATCGGCATCAAATTTATCGGCCCCACTTCGGAAAATATCGCTCTGATGGGCGACAAGGCCAAAGCGCGAGAAACCGTCGCCAAGCGAGGGTTGCCGGTCACGCCCGGCAGTCTTGGTGAACTGCGAAACGAAGACGAAGCGATGCAGGCGGCCCAGAAAATCGGCTTTCCCGTCATCATTAAAGCGACGGCCGGCGGCGGAGGACGAGGAATGCGCGTCGTGAACAAGGCGGAAGATTTGGCCAGGGCCTTTCAAGCCGCCCAGGCGGAAGCCAAGTCCACGTTCGGAAACGAAGGGGTCTATCTTGAGCGATATTTCCTGGAGCCGCGCCACATCGAAGTTCAGGTGCTGGCCGATTATCGGGGACACGTCATTTATCTCGGCGAGCGGGACTGTTCCATTCAGCGGCGTCATCAAAAGCTGGTCGAGGAAACCCCTTCTCCCGCCGTCGACGACAAACTCCGCCGGGAGATCGGGCGGGTCGCCGTCGAGGCGGTCAAAGCCGTGCAGTATCGCAACGTCGGAACGGTGGAGTTTTTACTCGATAAGGAGCGTAATTTTTTTTTCATGGAGGTGAACACCCGGATTCAGGTCGAGCATCCGATCACCGAAATGGTCACGGGCATCGATTTGATCAAAGAGCAGATTCGTTTGGCTGCCGGGTATCCGTTGTCCATTCGGCAACAGGACGTGACGATGAACGGTCACAGCATGGAATGCCGTATCAACGCCGAAGATCCCGACAAGTTCATTCCGTGCCCGGGTCAAATCACCAAGTACAGCGTGCCGGGAGGATTCGGCGTGCGGGTCGACTCGGCCATGGAGCCGGGTGCCACGGTCGTTCCCCACTATGACTCTCTGATCGCGAAGTTGATCACTCACGGCAAGGATCGACAGGAAGCGATTGCGCGAATGAGGCGCGCGCTCGATGAATTCGTGATCGAGGGAATCAAGACGACGATTCCGCTTCACCGCAAGATCTTCGAAGACGCCGATTTTCAGAAGGGACACGTTTCAACCGCTTTCCTTGATCAGCTTCTGGCTCGATAACTCATCCCAAGGTTTTCCGACCGCAAAGCGATCGTCAGGCCGGCCCGAACGCACGGCTGCCGGGTCAGTCTCGCTGTGGAGATCCGGGGCGTGGACCGCGGTGGATCTTGCTCCACAAGATGATTGGCCGGATGCTTCCTGTTAAGATACGTGTGCCGGAGGTTTTCAGGATACAGGCATGAAGCGCGTCGGCATGATCCTCACCGTCGTCGCCGTCGGGCTGGCCGTCGGTGGATATGTCCTATTCAGCGGAGATCGGAAAGAGCCGGTTCGATATCGGACGGCCAAGATCGAGCGAGGCGCCGTGGTTTCGGTCGTCAGCGCCACCGGAACGATCAATCCCGTGGTGTCGGTTCAAGTCGGCACACAGGTGTCCGGCATGATCAAGAGTCTGCACGCTGATTTCAATACGCGGGTGAAAGCCGGACAAACGGTGGCGGTGATCGACCCCGAACCGTTCAGGGCCCGTCGCGACCAGGCCGCAAGCAACCTTGAAATGGCTCGGGCCGCTTTGGCCAAAGCTCGGACGGACCTTGCGCAGCGCAAGCGCGAGCTTGAGCGGCTGAAACCGTTGATGGCGGAACAGTTCGTCTCGCAAAATGACGTCGATCTCGCCATGACCAATTATGAGGCCGCCGAGGCGCAAGTTCGAGTCGCCGAGGCGCAGGTCAGACAGGCGGAGGCGACGCTCAACGCGGCCGAGCTTGATCTCAAGTACACGATCATTCGCTCGCCGGTGGACGGTATCGTCGTCGCGCGCAACGTGGAAGTCGGACAGACGGTGGCCGCAAGCTTTGCGACGCCGAACCTGTTTTTGATCGCGCTGGATTTGACTCAAATGCAAGTGGACACCAACGTCAGTGAGTCCGACATCGGAGGAATCGTCGAGGGCATGGAGGCGACGTTTACCGTTGACGCCTACCCGGGCGTTCAGTTTCACGGCGTCATTCGCCAGGTTCGCTTGGCTCCGATCAACGTGCAAAACGTCGTGACCTATAATGTGGTGGTGGGCGTCGACAATCGTGATTTGCGTCTCAAGCCGGGGATGACGGCGAACGTCTCGATCGTTGTCGCCAAAAAGAACGACGTCTTGAAGGTGCCCAACGCCGCACTGCGATTCAGCCCGCCTCAGAAAGATCGACTGGATACGAAGGGGAAGAACGAGCAGGGCACGAAGGCAGGAGGAAGGGTGAACGGTGAGCCCGCGGTTCCAGAACAGGGCGGAGCGGCAAAAAGAGTTTGGAGACCGGCGATCGACGATGAGCCGGAACCGCTGGTCATTCGGACGGGCATTTCAGACGGCGTATGGACGGAAGTGTTGGATGGCGATGTAGAAGAGGGAGATCCGGTCATCGTCGGGCTTGAATCGTCCAGGAGTGAACGAAGATCGAGCGAATTGCCTCCCGGTTTCGGCGGCGGTCGCCGCCGGTGATTCGGCGTTCAATGACGATAGTCGCGGGATCAATCCGAAAATGGCTCGCGTCTTGGACCACGCCATGATTTCCGCGATCGTCATATGGATGAGGAGGATCGGCGTCGATGGCCGCACTCATTTCTTGTGAGGATCTCTGGAAAATCTATCGTCTCGGCGACGTGGAGGTTCAGGCTCTCCGAGGGGTTGATTTGCTCATTGAGGAAGGGGAGTTTGTCGCGATCATGGGGGCGTCCGGCTCTGGAAAATCGACGCTGATGAATATACTCGGCTGTCTGGATCGACCGACAAAGGGCTGTTATCGGCTGCAAGGGGTCGATGTAGGAGGATTGCGGGCCGATCAATTGGCCGAGATTCGAAACCGCCGGATCGGCTTCGTGTTTCAAAACTTTAACCTGATTCCCCGCACCAGCGCGTTGGAAAACGTGCAACTCCCGTTGTTTTATCGAGGCCTGCCGCTTAGGCAACAGCGGGCCCTCGCGGCGGAGGCGCTCGCGCGCGTCGGACTTCAGGGGCGAGAGAACCATTATCCGTCGCAACTGTCCGGGGGACAACAGCAGCGGGTCGCGATCGCGCGGGCGTTGGTCGCTTCTCCGTCGCTCTTGCTGGCCGATGAGCCCACGGGCAACCTCGATACTCAGTCGAGTCTGGAAATTATGGCGATTCTCGATGGTTTGAATAAAAAGCAGGGGATTACCATCGTTTTGGTGACGCACGAGACGGACATCGCCGCCTACGCCGAACGGGAAGTCGTCATGAAAGACGGCCGCATTTTAACGGATCGCAAAACACCGTCCGGCGCATCCGCTCTGTCGGTCGAGGCCTGATGCCCACCTTTTTGCTGTTGACCGCTCTGACGGCGGTTCGGATTCTCGGTCGCAATCGACTCCGAACCGGATTGACCATGTTGGGGATTGTGATCGGCGTGGGAGCGGTCATTGCGATGGTCAGTATCGGCGAGGGGGCGAAGGCCGCCGTCGCCGAACGGGTGGCCAGCATGGGGACCAATGTCATCCTTATCCTGCCCGGGGCCGTCACGACCGGCGGCGTGCGGGGAGGGCAAGGAGGGGTGGTGACGTTGACGACGGCCGATGCCGTCGAACTGAAAAAGCGCGTTCCCCTGCTCCGCGAAACCGGATGGGCCAGGCGCGACGTGATGCAGATCGTCCATGGCAACAAGAATTGGAATGGAACGGTCAACGGAATTTCGCCCGGCTATCTGACGATTCGGGGATGGTCGTTCACCGGCGGCGGACCGTTTACGCAACAGGATCTTGATACGGCGGCCCGCGTCGCCGTGCTCGGGCAAACGGCGGTTGACAATTTATTCGAGCCGGGGGAAGAGCCGGTCGGCGCCATCATCCGCATCAACCACGTGCCGTTTCGCGTCATCGGCACGCTGGCTCCGAAGGGGCAGTCGGCTCAGGGAATGGATCAGGACGACGTCATTTTTATTCCCTTCAGCACCGCCGAACGGAAAGTCTTCGGCACCTATTTTTTAGGCTCCGTCGGAGCGTTATTCGCCTCGACGGAGCGGCCGGAAGATCTCGCACCCGCGGTGGCGCAGATTCGCGAAGTGCTGAGACAGCGGCACCGGTTGCAGCCCGATCAAGACGACGATTTCTTCATCCGCACGCAGGTCGACATCGGAAAAGTGCATGAGGATACGAGCGAGACGTTGACGATCATGTTGTTTTCCATCGCCTCCGTCTCTTTGCTGGTCGGGGGCATCGGCATTATGAACATTCTCTTGGTGTCGGTGACGGAACGGACCAAAGAAATCGGCGTGCGGATGGCGGTGGGAGCGACCAGGCGACACATTCTGATTCAGTTTTTGGTCGAAGCGATGACCTTGAGCGTCCTCGGAGGCTGTCTGGGAATCCTTGTCGGCATTCTGGGCGCGCGGGCGACGACGGCTGTCGCCGGATGGCCGACGATTATTTCGCCGGAAACGGTGGTCGCCGCGTTTGTGTTCTCCGTGGCCGTAGGGTTGTTCTTCGGCTTGTATCCCGCCAACAAGGCCGCCTGGATGAATCCCATCGACGCCCTGCGGTACGAATAGTATGGGCGGGAGTAGCTGACCAACAGGTCACTTTCCCGATAAGAAGCGCTTGTCATCTCGAGGCTGATAATCACGTTGAATGACGTGCGGCTTGCTGCGCATCGCTTTCGAATGCGTCGTTATGTGGCTTCAATCTCAATAAGTTCGCTTGTGGATGCAGGGGCGCGATTTGTCAAATCGTGAGTGGGGAGTCGGCAGTGGTCAGGCGGACTTCAATGCGCGGGTTGAGTTTATCAATCCGTTTGTACAGGTGGGTTTCGACTATGCGGTTGTCATTGATCCCCAGTCCTTCGCAGACGGCATCCTGTGTGATCTTCAAACCGCCGTCCACATCACGACGCAGCGGCGTCGTGAAATAAAAATGGATCGAGAGGGCCAGCGGAGTCGATTGGAACCGTTTCAGCAAGGAAGCGCGGGCCGGTGATTGGGCCAGGGCGATCCAGATGTGGCGGCTAACGTGAGCTTTGTACGACCGACCGGCGGAGGACAGCAAACGGCGGCCGTTCACTGTGGCATATTGATGGTTGATGCTGGGGGGAACGGGCAGAATCATCGACAGATGTTCCGACGTTACCGTGACGGTAGAGAGACATTCAGGTTGGCGCCTGAGTTTTTGAACCATATGCGGTGGGAGTAATCCGGCGGAGCGAGCGCGCGCAATCGAAGAGACAGGGACAGAGAACGGCTCTTTTTTCTGGGAGCGAATCGAGGGCGCTGGAGCGGAAAGTCGAAAGGGGCGTGGGATGAATCGCTGGCGACGTGAGGGCATGAATCGAGCTACAAGAGATTCATGATCTTGGCCATGTTTTGCTCGTACCGATCTTCCGTGCGAGTCAGATAGCGCCGCCATTCGCCGGGGCTCCAAATCTCGATTCGATGGTACAGACCGACCAGGATGACTTCCTGGTCGTCGTCGAGCGGCAGCATTTTTCGCAAACGGGCGGGGATCAGAATGCGGCCCGCTTTATCGATATCCGAGGTGCCCGCTTCCGACACGACAAAGTGCATGAAGAGACGGCTTTGATCGTCGTCCAGCGAGGCCTTCGTGCGCTCGAGCACTTGGTTCCATTCCTTCGCCGAGTACAACAACAACGATTGCTCTTGGCCTTTCAAAAAGACGACCGCCTGCCCTTCCGCTTCGATTTGCTCGCGAAGGGGGGAGGGGGCGATAAAGCGCCCTTTTTCATCCAGTTTGCACAGATATTCTCCGGCGAACATGGCTCCCGGCCTCGTCAGCTCAGCGATTGGTCACGGTTGTGGTTCGGCTGCGAATCCATTGTTCAAGATCCAACCGGACGAACCGCCACTCTTTTCCCAACTTGAACGCAGGAATCTGATGGCTCCTCAAATATCGATAAAGTGTGCGGCGAGTGATTTTCAGGTAACGGCACGTTTCTTCGACTGTCATCAATTCGCTTTTGGGAAGCGCGCCCATCCCGCCACCAAGGTCCGTGTTCGCGAAGAAACCCTTCCACGCGCATCATGGCAATAGAGCGCATTGTCCGGCGACATGCGGAGATTGTCAAGGAAAATGTATGACAATGGCTGTCATACGTTGTCACCATCGCCAGACTCTCCGGTTTGATCCATAGGGGTTTCTTGCTCCATCACGGCGTCCATATCAAGGTCGTCGCCGAAGTCTTCGCCCATTTCGCGTTTCATCTTCTGCATAAAACGGGCCATGCTTCGCGGATCCTGTTCGTCCAGTCCATCAAGATCGGCGGACTCAGCCAGGGACTCCATCCGAGCTTCCTCGGATTTTGGCGCGGCGAACCGGGACATGACACGGTCCAACTCAAGACCGCCGCAATGGCGGCAGGAAGCCGAGAGTTGGTTGCGATAATTCAACACCAGAAGCGAACTCCGTTTCTTACAACTTCGACACACGTATTCGTAAATCGGCATGGGTGCATTCTCCTCTTCGTTAGCCTGACGGCCGACCATCCCGCCGTTGAAACAGCCGATCGGGGACATGGCTCGCATCCATCGTTCGCCCCAACGTGAGGGCGAACACGTCGCTTGATCCGGCCTTGCGGAGCGCCTTGGCACATTCGTTGATCGTCGCCCCGGTCGTGAAGACATCGTCGATCAACAAAATGCGTTTGCCGGCCACGGCGCGAGGGTGTAGGACGGTGAACGCGCCGCGGAGGTTTTTGAGCCGTTCTTTTCTCCTCAGCGAGATTTGTGGAGGAGCAGGCCGGCAGCGGATCAAGTCGGTGCAAGATACAGGAAGGCCGAGGTGGCGGCCGATCCGATCAGCCAGGAGCAATGATTGATTGAACTCTCGTTCGCGCAGTCGCTCGATATGGAGGGGGACCGGAACGATGACGTCGAGGGACTCGAATCGAGGAAGGCGGTCAGTGATGAGGCGGGCCAAAGGAGCCGCCAGCGAGACCTTTCCTTGGTATTTGAACAGATGTAAAGCTTCCCGCAGAGGCGAGCGGTAGGGATACAACGTCCAGGCCTTCGTATAAGAGGGTGGGCGTTTCCTGCAGGATTGGCACGTATGATCGGGCGCATGGGACGTCGCGGCCGGCGAAAGAAACGGGTAGCCGCACCGGGCACAGCGGGAAGAGTCGATGGGAACAATGGAATTCCAACAACCGATACAGAAGCAAGGAATCGGACTATCGGTCAGAGGAAGACCGCAGGCCGCACACTCGACCGGCAGCAGAAACCGCACGGCTTGCCTGGTTATCCCGCGAACGGAATCGATGAACGAATCGGCCATCGATGGCATCATTCCGATGATAAATCGATGACACAGGTCCATAAGCCGAAAGCATGGATTCTGTCAAGGTTGTGCCGTTCTGAACCGGTATGTTATACGATTGCCCGTTCGTGCCGAACCGGAGCGACGGCGCTTCATTCGTCGGAGACGCGAACGCGCATGGTTGTTCTTAAACGACTGTCGAAGACCTACGTCCGAGGCGGGACCCTCGTCACCGCCTTGCGCGAGGTGAACCTTGAGATAAAAGAAGGCGACTTTTGCGCGTTCGTGGGGCCGAGCGGATGCGGCAAAAGCACGTTGCTGAATCTCGTCGCCGGCTTGGACCAGCCGACGTCGGGCGAGATCATTCTCGACGGGCGATCCACCGCGGGATTCAGCAACGCCGAATGGACGGCCTTGCGCCGCGAAACCATCGGGATCGTTTTTCAAGCGTTTCATTTGGTTCCCGCGTTGACGGCGGAAGAAAATGTCGCGTTGCCGTTGCTGTTGCGCGGAGAGAGACGGCGCGACGTGATGAAGCGAGTGGATGAAATGTTGGAGATGGTTGGGATGGGGCCCAGGCGGAGCCATCGGCCGGGAGAGTTATCCGGCGGGGAGCAGCAGCGGGTGGCGATCGCCAGGGCGTTGGCCCATCGCCCGCGGCTTCTTCTGGCCGATGAGCCGACCGGAAACCTTGATTCCCATCAGGGCGCCGCGATCATGACGTTGTTGAAAACACTGGCGGCGGCGGGAAAGCAAACGGTCCTGCTGGTGACGCACAGTCGGCACGCGGCTCAGACCGCGGACTACGTTTGGACGATGCAGGACGGCCGGCTCGTGGCGCGAGTCGAGCGTGTGGAGGAAGCGGTTTCGTGATGACGGATCTGTCCACGACGATCGCGGGGGTCAAGTTTCCCGCCTGTTTCATGAACGCTTCCGGTGCGTTGTGCGTAACGCGAGAAGAGCTGACGGCGTTGGGACGGTCTCGTGCCGGCGCCATCGTGACCAAGTCGATGACGGTCGAGCCCCGACGGGGCAATCCGGAGCCTCGGTATTACGGGTTCCCGGGCGGATCCATCAATTCCATGGGGCTTCCCAACCTCGGCTACCGGGCCTACGCGGAATTGATCCCGGATCTCAAACGATTTGGAAAACCGGTCATCGCGAGCGTCGCGGGGCTGTGCGAAGAGGATTTTGCGATCATCGCCGACGCGATCAATGCCGCGGGACCGGATTTGATCGAAGTGAATCTGTCCTGCCCGAATATTCCAGGAAAACCGCAGATCGGTTATGACCTGGAGGCTTCGGAGCGGGTGATGAAACGGACGCGCGCACTGATCACGGTTCCCATGGGGGTGAAACTCCCGCCGTATTTTGATCCGGCGCATCATGAGGCGA
>JANDJG010000096.1 GCA_024331085.1 Nitrospira sp. | reverse complement strand
CCGCTGATACAACACCCAAAAAATCCCTATCGCCAACATCGCAAACCACCCAATCTTCCACGGCCGCGAATCATACCACTGCGAAATGTCATACCCCCGCTCTGCCGCCATAATAAATCCCTCCTTCTGTTTATGTTACCTGTCCAGAGCTACCCTCCGGACTTCACTCTCATAGCTTTCAGTCAGAAAGGACCGTCGAGGTCCATAAACTTTGTTTTAATTGTATCTCTGGCTTTACCTATTTTCAAGAACTTAAAAGGTCATTACTTTCAATCGTTTGGCGTGAAGGTTCACCTACTTTAGTTTAGAAACAAGAACCCGCCTCACCTCTCATATCAGTAACCGAAACTCCTGAATCAAAATCCCAAATCGTCCATGATCTTGTGAGCGGCTGCTACGATTAGGATCACGGTGCACAGATTTTCTTAATGGCCTATCATGTCATGATCCTCTGCTAATATCGAGAAATGATCGAGACCATTTGGACACTAAGGGATCGACACTTACAGCATGACGCCATGATCCACAGTGCCGATACGTGGCGTCTCGGTGCTCTTAGCTTTTGTGACCGTATCAGCCCTGAGTTTTATCAAGGCCGAACGCCGTATGCAACGAGCGCATGGCCAGTTCAAGATACTTTTCTTCGATCACACAGGAAATCTTGATTTCGGACGTGCTGATCATCATGATGTTGATCCCTTCATGTGAGAGCACGTCGAACATTCTAGCCGCAACGCCGGAATGTGAGCGCATGCCGACACCAACCAGCGAGACTTTGGCAATCGCCTCAGTGACGGACACGGACTTGGCTTCGATATCCTTCGCCACAGCTTGAATGATCGGTTCGGCTTTTCTAAGATCCGCGCGAGGGATCGTGAACGACACGTCCGTCAACGCCGCCTGACTGATGTTCTGGATGATCATATCGACATTGATGTTGGCCTGGGCCACCGGCCCGAAAATCCTTGCCGCGATGCCCGGCTTGTCCGGCACGCCGATAATGGTCACTTTCGCCTGGTTCCGGTCACCGGTGACCCCTGCTACCGCCACCGCTTCCATATCCGGGTCTTCTTTCGTCACGAGTGTCCCTCTCCCCTCTTTGAAACTTGAATTGACCTCGACCGGCACGTTGAACTTGGCGGCAAACTCGACCGACCTGGTTTGAAGCACCTTGGCCCCCAAACTGGCCATCTCCAGCATTTCTTCGTATGAAATTTTATCGATACGCCTGGCTGCCGGCACGATATTGGGGTCCGCCGTATACACACCATCCACGTCCGTAAAGATGATGCAGCGATCGGCTTTCAGAGCCGCCGCCAAGGCAACGGCGGACAGATCCGACCCCCCTCGCCCCAGCGTTGTCACGTCCGACTTTTCATTGATGCCCTGAAACCCGGCGACCACCGGAACGATTCCCTCTTTCAAGGCCTCGCGAATCCGGTCCGCCGACACCCGCGCGATGCGCGCCTTCGTGTGGGCGCTGTCGGTCAGAATACCGACCTGTCTCCCTGTATAGGATCGTGCATTGATGCCCCGCCCCCTCAGTTCCATTGCCAACAGCGCGATGGTCACCCGCTCGCCCGTCGACAGGAGCATATCAAGTTCCCGCTCGTCGGGATTTGGAGTCACCTCATGGGCCAGCTTGATCAAACGGTCCGTTTCTCCGCTCATAGCCGAAAGGACCACGACTACACGGTGTCCTTCCTCACGGGCACGAGCAACTCGATCGGCGACGCGATGGATCCGCTCGACCGATCCGACGGAAGTCCCGCCGTATTTTTGAACGATGAGCGCCACCGGCTTTATCCGTTCGCAAAGAGCCGATTGATGAACTTGGTGGCATCCCTGGGGGGAAGATTGGTCGCTTGTGCGTCCGGCTCCGTGAAGCGCCGGCTCGATGACAATGCCCCCTTCCGGCCTCCTTCTCCGAAAGCGTAAAGGGCGAGCCCCTCGGCCTTGCCGTGATCGCACATGACCAGATACCGATACGGCCCTTGTCGCTCCAACCCCTCGATTAAAGGGCCGACAAGTTCTCGATCAAACGCTTCGATGCCGAGAACTTTCGCTTTGGGGTCCGCACTGTGAATCGCCTCGTCCGTCAGGCCTCCATGGACATAGACAAAGTCTTTCTTGGCGTACTCCTCAAGCGCCACTGCCGCCTTGGTCCTCAAATCTCCGCCGGCAAGCCGATCAAGATCGACCGCCTCCAGCCCGGCGGCAATGCCGATCCCCCGATGAACGTCACCGGTCGCCACGACCGCCCCCTTGACACCATACTTCTCCGGAAGACTGGGCCACGCAACAGCCCGACCTTCTCCCCATAGCCAGATACAATTCGCGGGTTTTTTCCCGTCGGCCAGACGGTCGTCGTTGACAGGATGATCTCGAAGAATCAGATACGCTGCATCCATCAGCTTCCGAAGGATGTCGGCCCCGTCCCCCGTCGGCAACGCCCCGCCAATGGATTTTCCCAAGACAGTTTGGGGATCCACACAATGCGCCCGAGGTTTGCCGTTGACCCACACCATGAGGTGCCGATGACCTGACCCCGGATAAAATTGAATGGTCTCAGACCCCAACTGTTCATTGATCGCCTCGATCAGTTCCCGCGCCTCTTCCGTTTCGATCAAGCCCCCCGTCGCATCATCCATGATCACATGAGGACCCAACTTCTTGATGTCGTCGCCGGGCTTCCCACCTTCAGGCCTGAGAGTCACCATTGTACCGCGATAGACGACATCCTGTTCCGTGACCGAGACGCCCAAACTGACCGCCTCAAGCGGGCCGGGACCTTGATAATACTTCTTGGGATCGTAACCGAGAATCGCCGTCCCGGTCGCTCCGCTTCCGTGCAGGACTCCTTCGGCATGAATGAGAAGCTGGCCCAGTTCGCCGTTCTGGGCCAAGCGATCGAGGTTCGGCGTCGCGGAAGCCTGAAGCGGAGTGCGTCCCTCCAGTTCCGGGCGGGGCTGTCCGGCCATTCCGGCCGCATGCAGGATCAGATACTTCATCGAGACTTCTCCGGATTCAGACATCCAACAAACGGACGACGTCCTCGTGGGTCGCCTTGACGGTCAGCGGTTGTTTCGACACACTGATGGCGATATCGGCGTCCTTCAATCCATGGCCGGTCAAGGTACAGACCACCGTCTCACCTTCCCGAAGCCCTCCGGTGCGATATAATTTTGTGACGCCGGCTACGGACGCCGCCGAAGCCGGTTCGCAAAACACGCCCTCCGTTCTCGCCACGGTCGCATAGGCCGCAAGGATCTCTTCATCGGTCACCAGGTCAATGGCCCCCGAGGATTCCTCGACGGCCTGTAACGCCGACTTCCAACTGGCGGGGTTCCCTATTCGGATCGCCGTCGCCACGGTGTGCGGCTGTTCGACAACCCGACCCAGCACGATCGGAGCAGCGCCGGCCGCTTGAAACCCCATCATCCTCGGCAGCCTGGTGATTTGATTCGCCAGACGATACTCACGATAGCCCTTCCAATACGCGGTGATGTTACCCGCATTGCCGACCGGCAATACGTGCAAGGCGGGAGCATCTCCCAGTTGGTCACACACTTCGAACGCCGCAGTCTTCTGACCCTCGATTCGAAAAGGGTTCAGGGAATTGACCAACTCGATCCGCCGCGAAGCGGACAGGTCCTTCACCAGCGCCAAGGCCTGATCGAAGTTGCCTTCGATCTGAATGACCGTCGCCTGATGCATCATCGCTTGGGAAAGTTTGCCAAGCGCGATTTTTCCGGCGGGAATCAGAACGTACACGGCCAAGCCGGCGCGCGCTCCGTAGGCCGCAGCCGACGCGGAGGTATTCCCCGTCGACGCGCAGATCACGGCGCGGGCTCCTTGCTCGACGGCTTTAGATATGGCCAAGGTCATGCCTCTGTCTTTAAACGAGCCGGTCGGATTGACGCCTTCGAACTTAAGGTAGAGATCGATGCCGGGAGCGATCGCTTGAGCCAGTCGAACCGCGCGAATGAGGGGCGTGTTGCCTTCCAACAGGCTGATGACGGGCGTCCTCTCCGACACCGGGAGAAACTTGCGATATTCCTCTATAATACCCCGCCATCGATTCATAGGATCGCTCGCTTCATCATTCGTCCTTGCCCTCCACCCGAATGAGCGTCACAGGTTCCGAAACAAAGGGTTTGCGATTGATCTCCGCGAGGGCGTTCCGCACGTCGCGCTCGCTGGCCATGTGCGTCTTGATGACAACCGGCACCGTTTGCCCTTCCCGACGACCCTGTTGCAACACCGAAGAGATGCTGATTCCGCAACGGCCCAATTCTCCGGCAATCTGAGCCAGCACGCCGGGCCGATCGACCACCATGAACCGCAGGTAGTAGAGCGAGGAAATTTCCTCCATAGGCTTCACGCGCAATGGTCGGCGTTGATCCTGACGAAACGCCGCGGGCGGGATGCGGCCCATGGCACCTGAGAGCACGTTCCTCCCGATGGCGATAATGTCGCTCACGACGGCCTGGCCGGTCGGCATCGAGCCGGCGCCCTTTCCATACAAGACGATATCTCCTACTGCGTCGCCGACCAACTGAATCGCGTTGTACACGCCGTCAACCCTTGCAATGGGAGAAGTCGCGGGCAGCATGGTGGGATGGACCCTGGCCTCGATCTCCCCGTCCACCAGCTTTGCAATTCCCAGCAGCTTAATGACGAACCCGAATGCTTTTGCATAGGCGATATCGGTCGGAGTAATGCGTGTGATGCCTTCCGTGTAGATCTCCTTGACATTGACCGGCGTGCCGTACGCAAGGTTGACGAGGATGGCCAGTTTGTGGGCGGAGTCGATTCCCTGGATGTCGAAGGTTGGATCCGCCTCCGCATAGCCGGCTTGCTGAGCATCCCGTAACACCGCGTCGAAATCATGACCCTCCTGGGTCATGCGAGACAAGATATAGTTGGAAGTGCCGTTGATGATGCCGTAAATCGAACGAATTGCGTCGCCCGCAAGTCCCTCCGTCAAGGACCTGATAACCGGAATGCCGCCTCCGACGCTCGCTTCGAACCCCACTTCCACGCCTTTACGGGCCGCGGCCTCATAAATCTCTTCACCATGGATGGCCAACAGCGCCTTGTTGGCGGTCACCACATGTTTCCCGGCGGCGATGGCATCCGACACGACTCGCTTGGCGACGTCACAGCCACCGATTAATTCGACAACGATATCGACGGACGGGTCAGCCAAAACGGTTCCGATATCGGTCGTCAACACGCCAGGAGGAAGCGAGACCCCGCGATCCCTGACAATGTCCAGGTCGGCGACCCGAACCAATTCCACGGGCACGCCCACTCGACGCCGAATGAGCGCGGCATTGTCGATCAGCACTTTCGCCACCCCGGTGCCGACCGTGCCGAATCCAATGACGCCGACGCCAATGCGCGATTTCATTCCTGCGCCTCGTCCAGCTTGAGGGCTTTGCGAATCCCCCTGACGGCCTGGCGGGTCCGATGCTCATTTTCCACCAATCCAAACCGGACGTATTCATCGCCGCCTTCGCCGAATCCGATCCCCGGGGACACCGCGACTTTGGCCTCTTTCAACAAGAGCTTCGAAAATTCAAGCGAGCCCATGTGCCGATACGGCAGCGGAATCCTGGCCCACACGAACATCGTGGCCAACGGCTTGGCCACCTTCCAGCCGATTCGATTGAGCCCGTCGACCAGGGTATCGCGCCGCCTCTGATACCGCTGCACCGTTTCTTTGACACAATCCTGTGGGCCGTTGAGCGCGATCACGCTGGCGATCTGGATCGGCTGAAAAATTCCGTAATCGAGATAGCTCTTGATTTTCGCCAATGCCCCCACCACCTCTCGATTGCCGACGCAAAACCCGACGCGCCAACCCGGCATGTTGTACGCCTTGGAGAGCGTATAAAACTCGACGCCGACATCCTTCGCTCCCGGAATTTGGAGGAAACTCGGCGCCTTGTAGCCGTCGAACACCAGATCGGCATAAGCCAGGTCGTGGATGACGATGACCTGGTGTTCTTTGGCAAACGCCACGATCTTTTTGAAAAACTCCAAATCGACCACGGCGGTGGTCGGATTGTGAGGAAAGTTCACGACCAATATTTTGGGACGTGGAAACGTTTGGCGATAGACTCGATTCAACTCTTCAAAAAAATCCCGGTCCTCACGGAGCTCAATCCCTCTGACCTCGCCTCCCGCGATGATGAAGCTGTACATGTGGATCGGATAGGTCGGCGTCGGGGTCAACACGACGTCGCCGGGACCGATCATCGCCAGCGCCAGGTGGGCAAGCCCTTCTTTCGACCCGATCGTGACAATCGCTTCGGTTTCCGGGTCCAGGTCGACGTCGTAGTTCCGTTTATACCATCCGCATATGGCATGTCTGAGCTTGGTGATGCCCCGTGAAGCGGAGTAGCGATGATTCTTCCCTTTCCGCGCCGCCTCGATCAGCTTGTCGACGATATGGGAAGGAGTGGGTTGGTCGGGGTTACCCATTCCAAAATCAATGATGTCTTCGCCGCGCTGCCGAGCCTCCAACTTGAGCGATTGCACTTGGGCGAAAACATACGGAGGGAGTCGTTTGATTCGATAAAACCCGTCCCCAAAACCCATGGCCCTCCTCCGGTCATCCCGAACGTTTTCTCATAGCGCGGGCACGATGACAATAAGAAGGCGTATTGTATTGGATGTCCGATGTTGAGTCAATTTGCCTTGTGATTCTATGGGGTTCCGTCCTTCTCCCCCATGAGCCGCTCGGAGAGCTCATCCTCCATGCGAACATGATGCGACTGTCAACGGAGGTCGACCGGAGAGGTCGACCGGTTGCTTCGACATGTTCTTGCCCCCTGTCCGGCCTTTCTGCTACTAATACGAGCGGCCGCCGCTCGTTGAGTTGTCCGTTCATTTCTTGATGACTTCTTTGGCTTAGAGGCGGGACATGGCTCGACTCGGTGTCAATATTGATCACGTTGCAACCTTGCGACAAGCACGGGGCGGAGCCGACCCCGATCCGCTGGCGGCGGCCGTGTTGGTCGAGCTGGCCGGTGCAGACGGGCTCGTGGTCCACCTTCGTGAAGACCGCCGACACATTCAAGATCGCGACCTCCAGCTTCTCCGGGAAATCACCCGCACCAAGCTGGATCTCGAAATGGCGGCGGACGAGGCGATGGTCAAGATCGCTCTGACCGTCAAACCGGATTTGGTGACCCTCGTTCCGGAAAAACGGCAGGAGCTCACTACGGAGGGCGGCCTGGATGTCATGGGGCAACGCGAGCGAATCGAGCGCGCGGTCGGACTCCTCCACAACGGCGGAATTCCCGTCAGCTTGTTTGTCGAGCCCGATCTCCAGCAGATCAAGGCCGCACATAAAATTGCCGCCGATTTCGTCGAGCTCCACACAGGACGCTACGCAAACGCCACAAGGTCCAAAGAGGCCGACGCCGAATACGAAGCGATCGCCCAGGCGGCCAAGCTGGCTTACAAGCTCGGCATGGGCGTGAACGCCGGACATGGATTGAACTATCGGAACGTGAAACGATTGACCCACATCCCGGAAATCGTGGAATACAACATCGGCCATAGTATCGTCGCACGGGCCGTCTTCGTGGGTCTGCCACAGGCCGTCAAAGAAATGAAGGCTTTGCTCGGTTGATCCTCGCGATGTCGCTCCGTGCCGTCTCCCGATCCTTCCACGTGAGGGGCCGTGTGGGAGTTCGGGTCTCTCCTCGATCAATGCGATCCTGGATGTAGGCCTCTCTAAATGGCCGTGCCTCTCTCCTTTGTCGACATGTTTCAGGACCGTCAGAGATCGAAGATGCTCAAGGTCGTGACCGGTGCACAAATGCAAGAACTGGATCGGCGTACGATCGCCGAAGCCGGCATTCCGGCAAGAGTGCTCATGGAACGGGCCGGCATGGGGGTCACAACCGCCGTGCTGGAGAGGTTCGGGCCGATACAAGGCAAGCGTGTCACGGCCCTGTGCGGCAAAGGAAACAACGGCGGCGACGGATTCGTCGCCGCCAGGCTCCTGCACCGTGAAGGAGCGAAGGTCCGTGTGGTGCTCATGACCCCGCCCTCCGATTTAAGCCCGGAGGCCTCGTTCATGTATCGGCGCTTTGTGCGGCTGGCCGGAAAATCCGGCGCCCATCTTTTTACCTCACGAGAGCACCTCACCGCTCTTTTGCAAGAGAGCGACGTTTTGATCGACGCGCTTCTTGGTACCGGCCTGACTTCGGAAATTGCCGGTCGATATGCCGACGTCATTGATTGCATCAATGACGCAGGTCGCCCCGTGGTGGCTGTCGATCTCCCATCCGGTCTCCATGCCGACACCGGCCGGACGTTGGGACGGGCCGTGCGAGCCTCTATCACGGTGTCGTTTGGTTTGCCGAAATTGGGCCTCTTCCAAAATGACGGTATCGACCTTGCCGGATCGGTCAAGATCGTGGATATCGGTTTCCCCTCCGCTTTGGTCGATTCCATCAACAGCCGCGTCATGTTGATTACACCGGCTTTCGTGCGGGCATCCCTGCCGCCGCGCAAGGCTTCAAGCCATAAGGGAACCTTCGGCCATGCCGGGATTATCGCCGGGTCCGTCGGAAAAACGGGAGCGGCGGCGATGGCGGCAATGGCGGCCCTTCGGGTCGGAACCGGTCTTGTGACCGTTGCCGTTCCATCCAGCGTGAACGACGTTCTTGAAGCGAAATTATTGGAAGCCATGACGGCGCCGATGCCTGAAACGAAGGCGCGAACGTTCTCTCGCGCCGCCTTTGACCGTTTGTCGGCATTCATCGCAGCAAGAACGGCGGTGGCCATCGGACCCGGACTATCGACCCATCCGGAAACAGTGGAGCTCGTTCAAGCCTTGGTCGGACAACTGGATCGCCCTTCCGTCCTTGATGCGGATGCCTTGAACGCGCTGGCGGGCCGCGCATCAATGCTGACCACGTGCAAGGTCCCCCCCGTCCTGACACCCCATCCCGGAGAAATGGCCCGTTTGGACGCCCATGCCACCGCCCAGACCGTGAACGCCGATCGA
>JANDJG010000095.1 GCA_024331085.1 Nitrospira sp. | reverse complement strand
TCACATCGCCAAGGAGTTTGCGATTCCGCAGGTCAGGCTCCTCAACGATCTTGAGGCAACGGCCTACGGTATCTTGTTGCTCCATCCCGATGAAGTCGAGGTGTTGAACGCCGGCACCCCCCCGGCAAAACGACAAGCGCTCGCGATCATTGCCGCCGGGACCGGCCTGGGAGAAGCCATTCTCTTTTGGGACGGAACCACCTACCGTCCCATGCCGTCGGAAGGGGGCCACGCGGACTTCGCGCCGAACAACGACAATGAAATCGAGCTGCTCCGCTACCTGCGGGGCCAGTACCTTCACGTCAGTTACGAACGGGTCCTCTCCGGGCCGGGCCTCCATGCCATCTATGAGTATCTGCGCGACACCAAGAAAAACGAGCCGACCTGGCTGGCCGAAAAAATCAAAACCGGCAATCCCGCCGCGGTAATCGCTGAGGCCGGCCTCGCGGGACAGGCCGACATCGCCAAACAAGCCTTGGATCTCTTCGCCTCGATCTATGGAGCGGAGGCCGGCAACCTCGCCTTAAAGGCCCTCTCACTGGACGGGGTCTATGTCGCGGGCGGCATCGCTCCGAAACTCATCGCCAAACTTCGAGACGGCACGTTCATGAAGGCTTTCACCAATAAAGGGCGATATAAACGGTTGATGAATTCGATTCCCGTCAAGGTAGTCATGAACCAGCACACCGCTCTGCTTGGCGCCGCGTCCGTCGCGGCCACTCTCGCCCGATGCGGGAAACCATGACGACCCCCTCTGATCTAGACGGTCTCAAGAAAGCCGCCGCCTTGAAGGCCGTCGAGTTCGTCCGCGACGGCATGGTCGTCGGCTTGGGAACCGGTTCCACGGCGAAACATCTGGTAATCGCCTTGGGCGAGAGGGTCCACGCCGGCCTCACGCTCCGCGGCGTCGCCACGTCACACGAGACGGCTTCACTGGCTGCGCAATCCGGCATCACGCTCATCGACACGGACAACCGCTGGGAAATCGACGTCGCCATCGACGGAGCGGACCAAGTCGATCCTGCCTTCAACCTGATTAAAGGTGGCGGCGGTGCCCTGCTCAAGGAAAAAATCGTGGCGGCGTCGGCCCAACGGTTCATTGTCATGGTCGATCAGACCAAGCTGGTTCCGGTCCTCGGAGGCTCATTTCCATTGCCGATCGAAATCATTCCGTTCGGCTGGGGCAGCACCGCCCGGCACATCGAGCAAGTGACCAAGAGCCCCGTGGTGCTGCGCGAGCGCAACGGCGCCCCTTACAGAACTGAAGCCGGCAACTTGATCGTGGACGTGCATCTCAATCGGATTGATCATCCGCGAGAACTGGAAACCCTTCTGAACCTGATTCCCGGCGTGGTTGAAACCGGCCTCTTCGTCGGACGAACGGATGTCCTCATCGTCGGCACCACTCAAGGAGTCCAGGTTCATCATGCGCCGAAAGGATCGTAAGACGGCTTGACGGCGATTTTCATCTCTTCCGACTCACCGTTCTCCGCACAAAACACGCGAGGCCTGCTCACAAGTCCTCCTCCCAAGCCATCCTCCATTGGAGGGGCTTGAGGCGTGCGCCATCACCGTGTAGGCTGGATCATCAAAACAGGCGAGTCATCCCCCTCGAAAATGGTGTGCCATGGTTCGATCGCCCAGCCCGATGCTGGCCTTCTTTCTGAGCCTGACGGCCGGTATGGCCACCGGTTGCGGAGGCACGACGGATCTCCCCCAACAGCTTCCCGCCAACAATACAGTCACGCTCCAACTCGTGACCGACCGTCTCTCGTTCCCTGTCTTCATGGCCTCGCCTCCCGGTGACCATACGAGGCTGTTCGTCGTTGAAAAAGAAGGGCTCATCCGCATCGTGACCGCGAGCACGGGAGCGATCCTTCCCACACCATTCCTTGACCTGCGCGGCCAGATTTCCACGAGCGGTGAGCAGGGGTTGTTGGGGCTGGCTTTTGATCCCGACTATTCGGCCAACGGCAATCTGTACATCTTCTACACGAACCTGTCCGGCAACCTGGTCATCGCTCGACTCCAACGAAGCGCGGGCGATCCTGATCGAGCCAATCAGACATCCTTGACGACTCTCCAGGCCATCGACCATTCCACCCACACCAATCACAACGGCGGTATGCTGGCCTTTGGTCCTGATCGTTGCTTGTATGCCGGCATTGGCGATGGAGGCGGAGGTGGCGATCCAGACAACAATGGGCAGCGACTCACCATCAAGCTCGGCAAACTGCTGCGGCTTGATCCCCGCACAGGAGGCGCCTGCACCAACGAGGGGGTGAATCCCTTCGTTCTCTCCGGTGGATTGCCTGAAATCTGGAGCTTCGGCCTCCGCAATCCCTGGAGATTTTCATTCGACCGGGCCACCGGCGACCTCTACATCGCCGACGTGGGGCAGAACCGCCGTGAAGAAATCAACGTGTCGCCGGCTCCCTCGGCTGGGCGGCAGGCGAACTATGGTTGGCGAATCATGGAGGGATTGCTCTGTTTCAATCCTGCCACCGATTGCGATCAGAGCGGCCTCACCCTGCCAGTGCTCGACTACCCCCATGCGGACGGCGCCTGCTCTGTCATCGGCGGCTATGTCTATCGAGGGACGGCGACGCCGTCGTTGCGGGGAACCTATTTCTATGCAGATTATTGCGCCGGCTTTGTGCGGAGTTTTCGCTATGCCAACGGCCAGGCATCGAACCAAACAGACTGGCCCTTGTTACACCGAAACGGCATCACGAGTTTTGGAGAGGATGCCCAAGGAGAACTGTATCTCATGACTCAAGGGGGAAGCCTCTACAAACTGGTGCCCGATTGACGGGACTCTTCCTTCTGCCGGCTCAATCGACTTCGCCCTCCGTCGAACGTGGCGGAAGGGAGACGGAGTGCTCCTTGCTCTCTCCAGGTCTGACGAGAGGAACAAACCTGACAAGCGTAAGGATCTTCCGTTCATAGCCGTTCTCCGTCCGGCGATAGAGCTCCAACTGTTGCAGATCCTTGCCAACAGGAATAATCAGTCGCCCCCCGACCGCTAATTGATCGAGCAGGGACTGCGGCACCTGTTCCGGCGCAGCGGTGACGATGATGGCGTCGAACGGCGCCTCCTCCGGCCACCCTTCATGGCCGTCTCCCACTCGCACCCTCACGTTTGCATACCCCAGCTCGATCAGAGTCCGCTCCGCTTGCCGAGCGAGCGGTTCTATCAGTTCGATGGAAAAGACCCGATCGACCAGCTCGGCCAGCACTGCCGCTTGATAGCCCGATCCGGTGCCGATCTCCAATACCTTGTCCGTCCTCTTGAGTTTCAGATGTTCCGTCATCTCGGCCACCAGCGAGGGTTGCGAGATCGTTTGCCCGTAACCGATCGGCAGCGGGTTGTCGAGATAGGCAGACTCAGCGTAGGACGGAGGCACGAACCGGTGGCGCGGGACTTTTCTCATGGCGGCAATCACGGCCGGATCGCGAACGCCGTGGGGGATGATGTCCCGGTCGACCAGCCGGTCTCGTTCCACCTGGCGGTTTGGATCCATGGAGAGGGAATCGGCTCCGCTCCTGTTACAGGAGAGACTCCACATCGACCAACAGGCCAGAAGGCAGAAAGAGGCGACTCGCCGGAGCCCTGTTCCCATTATAGCCTCGTCACTCGACCAAGACGATTCTGAAGCGGCGATGCTTCACCCCACCCCTTGATCCGAAGATGTGGCATAGACAGACCCTCTTAGCCATGGAGAAAGCTCCCAAGGCAAGAATGCCACAGAAGAGAGGACCAAAGGAACGAACCCCTCTCAATCCAACACAAACGTGACCTTCAGATCCACGCGATACGAGACGACCTTGCCGTCTTCGACGACCACATGCTGTTCCTTCACCCACGCCGACTTGATGTTTCGGACCGTCTTCGAGGCGCGGTTGATCCCTTCGACAATGGCGTCCTCAAAACTCTTGGACGACTCGGAACTGATCTCGATGATCTTGGCGACGGACATAACCCCCCCCTTTCTGTTCTGCGCTCACAGGCGCTTCAATAACGATTAACGATCGACCTTCCCCGACACGACCCGCCTTCGTCTCCTTCAAGAAAAGAAGCGGGCATTTTGCGTCATCTCGCTTCCGAGCAAAGTCGAGGCCTGACCGGCTTCGAGGCCGGATCTGAAATTTTGCCCATTTATCGGACGGTTCTTCGATTACGGCTTATCAGAGTCGAAAACTCTGGGGAACTCTGCGCCATGACAAACGATCGACCTGTGGCGAGAAGGGGCCGGAGAACGTGTCGGATCCTTTCGCACTCACGCCTCGTGACCTGCCGGGGATGGACCTTGGACGTTCTGAACCGGTAGAATGCCGTCATCTTCTTTCATTCACCCCACCGACCACGGGCCCGACCATCTTTTTGTAGAAAGGCAGAACCAATCGGTATGAAGCACGAAACCGCTCGACCGTCCGTCATCCCCTCCGTCCATGGATTTTCTCCCGGCTTTGCCGCCCTCGGTCTGGAAGCAAGGCTGCTCGCCACATTGGATCAACTGGGCTATGAGGAGCCCACTCCGATTCAGCGAGAGGCGATCCCGCCTCTGCTGGCCGGCAAAGACGTCCTGGGGCAGGCTGCAACCGGCACAGGAAAAACCGCGGCCTTTGCGCTGCCGCTCTTACAACGACTGGCTCAGGGGGCAAAGGCCCAGCCCGCCTCCTTGATTCTTGTGCCCACTCGCGAATTGGCCGTTCAAGTCGGTGACGCGGTGAAGCGGTATGGAAAGGAACTCCGCACGAGCGTCTTAACTCTCTATGGGGGACAAGCCATGGAGCCTCAGCTTCATGCCCTCAAGCGCGGGGTCGATGTCGTAGTCGCCACGCCGGGCCGCGCCCTCGATCATATCCGCCGGCAGAGCCTGAAGCTCTCACAGGTGCGCGTCGTCGTCCTGGACGAAGCCGATGAGATGCTCGATATGGGGTTCGCCGACGATCTTGACGCCATTCTGGAACAGACGCCGGCGGTGAAACAAACGGCGCTCTTTTCCGCGACCATGCCGGCCCGGATCAAGTCGATCGCCCAGCGGCACCTCAACCATCCGGTCGAAATCACCATCGCAAAAGAACCGGTCAAGGTCGGGACCGCGCCGCGCGTCCAGCAGACGGCCTACATCGTCGCCAGGCCCTATCGCGGCGCCGCCCTCGTTCGAGTCTTGGACATGGCCGGACCGAAATCCGCCCTGGTGTTCTGCCGGACGCGCGTGGAAGTCGATGACGTCACCGCCCTGCTGAACGGCCGAGGATATCGAGCGGAGGCGCTTCACGGCGGCATGAGCCAACCTCAACGCGATCGCGTCTTGCAAGCCTTCCGCGTGGGACAGACGAATCTCCTCGTGGCCACCGACGTGGCCGCCCGAGGATTGGATATTCCCCACGTCTCGCACGTGATCAATTTCGACTTGCCCTCGTCGGCGGAGATCTATGTCCATCGCATCGGTCGAACCGGACGAGCCGGACGAGAGGGCGCGGCCATGACCGTTCTCGATCCACGCGAGGAGCGGCTGCTCCGCAGCATCGAACGGCTCACCAATGCGAAAGTGACGGTCGCCCCTGTCCCATTGGCGGCCGACCTGCTGGCCAAGCGACTTGAACGGACCAGAGCGGCGGTACAGGAGGCGATGCAAACGGAGGACCTCGGCGGGTTCCGAGGAGTCGTTGAAGCGATGGCCGCATCACATGACCCGATCACGATCGCGGCCGCGGCGATGAAACTCGTTTTTCGCGCACAGGGCGGGGACCGGGTTGAGGAAGACATTCCCGCTCTGCCGGTGAGACGGCCGGGATTCAATCAAACCATGCGGACCATGCCGCGACCGTCAAGCCGAACAGGAGACCGAGATCGCGCCGAGCCGTCGAGGCTGAGCAAGCGACCGCCGGGCAGGCCGGATCGAGAACGACCGAACGCGGGCATGGTACGGGTGTACGTGGGGACGGGGCATCAAGCGGGCATCAGGCCCGGCGATCTTGTCGGCGCGATCACCAACGAAGCAAAGGTCCACTCCAAGGTCCTCGGCGACATCGAGATTCTCGATCGCTTTTCACTCATCGAAGTGCCGGAAGCGATGGCCCCCACGATCATCGACCGATTGGGACGAGCAAGAATCAAAGGCCATAGGGTACCGGTGCGTCTCTTTCGTGAAGAGAGGGACATCCGATAAAGCAGCCGGTCCCCGTCGGGCCCTCCGTTCTCTTTCCTGTCTCGATCCCCTTATAATAGGAACGCATGACCGCACGACCTCCTATCCTCATCATCGGCGCAGGGCTGGCCGGGTTGGCCTGCGCGCGCCGGTTGATCCAAGCCGGTGTTACCTGCACGGTACTGGAAGCTTCGGATAGAGTGGGAGGCCGAGCCAGGACCGATCAAATCGACGGATTCCTCCTTGATCGAGGATTTCAGGTGCTGCTGACCGGCTACCCCGAAGCCCGTCAGACATTGGACTATGCCTCGCTCGATCTGAAACCGTTTCACCCTGGTGCTCTTGTTCATTACGACGGCCGGTTTCATCTCGTGAGTGACCCTCTTCGTCGCCCCCAGGACCTGCCTACGGTTTTATTCAGTTCCATTGGTTCGCTCGCGGACAAACGGCTGATGCTCCGCCTCCGACGGGATGCCCTGCAGCATCGTCTTTGCTCTCTCGAAGGAGGACCAGCCCGCCCAACCGGCGAAGTCTTGCGGGCCTATGGGTTTTCCGACACCATGGTGACACGGTTCTTCAAGCCGTTCTTGAGAGGAGTGTTTTTGGAACCGACCTTGTCCACCCCCTGTTGGATCTTTCAGCATGTCTGGGCCGCTTTTTCTCGTGGAGCCGTCGCCCTTCCCAAAGATGGCATGGGTGCCATCGCGCAACAACTCGCCGCCTCCTTGCCAGCGGGGACAATCAGATTGAACCAGCCTGTCGAGGCGATTGAGGACTCGATGGTCATTCTTCGATCAGGTGAACGCCTGGAGGGAGCCTCCGTGGTCATCGCGACGGACAGTGATACCGCTCGCCGCCTACGCGGCGAGCCATCTCGGGCAGGAACAGAGCGAGTCTCAACCACGCTCTATTTCGACGCGCCAACCCCACCACGGCGAGAACCTTGGTTGATGCTCAATGGCGAAGACGGACTGATCCGAACCGTCTGTGTCTTGAGCGAAGCCGCGCCCTCCTATGCCCCCAACGGGAGAGCCTTGATCTCAATGACGGTCAATGGTCACGGCCATAGGCTGGATGAGCTGCCCGAAAGGGTCCGCACCAGTTTGGAATCGTGGTTCGGCCCACAGGTCAACCAGTGGCGTCATCTCAGAACCGACCACATCCGCCATGCCTTGCCTCCGCTCGATCTGTTGCCCCCTGCACCGGAGACGACATCCCCGCGTGTCGCGCACGGTCTCTACCAATGTGGTGATTACTGCGAGAGTGGCACGCTGGACGGAGCCTTGGTTTCAGGTCGCAGAGCGGCTGAAGCGGTCTTGGCCGATACCGCCCAATTGTGACGAGTCGGTGGGCCGCTCCTGCCCATGTTCCAGGAGACTTACGGAACTGCATCCACTCCGGCCAGATACGCCGCCATGATGCCAGGGCAGGATGATTCCGCTTTCCGAACACGGGAATCCACCTGGGCTGGACATTAATTGCTCGCCGGACTAGGATGGCTGTTGATAAACTACGAGGGTCAGAATCATGAACGAATTGATCTTCTTGGTCGAAGAGGCCCCTGAGGGAGGGCTTTTGGCTCGTGCGCTCGGTGTGTCCATCTTCACCGAAGCCGATACGCTAGCTGAACTGCCCGACAAGATCCGCGACGCCGTCCGTTGTCATTTTGATGAAGGGCGGGCTCCGAAAGTCGTTCGCCTCCATCATGTCCGCGAGGAAGTCATCGCCGTATGAGGCTTCCCCGTGATCTCTCGGGAAGCGATCTCGCCAAACTTCTTTGCAAGCTCGGCTATTCGATCACGCGCCAGAGCGGCAGTCACCTCCGACTGACCACTCACCAGCACGGCGAACATCACCTGACGATCCCCCTCCATACCCCACTCCGCATCGGAACGCTCTCCGCAATCGTGGCTGATGTCGCCGCTCATTTCAATATGAGTCGCGAGCAGATACTCGACAGACTCTTGCGGTGAGGACGAACAATAAACGAACTATCCCTTACCTCAAGAGCCAGCCGGAAGAGGCCACGCCAGATACGCCGCCATGATGCCCGAGAGCACGATCCCGTCAAAGGTCCCGGCGCCGCCGATGCTGGCCATGCCGGTGGCGATTTTTTCAATGTCTCTGAGATGCAAGAGATCTGCACCGATGAGCGGGCCGAGCACCCCGGCGACAAACGCGACAGGCGGTGCGTGATCCGGAACGAGGAGCAAGGCGCTCACGGAGGCGACAACGGCGGGAAAGAGGCCGGGCATCGTGATCCCGACTCCCCGAACCGGTTTTGCCATCCAGTAACAGATTATCGTATTGATCAGGACCGCAAACAGCAGGCCCATCATCGGCTGGTGGCCCGCCATGACGAGATGACCCGTTTCATAGATGGCCAGCGTAGTCGGAATGACACAGCCCCCGACATTGACGGCGATGACCGTCTCGCGGCGCACCCGTTGGAACGCCGGCCACCACCCCGCAAACCCGAAAATCGCAAAAGGATCCACCGGCACCGCCTCGATCCGCGCAATCCGCTTGACGGGAATATTGATCAAACTCCCGATGAAAATACCGATGACCACCAGGAGGGCGGTCATCGGCTCTAGTTTGAGTTTGATCAACGCCGCAGTGAAGAGATGGCCGAAAAAGATCGGCAGCAGCACCAACAGGACGAAGAAGAACAGGAGCGGAAGCCAGCTCACCCCTCTCATGTAGCCTCTCGGTTTGCTTGGTCTGCCAGCAGGTCAGCCTGCCTTGTCGGTTTGGGAATCCGGCACCCCTTCCCGCATGCAAGCGTCAAGCGAACCGCCTGAGCCAGGCTGATACGATGACCGATCGACACGAAGACCGGCTTCACTCGATCGCGAGTCCGCACGACCGCCCCAATGACTCGGCGCTTCACGTCATACAGTGGCGTG
>JANDJG010000018.1:5483-36267 GCA_024331085.1 Nitrospira sp. | reverse complement strand
CGAATGCCGAGCAGGGTGCGACGGGCTTCTTCCTCACCCGAGATGACCTCGATCTCGAAACCCGTTTCGCACTTCACCCGCTTCAAGAATTCGTCACGATTCTTTGCGTCCCGCACGGCGCTGGTGGCCACGACGGTGCACCCTGCGACTCGATGGTCGTCGATGACGGTTCTCCACTCGCGCAAACACCGGACAACGCGATCCATTGCGGAGCCGCTGAGTCGTCTTGTGCGATCGACCCCCTCTCCCAGCCGAAGAATGCGCCGGTCGGAATACAGTTCTTGAAGAAAACCTTGCGGGGCCAGATCGGCGATGAGAAGACGACAGGTCAGCGTGCCGACGTCGATGCCGGCGAGGCGAAGAGAAGGGATGCAAGGCTTGGTCATGCTTCGCTCTTGATGTCTTGCATCTCATCTTCCAGCTTTTTTCGTGTTTCCTTGAGGGTCTGCACGTTCTGCACCAGCCGGATGATGTCGGCGTCATGGGCGATCTGCTCCACGGTCGTCCCCCGCTCTTTCATCTCGACGGCCCGTTCGCCGATGTCCTTGTACAGGTCGGCCAATTGTTGATCGACCTTCCGAATTTCCAGCCGCAGACGGAGCCGTTCCGTCTCCTCGAGCGCCCGGCCGGCCGCGTGCGCCGTCCCCAGACGCAATTTCGCAATCCCCGCCCGTAAATCATGTCTCAGCCGCTGAAGCAATCCCATGGCATTCAGGCCGACGGCGGCGCGACGGAGCCGCCCGCGCCGCCGAAACGTTCTCCAACAGTCAACAGATCGACCCGAGATCCAACTTCTCCCGCCACTTCCGCAGCATGGCGTCCCGCAACTCGCGGTGGGCCGGCGCGTTCAATTCCGGATCAACCTGCAACAACGCCGCCGCCTCTTGCCTGGCTTCCGACAACAACTCGGCATCCCGCACGAGATCGGCGACGCGAAACTCCGGCATGCCCCATTGCCGGACCCCCAAAAATTCTCCGGGCCCTCTGATGCGGAGATCCTCCTCGGCGATGACGAACCCGTCGTTCGACCGCACAAGCGCTTCCAACCGTTCTCCGGCCGACGACGCTTCACGCGCCGGCCCCTTCGAGGGCGATCCAAACGACGTGCTCCCGCGATCCGACAAGTTCGCCATGAGCAAACAATAGGATTGATGGCCGGCGCGCCCCACCCGCCCGCGCAGTTGGTGCAACTGCGCCAGACCGAACCGTTCGGCATGTTCGATCATCATCACCGTCGCGTTGGGCACGTCGACTCCCACTTCGATCACGGTGGTCGCGACGAGCGCCTGGATGACTCCGGCTTTGAACTCGGCCATCACCGATTCCCGCTCGGCGGTTTTCAGTCGCCCATGCAACAGTCCCACGCGGAATTCCGCCAGTTCCTCGCGTTGCAGCCGCTCGGCCCCTTGAATCGCCGCTTGTAAATCGGTGCGCTCCGACTCTTCGATGAGAGGATACACGATATACGCCTGCCGGTTGGCGCGCAGCTCATCGCGCAAGATCTGAAGCGCCCGCCGTCGTTGGGCCTGCCCGAAGAGAAACGTCCGCACCGGCTTCCGTCCGGGCGGCAACATGTCGATCACCGAGACGTCCAGATCGCCGTACACCGTCATCGCCAGCGTTCGAGGGATCGGCGTCGCCGTCATGACCAACACGTCCGGCCTATAGCCTTTGTCGACCAACATCTTCCGCTGCAACACCCCGAACTTGTGCTGCTCATCCACGACGGCCAACGCCAAGTTTTTGAAAGCGACGCCTTTTTGAATCAGCGCATGGGTTCCGATCGCCACCTGAATGTCTCCCGAAGCGAGCGCGGCCGCCTGCGCCTTCTTCACCGACGCCTTGTCTCCCCCCCGCACGAGAGCCGCTCGCACTCCCAGCGATTCGAACAGGCCGGACAGATTTCGATGGTGCTGCTCGGCCAAAATTTCGGTCGGCGCCATCAGGGCCGCCTGATAACCCGATCCGCAGGCCATGACGACGGCATGGAGCGCGACGGCGGTCTTGCCGGATCCGACGTCGCCCTGCACCAGTCGATTCATCGGTCGAGACGACGCCATGTCGCGAACGATCTCCCCGACCACTCGTTCCTGAGCGGCAGTCAGGCGAAAGGGCAGAAGACGTCGCAGCTTTTCCACCAACGGCGCGCGCGGATCGAATCGCAGTCCTTTCCTCTCTTCCTGAACCGATCTCCGCCGAACCGCCAACGCAAGTTGCAGCAGGAACAGCTCTTCGAACGCCAGCCGCCGATGCGCCGGCGTTTTCCCCTGTTCGAGCAACCGCCGATCGGTGCCGGTCCCGGGGAAATGCACCTCCTGCAGAGCCTGGTGAACGGGGATGAGCCGGCGACGCGCGCGAAGCGCCACAGGCAGACAGTCGCGCAAGTCCCGGGCGTATGTGTCCAACAACGTCTTCTCCAACACCCGCATGTGGCGGGACGTCCAACCTTTCGTTTCATGATAGACCGGCACGATCCGCCCCACGTGAAGCAGCGACTCCGTCTCCTCGCCGACCGTCTCATAGTGCGCCGCCTCCATTCGCGGCGCCATCCACCCCTCGGTCCCCGCGGTCACTCGCCCGCTCATCACCACGCGCGTCCCGACAACGAATACCCTTTCCAAATACGGTTGATTGAAGAACACGACCTGCAGGCGGCCCGTCGGATCTTGCACTCGGACGTCGAGCACGCTCATTCGGCGATTCCTGGTGCGCACGGCCCGGCATTGCTCGATCGTTCCGCAGATCGTCGCCGCCGTGCCGGGCACAAGGCTGCCGATCGGCGTCATGACCGAACGGTCCTCGTAACGCCAGGGCACGGTCCAAAGGGCGTCTTCGACGGTCTCGATCTTCCATCGCCGCAACAATTGAACGCGTTTCGGCCCCACGCCCTTGACGAAGCGAATCGGCAGTTTCCACAGGTCCTGACGTGCCGCGCCGTTCGACGGTTCTTGCAAAACGGTTCGTCCCGGCGCATCGCCCGGCGGGTGAGAAGCGGTTGCCATCCCGCGAAGCGCCTTCACGATCGCGGCGGCCTCCTGTAATCGACGACACCGCTCTTGTCGGGGAAGCGACGGATGGAAATCGATAAAAAGATCCCGCAAAGCCAGCAAATGCGCCTCGACGGATTGCGGGAACACCCGCCACTCCAACACGGAGAGCACGTGCGCGGAGACGAACGAACCGAGATTCTTGACCGTTTCCAGGCGCGCGAACCGGTCTTTTGTCGCAAACTCAATGGGCCGAGCCACGCGTTCTATCCAGTCGGACAGCGGCGCTCTGAAATCTGACTCGGTCAGAGTCTGCATACCGGAACGGATCGTAGCACAGCACCTCTTCCTGCTCAATTACACGCGGCGCTCGTTTCCCGCCGGCTCTGCGCGCCGGTTTCGGCCGAACGCTTGGTCGGTATTCCTGCGAGTGCTACCATCCGGGTAAGAGGCCGCCATGTACCGACGCGATATTTCTCCGCTGCTCATGTGGCTCGCGCTCGCCGTCTTTCTGCTGATCGGCATTCATCAGTTTTTCCCTTCCTTTCGGGAAAAACTCGCTCCGCCGGCCCCTTCCGTGTCCGTCGAATCCGACAAGCCGATCGCCGAACCGCCGCCTCCTTCGCTTCCGCCATCCACTCCGATCCCCTCTGCACGCTTGATCGAGTTGCCGCCGCTCCCGCTCTCCGCCTACGAGGTGCCGCTGGCCGTCATCCGTGACGATATCGAAGCGCACCGTTTTTCGCTTGCCGAGTCCAAACTGCTCGCATTGCCGAGGGACGTTCAGTCGGACAAGACG
Organism: Nitrospira sp.; assembly: GCA_024331085.1. Classification (GTDB taxonomy): domain Bacteria; phylum Nitrospirota; class Nitrospiria; order Nitrospirales; family Nitrospiraceae; genus Nitrospira_D. The sequence continues at coordinate 32,481 of JANDJG010000018.1, read as the reverse complement.
AGCAGGGCGTACATCGCAGGCTTGTGGAACAACCTGGGCATTCAACAAGAGTTGCTTCACGGCACGGCCGGCTCCCTCCCTTCATTCAAACGCGCCGCCGCCCTCGAAGACTCCAATCCCGTGATCCTGATGAATCTGGCCCACGCATATTGGGAACGGCGGGACCCCGCCCTCAATCAGGAGCTGCTTGAGAAATTGATCGGCGCGGCGCCTCATGAGCCGTTTCCTTATCTGGCCTTGGCCGACTGGTTGCAGGAACACGACCGGCTCGACGAAGCGGAACGTCATCTGTCTCACGCGACCGATCGTATCGGACGGGACCCCGCGCTGCGTTCCTACCTCGCCTCGGTCACCACGAAAATCCATCGGAAGAAAACCATCGAGGCCGACGCGAGGGCGCAGGATGCGGATCAATGAATCTTGAGTCGGCAAGCTTGAAGATTATTGATGATCGGCGGCGAGGCCTCTCGACGCCCGAGGCGGCCGATCTTGAGAAACGGACGTCCGGGGAAACCGCGTTGTCTCCGAGGTCAAATGTCTTTCATGGACGGCCCGGTGTCTGACGATCTCATCCGATCCGGCATTCTTTGCGCAGGGGCGTTCGGTGATGCTGGGAGTTCTTCTTCTTCCATCCACTGAAACGCCCGGTCTTCCCACAAGACCGACCCCTTTTTACGGTCAACCATCAGAATTTGAAAGTCAACCACGCCCCCTTCGGCCCACGGCCTCTCCTGAGCGGTCGCATGAAAGACGGCGGTCCCGACCGACGCCGCTACTTCTTCATCCGGAGAAAACTCATCTTCCCAATTAAGAACGCCCGTTGACGGATCCCACCGCCGCAGAATGAACAACGGGTAAGCATCCTCGGATCGGACGGGACCCCCGATTTTTGTCAGAGTCGCTCGCCGAACCATCGAGGGGGAAATTTCAAGCTCTCTGTCGTCTCCGCCTCGCTCCGTCGGATTGAAATGCAGCCTCCCGACCCACTGAAACTCTCCGGTTTTTCCATCGTAGGCGCGCAGCAGAAAACTCGAGAGGTCGGCCGGTGTCCCTCCCGCCCCTCCGGCAAAGATACGCATCGTCGAGCCATCCGATCGCGCGCTTGGGTCTTCCTCAACGATCAATTCATACATGTCTTCGGAGAGAACCTCGCCCGAAACGGCGTCATAGACCTTCACCGTCATGGTCGCGCCTGTTTCATTCTGATACCCGAACCCCGCGGCGATGACCGCTCGTTCGGCCTGTTCTCCAACCGACTCGTGCCCCGTCGCCCGCTCCCCCATCAGCACGAGACAACAGCAGACCCCCGTGATCAAGGGGAATAGGGCCCGCAATCGAATGACCGCCTCGTGAAAAGATCGGAGCACCCCGTCGATCGGCACCATAGCCGCTCCCGATAGCTTGGCGCATTCTGGAGAAGATCGAAGCCGTCGTCCATTCCCCACTATGGCAAGATCCCCCTCGAAAGAGGGGTTCATGAGTCAGCCGGGCGGCGAGGAGCCGTTGCCGAACCCGCTCGCCGTCTTTATAGTCTCCTCCATGAAGCGACGGGCTTTGCTCACCGTTTTGGCCGGGCTCCTGCTCTTCGAGACCGGCGCTCTGATTGCTTCCGCCGCGCCGACCGGAGCCTGGTGGATCGTCTTTCTCGTGCTCATGCCGGCCTGCTTGGGAACATTGGTTTGGTGGGGATTTCGATGGGCCGCGATGGCTTGCGTGATGTATGCAACGGTGGGGCTGGCGCTTGATCTCTCAACGATGGTGCACGTTCTGACGAAAGACGCGGGCGGCTTGTGGTCCCTCTCGACCAATCTGGTCAGCGGGGGATTGAACTTCCTGTTGATCCTGCTCGGCGGGCGGTCGTTCCTGGGAGGGGTCGCGGCGCAACCGCCTCCAGGATCCCGTCCTCCCAATCCTCCGGCCCTTTCCTCATCCGAAGAGCCTTGACGCGAACAAAGCCGGACGTTTTGAGCCATCGCGTCACATCGGAGACCGTATAGGTGTTGCCGCTCTCCGTAAACAAGAGCATCGACACGGCGAAGAGACTCGCTTCCGCGGGGTACAGCCCCTCGCGGTCATGAAGGAAGGCATCGTGGATGATCAACCTCCCGCCCGGTGTCAACGCCGCCAAGGCCCTGCGAAAGATCGCCAGATTGTCCTCCGGTGAATACATGTGCAGCACGTTGGAATACCAGATGACGTCATACCGGCCGGGGATGTCCTCTTTGGTGAAATCCAGCGGCAGGTAAGACAGCCTCCGCCCGGCCGGATGGGTCACGGCGATCTCTTTCGCCACCGCCAAGGCCGCCTCGCGATCGCAGACGGTGGCGCGCAACCGACGGTTCCCGGCCAAAAACGCCATGGCGTAGGTGCCGGGGCCTCCGCCGAGATCCAGCAACGTCTCGGCCTTGCCCAGCTTCACGCGCGAGGCGATGGCGGGCGCCAGCTCCATCGTGCGGTGATGCATCGCCCACGTAAAGCGTCTTCTCCAGTCCGGATCCTCCGGCGCCCCATGGTCGATCGGCAAGCCGGTCCTGATCGATTCGGGAAGCCGAATCCAGTCGGCCCAATGACTCTGAACCAAGGCAAGATAGTCGCCGCGATAGGCCGGATGGTCGGCGTTCAACGCCGTGGCTCCCAACCGGCTGTTGCGGTAGCGCGATCCCTTTTTCCTGAGTACGCCGGCCATCGCCAGATTTCGGCAGAGAATCTCCAGCCCGCGCTCGCTCACCTTGAGTTTTTCGGCGAGATCGGGAATCGACCACGCGCGATCGCCGATCGCCGTGCACAGGTTCAGCTCCAACGCCGCCAGCAGAACTCTCGGCAGTCGGTACGCCGACACCGCTTCTCGAAACTCGTTGAAGGTGGCGATGCGTGGTTTCATCCCGCGCCGCCGATCTGGCGCCGGCACCACCGAATGAGATCCTGCACTTTGGCCGGACTCTCCACGTCCGTCGCCCGCGTAAACGTGACCGCCACGAACTCGTCGGTCATCTCCGTCGCCTCGACAAATCCGGATTGCAAGAGGAGCGGGCGAAACTTCGATACGGCCGGTTGAAGATAGTACTTGGCTTGCTTGGCCACTTCGTCGGTGCCGAGGTCCTCCGCGGTCCCCTCGGACATCAGGGCCATCACGTCGTCCATCGCGATGCCGTACTGGCATACCACCGTGCCGTCCGGCTTGACCTCCAGGAGCCAACCGTCATGCCCCAGATCCATCATCAACGGCCCGCCGGAGTCGAGCGTATAAAATTGGGGAAAGGCGTCGGTCAAGGCGGCGCGGAGCCGAGCCCATGCCGGAGACATCGGATCGGTCATGCCGGCGTCTCCCGATGAACCACCCGACGATCTTCCTCGACAAGACGAGCCCGCAAGGCCGTCAGACGGCGCACGTTGTCCTCAAGTTTCGGCAACCCGTATTTTCGGTCCATCTCAACGACCTGTTCGAGCAGCGAGGCGGCGTCCCGCAACCGGCCGGTTTCTTCGTAACATTGGGCCAGCACGTAGCGGGCTCCGCCGGCACGGAGCTCGTCACGAGACCGTTCGGCGATCGATTGACTGGTGTGGCAGCAGGCGATCGCGTCGTCGTACCGTTTTTGAGCCAAGAACGTGCGCGCGAGCATGCGCCATGCGTCCGCCATCCCGCCCCAATCGCTCAATCGCCGCGTAAGCGCCAACGACCGCTCATACCACTGCACGGCCTCGTCGAATCGTCCGGTCTCGCGCGCCACTAAGCCGAGATCGGAATACAACACCGCCTGAGCAGCCTCGTCCCCCGTCCTTTTCAACAGATCCAGCGCCTCCAAATAATACGCGCGGGCCCGGTCCCACTCGCCGGCGTCGGCCCTCAAATTTCCCAAGTTCGCCAGCGTCGTTCCCACCCCTCGCTCGTCGCCGAACATTTTCTGCAGCTCCAACACTTCCTGGTAATAGGCCTGCGCCGCTTCCCGTCGCCCGCTGACCGCGCAGATGTTGCCGAGATTTCCGAGCGTCATGACCAGAGCCCGCCGGTCGCCGCTCAGCCGGTCGCACTCCAAGGCCTTGACGTAGCAGGCATAGGCGTCCGTATAGAGCCCGCGGGAAAACAGTTCGTTGCCCCGGCGGTTGAGTTCTTCGGACGATCCGTTCCAGCCCATCACGACATCCCTTCCAGAAAACGCCGAACGATCGGCTTGGCCCCCGTAAGGATCGAGGCGCCGTCTCCGACCAGCAGGCTGTCAAACTCGTATTGAAGCAGACGGCGGAGTCCTTCTTTGGCTTTCACCGCATCCGCATATTTGTCGGCGGGAAGCATGCCGACGCCGCCGGCCGGCTTGCCGATCAAGGCGTCTCCCACGATCAATACGCCTCCTTCTCGCTTGAGAAACAACGCGGATTCGCCCGGTGATTTTTGATCCTTGAGCCCGATGACCAGGACTCCACCCGGCAGAACCTCACCATCCCCATACGTGACATCGGGCTTGAGGTCCAAGGCGGCCGCATCGAGAGCCGGGGCAAACAGGCGACCGCCGAACTCCGATCGACAGGCTGCCGCTTCCCGAACGTGATCGCGATTGGTGAGGATCAGGCAATCAACGGCTCCTGCTTGGCGAATCACCGCTCTGGCCTCCTCCGTCACGGGAGGCGGGTCCACCAGGATCCTCTGTTCTCCGATCACGAGAAACAACCCGTTGAAATCGAGTTGTTTTTCTTCGGAAAACCACGACCATTGCCAGACGTCGGAAAAAAGCCGCTTCATTGCGTGGCCGTCCTGCTTGCGTTTGGAAGACGTCCGTTCCCCTGTCAGAGGGCGGCGACCGTCTCCTTCACCATTTTTGTCACCTTGGCGAGAATTCCGGCGTCGGACGGCAAATCCATCACGTCGTCTTCCGAGAGCGTCATGAACTTGCGGTTCGCTCCTTTGGTCAACGAGATCAAAAACCGACTGTTCGACGGCGCAACGGGAATCACAACGTGGACCGTGTCGTCTATCTCTTTCACGACCTCCAGAAATTTCCGTTTTCCTTCTTCCATCTCATCCATCGTGTCGCAATCTCCCTCTCGGCGATGTGAAGGCGGATGCCTCGGAAATCGACCGCGTCACTCACCGACGCGGCGGGTGGCATCGCACCCAGCTTCTCAGAAACCGTCGTTCGCGGGACGGCGTGTGGCGCCGGATCCTAGCACGGGATTTTTCAAACGGGCAACCGAGGCGAGAAAATCAATCGGACGGAGGACCGTCGTGCTGATTCAGCATGTCTTCAAGCTGCTGCTTGGCGGTTCCCTCGAATCGGATGAATTCCACTCCATATCGATTGTCCTGCTTCCATCGAACGATGCCGAGCGAAATCACGATCGGCGGCCGGGCGCCGGAAGTCTCGACTCGAAGAGAGAGCGGCGTGCCGACGGCCAATTGCACGTCGCTTTCGATCTCGCTGCCGCCGATGGTCAGGTTTCTCAACAGACCGGTTCCGCTCACGACGTCGCTCGTGAACGACGCTTCATAATCGACCGGCACACGCGAGTTCGATCGTGGTTGCATCCGTCCGGCACCGCCGGTCTTTTTGGAGGTCACCGCGCTCCCTCGAACAGGCCGAGTTGGATCTCCTCCGCACGGGTGAACGGAATGGGGTACCGCTCCGTAAAACAAGCCGTGCAATACTGACGAGGACTTCCCGGCGCGGCTTTGAGCATGCCTTCGATGCTCAGATAGGCCAAACTGTCGGCCGTAATGTACTTGCGAATCTCCTCCCTCGAATGATCGGACGCCACCAATTCTTTCTTGGTCGGCGTATCAATTCCATAGAAGCAGGGTGAAATGATGGGAGGCGAGCTGATCCGCATGTGCACTTCCTTTGCGCCGGCCTGACGGATCATCTTGACGATTTTTCGGCTCGTCGTGCCGCGCACCAACGAGTCGTCCACCACGACCACACGCTTGCCGCGCAACACCTCGGACACCGCGTTCAATTTGATTTTCACCCCGAAATGTCTGATCGACTGCTCCGGCTCAATGAAGGTTCGTCCCACGTAATGGTTCCGAATCAAGCCGGTCTCGAAACGGAGACCGCCGCCCTCGGCATAGCCCAGGGCGGCCGGCACCCCGGAATCCGGCACCGGAATCACGATATCGGCCGGCACCCACGACTCCTGCGCCAGTTGTCGGCCCATCGCTTTGCGAACGGCATACACCGCGTCGCCGCCGAAAATCCTGCTGTCCGGTCTGGCGAAATACACATACTCGAACACGCACATGGCCGGATCCACCGTGGGAAACGGACGATAGCTATCCACGCCGTGGTCGCCGATCATGATCAGCTCACCCGGCTCGATCTCCCGCACGTACTCGGCATCCAGCAGATCGAACGCGCAGGTTTCCGACGCCACCACCCAACTGCTGCGGAGCCGCCCCAGGCACAGGGGACGCAGCCCGTACGGGTCGCGCGCGGCGATCAACCCTCGGTCGGTCAACAGCACGACCGAAAACGCGCCGCGGACCCGGCTGAGCGCGTCGATGACGCGGGCCAGCAACGAATCGGCCTTGGAATGGGCGATCAGGTGAATGATCACCTCGCTGTCCGACGTGGATTGAAAAATGGCCCCGTAGGCTTCCAGCTCGTTCCGCAGCACCTGGGCGTTGATCAGGTTGCCGTTGTGCGCCAAGGCCAGATTGCCGAGCGCAAAATTCACGATCAGCGGCTGGACGTTTTTCAGGTCGTTGCCGCCCGCCGTGGAATATCGATTGTGGCCGATCGCCATATGGCCGGGCAGTTTTTCCAGAACCGATTTGTCGTAGAGATCGGCGACGAGCCCCAACCCCTTTTTGACGAAAAACTGCTCGCCGTCGCCGGAGACGATCCCGGACGCCTCTTGCCCCCGATGCTGAAGGGCGTAGAGCCCGAGATAGGTGAGATTGGCCGCCTCTTCATGGCCGAAGACTCCGAACACCGCGCACTCGTCGTGAAACCGATCGGAGTCTTCGCTTCGGCGTCGGGAAGAACCGAGGGAAACGACCGGAAGTTCCTTCTTCGCGCGACCAATCTCCATGTTTCGCCCTTCCGCGCTTGAAACTTCTTCCTCACGTCTCGTTCAGGGCCCGTTCAAGAGAACGGGCCCACCGGTCGTGCAACGTGGGCAAGGACACGTCAATGACGTTCGCCGTTGAACGTTCATCGCTCAGAGAGACGACCAGCCGATCGCCACCTACGGTTCCGATCACCGCTGCGGGAACGGCGAGCGATTTGGCCTGTTCGAGAACGGCCTCCCGATGGGCCGGCTTCGCCGAGAGCACGACTCTCGATTGGCTTTCCCCGAACAGCACCGCGTCTTTTCGCAATCGGCCCCTTGTTAATTGTACCGCCGCGCCGAGCCGGCTGCCAGGCGCGGACAGGCAACTTTCCGCCAGTGCCACGGCCAGCCCTCCATCCGAACAATCGTGCGCCGATTGCACCAACCCGCCGCGAACCAACGTCAACACGCAGTCGTGCAGGGCCTTTTCCGCCTCCATGTTCAGAAACGGCGGCGACCCCTGTTCCCGACTGTGCATGATCTTCAAATACTCGGATCCGCCGAGATCTTCCCTCGTCGCTCCCAGCAGGATAATGTCGTCGCCCTCTTCTTTGAACCATTGGGTCATCGCCCGATCGGCCCGATCGATCAATCCCACCATGCCCACCATCGGCGTGGGATAAATCGAGAGACCGTTCGTTTCGTTGTAAAAACTGACGTTGCCGCTCACGATGGGAATCTTCAAGAATTCGCAGGCGTCCGCCAGGCCTTCCACGGCCATCACGAACTGCCACATGATGTCCGGCCGCTCGGGATTTCCGAAATTCAAACAGTCGGTCAGCCCGATCGGTTCGGCCCCGGAACAGACGAGATTGCGCGCCGCTTCGGCCACCGCAAGCCGCGCCCCTTCGTAGGGATTCAGCAGGCAATAGCGGCTGTTGCAGTCGATCGTCATGGCCACGGCCTTGTGCGTGCCCTTGATCCGCACGACCGCCGCGTCCGATCCTGGACGGACCACCGTGTTCGTCCGAACCATATGGTCGTACTGTTCATAGATCCACCGCTTGCTGGCGATCGTGGGCGACTCCAGCAGCGATAGGAGGGCGGCGTTCGCATCCTTGACGTCCGGAATCACATCGTAATTCAGATTCGTCAACAGGTCCTGATAGGCCGGCGGCGAGTACGGACGGTCATACCGGGGTCCCTCGTCGGCCAGCGCCTTGGCCGGAATTTCCGCCACGATGGTTCCCTGATCTTTCACGCGCAGGACGCCGTCTCCCGTCACCCGCCCGACCACCGCGACGTCCAAATCCCATTTTCGGCAAATCGCGACGCACTCGTCCTCTTTGCCGGCCTTCGCCACCATCAACATCCGCTCTTGCGATTCCGACAACATCACTTCATAGGGCGTCATGCCCGGCTCGCGCCGAGGTACGAGGGCTACGTCCAACTCGATGCCGGTCCCGGCGCGCGACGCCATTTCACAAGACGAACTCGTCAGGCCGGCCGCGCCCATGTCTTGGATGCCGACCAACAGATCGGCCGCCATCAGTTCCAGACAGGCTTCGAGCAACAGCTTTTCTTGGAACGGGTCGCCGACCTGGACGGTCGGGCGCTTCCGTTCCGATTCGTCGTCGAACGAATCCGACGCCATCGTCGCGCCGTGGATTCCATCCCGCCCGGTTTTGGAGCCGAAATAGATCACGGGATTTCCGATCCCCGCCGCCGCGCCGCGAAAAATCTTGTCCTTCTCGGCGATGCCCAGGCACAACACGTTCACCAGCGGATTCAGCGAGTAGATCTCGTTGAAGACCGTCTCGCCCCCCACCGTCGGCACGCCCATACAGTTGCCATAGCCGGCGATGCCGGCGACGACGCCTTTCATCAGGCGGCGGTTTTGGGGAACGGTCAACTCGCCGAAGCGAAGCGAATCGAGCAACGCGATCGGCCGCGCGCCCATGGTGAAGATATCGCGCAAAATCCCCCCCACTCCCGTGGCGGCCCCTTGATAGGGTTCGATGAAAGAGGGGTGATTGTGCGATTCCATCTTGAACACGGCGCACAATCCGTCTCCGATGTCCACGGCGCCGGCGTTCTCGCCCGGCCCCTGCACCACGCGCGGCCCGGACGTGGGCAGCTTTTTCAAATGGACGCGCGAGCTTTTATACGAACAGTGTTCGGACCACATGACGGAGAACATGCCCAACTCCGTCAAGTTGGGCTCGCGCCCCAGAATGGTGACGATGCGCTGATATTCATCGCGCGTCAGATTATGCTGAGCGATGAGATCGTCGGTGATGGGCGGCATACCAGGCCGATTTACAAGCGGACCAGAGCGGAAAGGGTACGAAAGATGCGATGGAAACACGAACCGGCAAGGTCCTCTTCCGACCTTGCCGGTTCTCCCACCTGCTCGTACTTTTCGGTCTGTTTATTCTACTTCCACGGTCACGGCTGCTTCGGCGGCCAACGCTTGATGATCCTTATCCGCCGCGACCACCTTGATTTCATGGGTTCCGCGAGACAGCCCCTTTACCGTGCCCTTCCAGCCTTTCTGATATTCTCCGTCCACGAAACAGTGCGCATGGGTCGCCTCGCTGCCCTTGACAAGTTCGTAGACCACTTCGACCTCGCTCCCGACTTTCGAGCCCTGGGCCGGACTCTTGATCATGATCTTGCTTCCATCATCCTTCGCCGCCCAGACATCGACGCCGGAACCCAACGCCAACAACCCCATGATCGCCATTGCGACACCGATACGCTTCATCTCAAGCCTCCTTAAAAAAATAATGAGTAGGGAAATAGATCGATCGTGATATGCGACCGAAGCAAACGACGGCTACACTTTACCTCGACCGTCGCCGATCTTCAATCCGTCCTCCGCACGTTACGGAATCAACGCTTTATTCCCTTGTACTTCAGAGGCTTCGCCCCGCTCTCCCGCCTCTTTTTCAGCCCCTCCACCACCGACGCGAGGATCATCCGGCCGTCGTCGTTCCCCAAGAGGGACTCGGCGCATCGTTCCGGATGAGGCATCATGCCGAGCACGTTGCCGGCGGCGTTGCAAATGCCGGCGATGTTGTCGAGCGACCCGTTCGGATTGGCTTCTCTGGTCACGCGGCCATCCGGCGTGCAATAGCGAAACACGATTTGGGCGTTGGCCTTGAGCGACGCCGCGGTCACCGGGTCGGCGTAATAGTGTCCGTCGGCGTGGGCGATGGGAATTTTAAGCACCTGACCGGACTCACAGACTCCGGTAAACGGCGTGGCCGCGTTTTCCACTTTCACGTGGACGTCCCGGCAGATGAACTGCAGCGAGTCATTGCGCAGCATCGCGCCGGGAAGCAGTCCGGCCTCGAGCAGAATCTGAAATCCGTTGCAGATGCCGAGAACCGGCCCTCCTTCTTCGGCGTACTCTTTCACCGCCTCCATCACCGGCGAGAACCGCGCAATCGCGCCGGTCCGCAGATAATCGCCGTAGGAAAACCCGCCCGGGAGAATGATCGCGTCGAGACCGGAGACGGACTTTTCTTTGTGCCAGACCATCGTCACGTCCTGGCCCAGCACGTCCCGGAACACGTACTGGCAATCATGATCGCAATTGCTGCCGGGGAAGACCACCACGCCGATGTTCATCGCTCCTCACAAACCGCTCCGCCGACGGTCTTGTCCGGCGCATGCGCCGGAGAAAGACGGCTCCTACGTCAACTCGAACCGATACTCTTCGATGATCGTATTGGCCAACAGCTTCTCGCACATCGACTTGACCTCGACTTCGGCTTTGGCCCTGTCCTGCTCGTCGAGATCCAGCTCCAGATATTTGCCAACGCGAACGTTCGCCGCGTTCTTGAACCCCAGCGTCTCGAGCGCGTGCTCGATGGCCTTGCCCTGTGGATCCAGAATGCCTTGCTTGAGCGTCACGTGTATTTTGGCTTTCACTCTTGGCTCCTCCGGTCGGACGATTGCATCTGCCGATCCACGTATTTCTTGATCCACACGATGCAGGCGACGGTCAACGCGCCCGCGAAGACCAGCGCCACGAAAGCCCATCGCCACGGCGAGTCGTCCAACCGGTAGGCCATGACGGCGACGATGGCCCCCCAGATCACCACCGACGCGATGAGGCCGTAATTCAAATAGGCCCGCAACATGGTTCTGTTCTCTCTCTCACCCGCATACCCGTCTCAAGACCTCCTGGTACGCCTCTTCGACGTTCCCCATATCCTGCCTGAATCGGTCCTTGTCCATCGGATCGCCGGTCACCGCGTCCCACAGACGGCACGTGTCCGGAGAAATTTCATCGGCGACGATCAGCTTGTTGTGATACACCCCGAATTCGAGTTTGCAATCGACCAATCGGATCTTCCGATCGGCCAGAAACGGCTGCAACACGTCGTTCGCACGATGGGCGAGTTCTTTCAATTCCCGCAACACCCCCGGCGTCGCCACGTTCAGCAGGCGGAGGTGATCGTCGTTGACCAGGGGATCGCCGAGCGCATCGTCCTTATAATAGAATTCGACGACCGCCGGCCGAATAACGTCCCCCACCCGCAGCCCCAACCGTTTGGCCAAACTGCCGGCCACGACGTTCCGCACCACAACCTCGACCGGCACGATCGTGACCTTCTTGGCCAGCATCTCTCGATCGCTCAGCCGCTCAATAAAATGCGTCGGAACCCCCTTCTCGTCGAGCAATCGGAACAGCCGCTCCGATACCTTGTTGTTGACGACGCCCTTGCCCGCAATCGTGCCGCGCTTTTGGGCGTTGAACGCAGTCGCGTCGTCCTTGAAATACTGGACGACCTGATCCGGTCTCGCCGCGGCGAAAATTTTCTTGGCCTTTCCCTCGTACAGCATCGGGCCGATCGTCATCATCTCCGTCTCTCCACGAATATCCTATTGCGCGAGCGCCTCGATTACCTCGTCCACCGACTTGACGGCGCCGATCAGCGTCGGATGGCCGAACCGCCGCACGTAGTGAAATTCTTCGACCTGTTCCAGAGCCATCACCAGACTGTGAAAATCTTCCAGCCTGGACGTTTCAAAATAGGTGATGAAATCCAGATCGTCCAATCCGCTGGAGTGGTAGAGTTTCCGCTTGACCGTCGGAATATAGGGTACCGACGCTTCCGCATGCTCGCGCATCATCGCCGCCCGTTTCTCCCGATCCAACGCCCACCAGTCGGCGTTTTTCTGAATCGGAATGACGAGAGCGTAGGGGTTTGGGCCCGCCTCGCTGGGTCCTTTCAAATCCGCCTTCAATTGATCCGGCATCCCCGGCACGTAATTGGGCTTCTTGGTCAGCCCGTGCATAAGACCGACCGTCCTAAGATATTTGCCGAAGGCGCTGCTCTGAAGATCCAAGAGAAATTGCTGGGTATCCCGCAACTCGGCGGCGTGGACGCGAAACATGAGATCGGCCTTTTCCGACAGTCCGCGCATCAAATAGACGTCGATCGCGATCTTTTCCCGGTGTTGCCCGATCACGCCCCGCAACAGGGTCAACTGGCCGATCCTGGTCGCCTGGTTCTGTTTCATCCAGGTATCGTCCAGCGCGAAGACGGCGAAGGTGCCGAAGATCCCCGGCTCGTTCAGGAGTTTCTCCCGATCGGCGGCGCCGAACGAGTCGGGCGCTCCTCGCAACGACACGAGCAGCAGCACGATGACGAACAGACTCCATCGAACGCCCGTTCTCATTTCCTTTTCCTCCCTTCACCGTCGATGGGCGCCCCGCGTCCGGACGCGCCGAACACCCGGCCGTAGATGTTGTCCACGTGCCGCAGATAGTAGGACGGATCGAAGCACGCGGCGATCTGCGACGCCGTCAGATGACGGCTGATGAACGGATCCTTGCCCGCCAATTCTTGGAGTCCGCCGCCTCCCCGCCAGGAGGCCATAGCGTTTCGTTGCACGGCCTCATACGATTCCTTGCGTTGCGCGCCCTTTTCGATCAACGCCAGCAGGAGCCGCTGCGAATAGACCAGCCCGCCGGTCAGTTCCAGGTTCCGTCTCATCCGCTCCGGATAGACGACAAGACGTTCGATCAGCTCCGTCGCCCGCGCCAGCATGTAGTCGATTAATATAGTGCTGTCCGGCAGAATGACGCGCTCGACGGAGGAATGGCTGATATCCCGCTCGTGCCAGAGCGCGACGTTTTCCATCGCGGCCAGGCTGTTCGCCCGGACGACGCGCGCCAAGCCGCAGAGATTTTCCGAAACGATCGGGTTGCGCTTGTGCGGCATGGCCGACGACCCTTTTTGACCGGCGGAAAAATACTCCTCCGCCTCCAACACTTCGGTCCGTTGCAGATGACGGATTTCCGTGGCGATTTTTTCGATCGTCGCGGCCAGCAGCGCGAGCGCCGTTACGTAGGCCGCGTGCCGATCCCGCTGGACCACTTGATTGGAAATCGGATCGGCGGCCAGCCCCAGCTTGGCGCACACGTACTCTTCGATCTCCGGCCCTTGATGCGCGAAGGTGCCCATCGCCCCGGACAATTTGCCGACCGCGACGTGGACGCGGACCTGGCGAAGCCGTTCCAGGTGCCGAGCAAGCTCCTCATACCAAAGCGCCATCTTGAGCCCGAAGGAGATCGGCTCGCCATGGATCCCGTGCGACCGACCGACCATGACCGTCCGTTTGTGCCGGAGGGCTTGCTTCTTCAGCACCCCGCGCAGTCCCTCGACGCCTTTCAGGATCAAATCCAACGCTTCCGTCATCTGGACGGCGAGCGCCGTGTCCACGACGTCGGAAGAAGTGAGCCCCATGTGCAGATAGCGGTGCACGGGCCCCACCGAGTCGGCCAGCGACTCAAGAAACGCGATCACGTCGTGTTTGGTCACCTGCTCGATCTCGGCGATCCGCCCGACGTCGATGCGCGCGCGTTTGCGGATGGTCGCCGCCGTCCCCTTGGGCGCCAAACCGGCCTTCTCAAACGCGGCGCACGCCTGGAGCTCGACCTCAAGCCAGATCTCATACTTGTGCTTGAGATCCCAAACGGCCTTCATGGGGGGGCGGCTATACCGGTCGATCATCTGCTCCCTCGCGCGCGATTCCTCGTCGATTCCATTTCATCGTCCCTCACCACGGCTGCCCGAGAGCACGGGTTCCCCGGGGTCGGCTCACCCTTCGCTCTTCACCCGCAACGCTTCGGCGCGTTTGGCGGCGAGCCGCGACTCCGTGAGCAACACTTTATCCAACACACCGTTGATGAACTTCGACGCTTCCTCGTCGCCGAAACTTTTGGCCAATTTCACCGCCTCATCCAACGTGACCCTTGCCGGCACGTCGTCCAGCCATAAGAGCTCATAGAGCCCGGCGCGGAGGATGTTGCGATCGACGATCGGCATGCGACTGACCTTCCAATTCGTCGCGTATCGGCCGAGCAACCGGTCGAGCTCGACTTTGTTGTTCAAGACTCCCGCCACCAGCCGCTCGGTGAACGCCCTCGTTCCCTGGTCGGCCTTGAGCGGTTTCCAAAACTCTTCCAGCCACGGCCCCGCTTCCCCATGGACGTCGTACTGAAACAAAATCTGCAAGGCCCACTCGCGGGCCCGATGGCGCGATCCCATACGACTATTTTCCGGACCTCCTCGCGGGCCGTCGCGTGAGCACCGTCGAATCATTCCCCGGCGGCGTCATCGCGTTGAGCGGCGTCATCGCGTTGAGCCGCCTCATCACTTTCGCCATCTCGATCGCGGCCTTGGCCGCTTCTCTCCCCCGGTTGAATTTCGAGGGATCCGCTCGTTCCATCGCCTGCGCCACTGTTTCCGTCGTCAACACGCCGAAGATGATCGGCACGCCGGTCGCCAGCGCCGCTTGACCGATCCCCCTGCTGGTTTCCGCGCAAATGTAGTCGAAATGCGGGGTCTCGCCTCGAATCACGGCGCCGAGACAGATCACGGCGTCAAACCGTCCCGTCATCGCCATCGTGCGGGCGATCAATGGAATCTCAAAGGCCCCCGGCACCCTCTCCACATGGACGTCGGCCGGTGCGATCCCCTGCTCGGCCAACCCGTCGAGGCAAGACGCCAACAGTTTGCCCGTCACCAATCGATTGAACTTCGAAACGACGAGGCCGAATCGGAATCGGCCCGCGCGGCGACGGTGTTCGGAGACCGTCATCGTATGACCACGCTCACGTGACGCTCCGGAACCCGGCATGGTCCGCTCCGACTCGTGCGCATCCAGATCACACCTCGTTCACACCTCTTTGAGAAGGTGCCCCAGCTTCTTTTTTTTCGTTCTTAAATACCGCACGTTCGCTTTGCGCGGCGCGATTTCGATCGGCACCCGCTCCACCACCTTGAGCCCATATCCCTCGATGCCGACGATCTTGCGCGGGTTGTTCGTGATGAGGCGGATCTCGTGCAGTCCGAGATTCGCCAAGATTTGCGCCCCCACGCCGTAATCTCTCAGATCGGCCTTGAATCCCAGCTTCAAATTGGCCTCGACCGTGTCGCTGCCCTTGTCCTGGAGCCGATACGCCTTGATCTTGTTGAGCAACCCGATCCCCCGCCCCTCCTGATTCAGATACAGCAACACCCCCCGCCCCGCCCGTTGAATCATCTCCATCGCCGCGTGCAACTGGTCGCGGCAATCGCAGCGAAGGGAACCCAAGGCATCGCCGGTCAGACAACCGGAATGCACGCGCACGAGCGTCGCTCCTCCTCCGTCCACCTGACCCTTCACCAATGCAATGTGCGTGACCCCGTCGATTTGATTCTCGAACGCGACCGCCTCGAACTCCCCGAAGGCCGTCGGGAGCTTGGCGCTCGCCATGCGCCGCACGAACGTTTCGTTGCGCATGCGATATTCGATCAACGCCTTCACGGTGACCATCGTCAGCCCGTGCGCCTTCGCGAACGCGGCCAGCTCGGGCACGCGCGCCATCGTTCCGTCTTCGTTCATGATTTCACAGATCACCCCGGCCGGATACAGCCCCGCCAGGCGGGCCAAATCGACGGCTCCTTCCGTCTGGCCGGCCCGTTTCAACACCCCGCCCTGCTGGGCCTTCAAGGGGAAAATATGGCCGGGACGCGCAAGATCGCTCGGCTTCGTTTTCGGATCAATGGCGACCTGAATCGTTCTCGCGCGGTCGGCGGCGGAAATGCCGGTGGTGATGCCTTTGCGCGCGTCGATCGAGACGGTGAACGCGGTGCCGAACTGGGCCGTGTTCTCGACCGCCTGGGGGGGGAGCTGCAGCTCCTCGACCCGTTCCGGCGCCAGCGCCAGACAGATGAGCCCACGCGCGTGTTTGGCCATAAAATTGATCGCCTGGGGAGTGACCTTTTCCGCGGCGATGACAAGATCTCCTTCGTTTTCTCGATCTTCGTCATCCACTAAGATCACGAACCTGCCGTCTTTGATGTCTTGGACGGCCTGCTCTATGCTGTCGAACGGCGATGTTTTCATCGTACGCTGGAATCTGGAATACGGCGATCGGTCCGGTTCGGTCTCGTGATGTGGTGCCAGGCCGGCGTGGGGGCACTCTACCATTGAACATTGGCCATTGTCACTGGCCGGCGTTCTGTTATAGTTACCCACTTGCTATGACCTCATTCTCCGACGCTCATGAGAGTGATTCCCCGGAACCCGACGTGCTGGACCCCTCGGACGAGGAACTGCACGCCGAGCGGCTCCCGGTCGAACTGCTCCCCCCCCCGGAACCGGCTGTCGAATCTTCTTCGACCGCGCCAGCGAGCGTACCGGCCACGGCGTTGCAACGGTACCTCGCGGAAATCCGCCGATACCCCTATCTCTCCAAAGAAGAAGAACTCCGGCTGTTTCAAGAATATAAAACACTCGGCAGCCGCGAGGCCGCCGTCAAGCTCATTATGGCCAACTTGCGCGTTTCGGTCGCGATCGCGGCGGAATACCTGCACACCGGCGCCGATCACATGGACCTCATTCAAGAAGGCAACGTCGGCCTGCTGCACGCGATCAAGAAATTCGACCCGACCAAGAACGTCCGCTTTTATGCCTATGCCGCCTGGTGGTCGCGAGCCTATATCTTACGGTACCTGCTGAACAACTATCGGCTGATCAAGATCGGCACCACCCAAGACCAGCGCAAACTGTTCTATAACCTCAAAAAGGAAAAAGCGAAGCTGGAGCGGGAAGGTTTTGCTCCCGACACGAAACTGCTCGCCGACCGGTTGCAAGTCCGCGAGCAGGACGTCATCGAGATGGATCAACGTTTGGGCAACTGGGAAGTGTCGCTGGATCAGCCGATCGGCGAAAACCAAGATGCCAGCCTGCTCGACATCCTACCCTCCCAACAACAACCCACCGATGATCAATTGGCCGACCATCAACTTCGCAAACTGTTCCGGACCAAACTCGCCGAGTTCATCAAGACGCTGGAAGAGCGGGACGAGGACATTCTGAGAAACCGCATCCTGTCCGACAATCCCCTGACGCTGGACGAACTGGGGGCCAAATACGGGATCACCAAAGAGCGAACCCGCCAATTGGAAGCCCGCATCATCAAGCGACTGCGCGACTACATCAAGAAAGACGTTAAGGATTTCGATAGCTTGCGCGTGTGATTTCTCAGAAATCTCGACCGTTTGTGTTTCCTCGCCGTTCTAGACCTCCAAACATAGCCGGACGCCTGTCCATACCTGTTTGAGGAACGCGCGAAAAAACGGAATGAAAAGAAAATCCTATTTCACCCCCCTTGACTTGGAGGAACATCGCGCTATCTACCGTTGTGTCTTCGGGCGTGTTTGTGCGTTGTCGTGCGAGAGCACCACTTAAGGCGCCATCGAAACCCAGGCTCTCCCGCATCGTTATATTTTTATAACCACGTTAACTTTCATCACGAGGAGGTTCTGCTATGAGCGCGACCGCGAAGGACAAGAAGGACATCGCCAAGGGATTTCAGCCCCTGGGTGAGCGGGTGTTCGTCACCTATACCGAAGAAATGGAGCGCACCGCCGGCGGCATTTATGTGCCGGATTCCGCGAAGGAAAAGCCCCAGCGCGGCATCGTGCAGGCGATCGGCAAGAAAGTCGAAAGCGTGAAGGTCGGCGATCAGGTGCTGTTCGACAAATATTCCGGCACCAAGTTGCGCATCGACGACGAAGAGTGCTTGATCCTGAAGGAAGAAGACATTCTGGGCGTCTTCACCAATGCGTCATAGCGACCTTGGCGTCGGGATTCGACGGATGAGGTCGGACCTTGACGCATGGTTCGTATTTGCGCCTCTGTTCTCGGTTTTTGTGCACATGTAGCTGACCATCACCCACTACTCATGAACAGACATGGAGGAAAAATATGGCAAAGCAACTGATGTACGGTGACTCGGCCCGATCGGCCATCCTGAAAGGGGTGAACCAACTCGCCGACGCCGTGAAAGCCACTCTCGGCCCCAAAGGCCGCAACGCGATTCTAGACAAGAAGTTCGGCGCGCCGACGATCACGAAGGACGGGGTCACGGTCGCGAAGGAAGTCGAGCTGAAAAATCCCTACGAGAACATGGGCGCCCAATTGGTCCGCGAAGTGGCCAGCAAGACCAGCGACACGGCCGGCGACGGCACCACCACGGCGACCGTGCTGGCCCAGGCCATCTATCGCGAGGGCGTGAAGAACATCACCGCCGGCGCGAACCCGATGGAGATCAAGCGCGGAATCGACAAGGCCGTCGACGCCGTGGTCGTCGAACTCAAGAAACTCAGCAAGCCCTGTCAGACCAAGACCGAGATCTCCCAGGTCGGAACCATTTCGGCCAACAACGACAAAACCATCGGCGACTTGATCGCGGAAGCGATGGAAAAGGTGGGCAAGGACGGCGTCATCACCGTCGAAGAGGCCAAATCGATGACCACCTCCTTGGACGTCGTCGAGGGCATGCAGTTCGATCGCGGCTATATTTCCCCCTACTTCGTCACCAACGCCGAGCGGATGGAAGCGTCTCTCGAAGAGCCCCTGATCTTGATCAATGAGAAGAAGATCAGCAGCATGAAGGACCTGCTGCCGATTCTCGAGCAAGTGGCCAAGATGGGCAAGCCGCTGGTCATCATCGCGGAGGAAGTGGAAGGCGAGGCGCTCGCCACGCTGGTCGTCAACAAGCTCCGCGGCACGCTGAACGTCGCGGCCGTCAAGGCGCCGGGCTTCGGCGACCGCCGCAAGGCCATGTTGGAAGACATCGCGATCCTGACGGGCGGCCAGGTGATCTCGGAAGATCTCGGGATCAAGCTCGAGAACGTCAAGCTGACCGATCTCGGACGCGCGAAACGCGTCACGATCGATAAGGACAACACCACCATCGTCGAAGGGCACGGCGATCCCAAGAAGATCGAAGGCCGCGTCAAGCAGATCAAAACCCAAATCGAGGAAACGACCTCCGATTACGACCGGGAGAAACTGCAAGAACGGCTCGCGAAGATCGTCGGCGGCGTGGCCGTCATCAATGTCGGCGCCGCGACCGAGACCGAGATGAAGGAAAAGAAAGCGCGTGTGGAAGACGCGCTCCACGCGACCAAAGCCGCCGTGGAAGAGGGCATCGTCCCGGGCGGTGGGACTGCCTACCTCCGCTGCATCAAGGCGCTGGAGAACCTCAAGGATCTCACGCCCGAGCAGAAGGTGGGGGCGGACATCGTCCGCCGGGCTCTTGAGGAGCCGATCCGGCAGATCGTCACCAACGCCGGAGGAGAGGCTTCCGTCGTCGTCGGCAAGGTGAAGGAGGATAAAAACGTCAACGCCGGTTACAACGCGGCGACCGACGAATACGTGGACATGATCAAAGCCGGTATCATCGACCCGACCAAGGTGTCGCGCTGCGCGTTGCAGAACGCGGCCTCCGTGGCCGGTCTGATGCTGACGACCGAGGTCATGATCACCGAGCTGCCGGAAGAGAAGAAGGAGCCGGTCGGCGGTCACGGCCATAGCCACGGCATGGAGGGAATGTACTAAGTCGGTACTGAGCGGGCTAGCCGCAGATCGCGGATGGCTCGGAGCAAAGAGCGACGGCCCCGGCGGGGATCCCGCCGGGGCCGTCGTGTTTTGTCAGCCTTAGTCGGCCTAGCCGACCGGATTGGCACCGGCGGCAAAGCCGTGTAGAATTCACGTCATGCCTCAAACGTCTACGCCTCCGCCGCTGCGGCTGTTGCCGGCTTATCTGGGCGTTGTCTCCCTGGACGAAGCCCTGCGCCATCCGCGCATCATTCGTGTCCTCTGGCTTGAAATTTTGGTGAACGACGCGATCGAGTGGTCCAGTCTGGCACACCCATCGGTGCGTCAGGCCTATGAAACCGCCTGTCGCTGGTATACCACCTATCGTAGCCTCGTCTCTAGTTGCATCGCTCGCACCCCGCTCCCCGAGGACCACGGCCCGATCGATGACCGGTTGTACCGCCAATTCGCGGAGGCACTTGAGTTCGCGCATACTCACGCTTGACCACTTGCGTACCGTGCTGCGGCAATATGCCGATCACACCGGCCATGCCGTCGATCTGTTGCTCATCGGCGGCTTGGCCATGCTCGCCTATGGCCATCCTTCCAGAGCCACCATCGACGTCGATGGAGAAGTACGCGACCATGTGCGGGATTTGGCGGAATTCCTGAGCCGCCATCACATCCCCAGCAACCTGGGACAAAGCGTCTCGGGCTGGTCCGTCGTAGCCATGCCGCCCGGCTATCGCGATCGCGCGACGGTGTTGATCGACGAACCGGGGGTCCGAATCAGCCTCTTAGCCCCGGTGGATTTCATCATCGCAAAACTCCGGCGCGGCACCGAAGAGGATCTTGCTGACGCAGCGTGGATCGCCGCGCGATTCCATATTTCCGCCCCTCTGGTCCGTGCCGCCGCCGATGCGGCCCTGGCAGCCTCCCTCGAAGACACCGCGCTTTTTCTCTTCCAACGAACCGTTGAGCGATTCTGCGCCACGCTGGACTCATCCGCCTCTTGACGGTGCTACAGAGCCACGGCCGAGAGCAAGGGAAGAGAAGGCCGACCATCTTCACCTTAAGCCGCGTGGTCAAAAGCTTTTTACGCTTGCCCGTTTTGGGAGCCTCGTCCTCTCCAACGCGGAACCCGCTTATCCCTGCGCCTTAATAGCTTGCAGCACCGATTTCAGAATCGGAGAGGCGTCGGGCTCCATGAACAAGGACAAGAACAGCCGGCGAACCGTTTCCCGATGAGCACTATGGTCTGCGTGAAACCGCTTGACGCCTCGATTCGCGTCATCCGCGTCGTATCCCATTCGAATCGCGCATCGTTCCAACGCCTCGTCGTCCTTCGGAAGGGTGTGCGTCTGCAAATCATCGACCATCTGAAGCTTGTGCTCGACGTCTCGAAGGAACACATACGCGGCAACCAATTCATTCCGCTGCCGTTTTGAAATCAACCGGTAGTGCGCGCACCGATCCAACGAGCGAAGCGTGTTCCGATCCAACAGGCCGGGGAGCCGCCTACCGGCAATGACCTGGATCGTCTGCACCAAAAACTCGATCTCGCGGATGCCGCCGATGCCGAGCTTCACGTTCCGCCGCTCATGGCCGCGATCCGCGATCTTGGCGTCGATCATTTCCTTGACGCTCCGCACGTCTCGCACGATGGCCCGCGCACGGTCGGCATCCCATTTCTCCCTCGGTCCGCCGACGATGAACGGCTTGACCATTTTAAGAAACGCCCGCCCCACCTCCAACGAGCCGGCGACCGGCCAGGCCTTGAGCAGCGCCAGCCGCTCCCATACCGCGCCGCGGTTTCGATAGTAGGCGGCATAGTCGTCAAGCGACCGGGCCAACTGCCCGACCGCTCCTTCCGCCCGCAATCGAAGATCCACGCGAAACACGGACCCCTCGTTCGTCTTTTCGGACAAGGCCCTCGTCAGCTCACGGGACAGGATTTCAAAGTATTCTTCATTGGAGATCCCGACGGCGCCGGGCGTGTCCGATGTGCGCCGCGGCATCCGCGTCTCTCCCCTGCGCGATGCGTAGACATAGATCAAATCGACGTCGGAACTGTAGTTGAGCTCATGGCCGCCGAGCTTGCCCATTCCAATCACGGTGAATCCCGTCTCCACCCACCGGCCGAGCCGATTCTTGTGCATCGGGACACCGTACTGCCGACGCAAATCGGCATCGACGATCTGGTAGGCGGCATGGATCAACGCGCCCGCCAAATCGGAGAGCGCGGCGGTCGTTTCCTGGACGTCGGCAAGACGCAGCAGATCGCGTACGCCGATCCGTAACAGTTCCCGGCGCCGGTGGCGGCGCAGCACGTCCAGCTTGAGCTCGGCGGCCGTCAATCTCGCCAACTGTTCATGAAGCGACCGTTCCGTTTCAGCCCGGCTGACCGGCTTCGACAAGACCTCTTGTTCACCCAACCAGTAGACCAACATGGGGTCGCGAAGGATCGTGAAAGCGAGCGCGTCGCTGTTGCCGAAGATCACGCAGAGCAGATCGAGGATGCGCGGGGCCCCGGCCAGATACTCCAACAAAGCGCCCCGCGTCAGGCCGCTCAGCAGGCGCTCCCAATGATTCAGCGCCTGATCCGGGTCCGCCGTCCTGGAGATGGAGGCCAAGAGCCTCGGCAAGATATCCGCCAATTGACGTCGATGGTGCGGCTCTCCGGCCATCGATTGCAGATTGCAATCGGCCCGCGCAACGTCGCGAAGGCGGTACGCGGAAAGAATCGCCCGCGTCCGATCGAGGTTTCGATCCGAGGCCAGCAGGAGCGGCCTGGGGTCCGGCTTGTCGGTTTGAAGAGGGGCCGGCTCATTCGACGAGCGAATGGACGAGGGTCTGGAGCGACGAATCATGACGGGAGCATTATACTGTTCCGCGACATTTCGGTATACTGGCGACCATGGTTTCTCTCACCTTGGAACGCGAACGTCTGTCAAACGCGCTGCTTCCCCTCTGCCGAAACATTCCATCCGACGTCCTGCAAGATTTTCTGAGCCGCATGGACCCCGACTATTTCCTTCGTTTCGATCCGCCCATGATCGCCCGTCACCTCGGCTTGATCGCTCGACTCGAGCCGGACCATCCGTGCGAAGTCGCGATTGCCGATCAGGGCGGAGAACGGCTCACCGTCACCATCGTCGCCTACGACTACTTCTCCGAGTTCGCCGTCATCTGCGGCTTGCTCGCGGCCTTCGGCCTGAACATCGAAGAGGGCCAAATCTACACGTTCTCGGAACCGGCGACTTCGACGCTCCCTCGAAGTCGCGTGAGCAAGGAATCACAAAGTCGTCACAAAACCAGACCGGGCTTGACCAGAAAGAAGATCGTCGACGTCTTCCTCGTGCGGCCGGGGCCCGGCGTGTCGTTTGGACCGACCGAACGCCGTCGCTTCACCGCGGAACTCACCGACCTCTTGAAGCGTCTCGACACCGGACAATATGCCGAAGCCCGCCACGCCGTGAACCGCCGACTGATCGAGCAACTCGGCAAACGACGCGGCTCCTTCGGCGGCCTTCTCCACACCGTGCACATTACCTTCGACAACGGCCGCTCTCCCACCGATACGGTCATGGACATTCAGTCCGACGATACACCCGCGTTCTTGTACGCCTTCGCCAACGCCCTGGCCATGCGCAATATCTACGTCAGCAAGGCCCGGGTGGAGAGCACGGGATCGAAGATCCACGACCGATTTTTCGTCCGCAATCGGCACGGGCACAAGCTGCTGGATCACGCCGAACAGGATCAACTTCGCTTGACCGCCGTGTTGATCAAGCAGTTCACTCACGCCCTTACATGGGCGCCCGATCCGGCCAAGGCGCTGGAATCGTTCGATCAGTTCCTCGACCTCATCGTGCAGGATCAAGGCAAGAGCGCGCGGAAAGCGCTGTCGTTCGTGAGCGACAAGAAAAGTCTTCCCGTTCTCGCGCGCCTGCTTGGGGCAAGCGATTTTCTCTGGGAGGATTTCCTCCGCCGGCAGTACGACAACCTGCTCCCGTTGTTACAAAACTACCGGGATGAGCCGCTCATCAAACCGCCCGCCCTGTTGCGCAAAGAACTGAACGCGGCCGTCAACAAAGCCAAGACCGACGAGGCCAAGAAGGAGGCCTTGAATCAATTCAAGGACCGCGAGCTGTTCCGGATCGACATGAAACACATTGTCGAGCCCTCGACCAGCCTCCCGGACTTTTCCTTGGCCATCACCCACCTGGCCGAAGCGGTCGTCGATCGAGCCCTTGCCGATTGTCGTGACAAACTCGACCGGCTCCACGGCTCCCCCAAGCTTGCCGACAAGACATCCTGTCCCTTCGCCATTTTCGGAGCCGGCAAATTCGGCGGACGGGAAATGGGATACGCCTCGGACATCGAGGTGCTTTTCGTGTACGGAGGACCCGGCCGCACAAGCGGGAAACAATCCATCGACAACAGCGAGTACTTCGAACGGCTGGCGCAAGAGCTCCTGCAACGGATCGAGGCCAAACGGGAAGGCATCTTCCACCTGGACGTTCGCCTGCGGCCCCACGGAGACAAGGGTTCGCTGGCCAACGCCTTTGACGAAATCTGCTCCTATTACAGTCCAAGCGGCTTGGCCGCGCCGTTTGAGCGACAAGCCTTGATCAAACTCCGGTTCGTCGCCGGGGACGCGGGCCTTGGCAAGAGGGTTGAGGCCCATCGGGACCGTTATGTCTATAGCGGCGCTCCCTGGGACCTTGCCGCCGCGCTGGAGCTGCGTCGCCAACAGATCGCCCAACTCGTCAAACCGGGCCAGGTGAACCTGAAGCACAGCCATGGCGGGATCGTCACCATTGAGTACGCCGTTCAGTATTTGCAACTCATGCACGGGCACAAGGACCCGCGCCTGCGCACCCCCAACACCCTTCAAGCGCTGGCGGCGCTGATCGACGGCGGCTTCATTTCATCCTCGACGGGAGAAGATCTGCGAAAAGCCTATCTGTTCATCCGTATGCTGATTGACGGGCTTCGCATGGTGCGGGGCAACACCAAGGACCTGGTGCTCCCGCCGCCTGATTCCGACGAATTCATCTTTCTCGCCCGCCGCGTCGGTTACATGACCGACGACTGGCAGGCCGGCGCCCGCCATCTTCAGGCCGACATCGAGCAACACATGAGCCGGACGCGGGAGTTCTTCGAACGGACGTTCGGGAAGGTATGAAAGCAGATGACGATGCAAAAGCCGGGAGAGGAACGACTGTTCCTCGAAGGCACGATTTTCGGCAAGGTGTCCGTTTACGATAAAGAGGGCGAAGCCTTTTCTTCCTTCTTGTCGGGAACCACTCTCCCTGGCCCGGTTGTCATTTTACTCTTCTAAGAAATAATCGCTGTCAATTTTCTTCGTTTCATAGGACATGACTGGTGTGACCCCGACATTGTGATCGATCATAAGCTGGGATAAGTGCTCACCATCGATGAGGACGATCTTTGAATTGATTTTGGTCACATAGTCTTGGGCTTCCCGCGTGAAGCTGGACGTGGTGATGAAGATGCCTTTGTTGGCTCTGTGGCCCTGTAGAGCCCCGACGAACTTTTGGATCTCCGGACGGCCGATCGGATCTTTCCAGCGCTTCGCCTGAATATAAATGACATCGAGGCCGAGACGATCTTCATTGATGATTCCGTCAATACCTTCATCGCCACTACGGCCGATGGCTTTTCCTGCTTCCTTGCGGGAACCGCCATATCCCATTTTCACCAAGACATCGATGACCAACCGCTCAAAGAAAGCTGGCGAGCATTCCTTGACCGTGTTCAGCAACTCGGCCGCAAGGTCTTCGCGTAATTTTTGGTATGCACTTTCGAGGAGTTCCCCTGGTGTTTGCAGATTCCTATTTCCAGGCAACTGAATCTCTTCTTTGGACTCATGGCGCTTGATACGGAAGTCGAGAAACTCCGGAAACTGCTCCAAGAACTTGACAGTGATTGCGGTCGGTCTTTGTGAAAGGATATCGCGCCCACGCTGCGTGATACGGAAAAACCCTCGACGTGGGGCCTCAAGCAAGACCGCCTTCACCAGGTAGGTTCGCGCCCATGCGACGCGGTTCTCAAAGGTTGGTTGCTGCCCGCTCGGCAACAATTCCTTCTTCTCCTCCTCCGTAAGCCCGAACTCGGCCGACAAGCTCTCGATTGCCTCCCGAAGGGAATGTTCTTTGTCATCGGCTGCGAACTGGAGCAGGGGAAGCATGATGGATTGGTAATCCGGTATGGCCATGGCAAAGCTTCATCCTGAACAGCACAAGAGATACCAGTGGCGCGTTTTGGCGTCCCGCGCAGGCGCACGATTGTTGCGCAGGCTCCCCTCTTTGTCAACGTTACCTACCGTGATGCCACCGAACAGGGTTAACGCAAGCTTTACAAAGCCGACATGATCCCGCAATGCACGGCCGATACCATCGTTTCCAAACAAGAAGGTCAAATTTCTTGACGAACACCTCACAAAGGGGGAATGTCGATGGTCACAGTCGGACAACTCATGAATCACAAACTGGTGACAGGGCCTGGGACGATGACCACCGTCGAAGCGGCCCGGTCCATGTCGGCCCACCGCGTCGGCAGCATTCTGGTGGAACATGATCGCCACATTGTCGGCATTGTGACGGAATCGGACATTGTGAGGAAAGTGTTGGGGAACGGCCAGGAACCGTCCCTGTTTCCGATCGGCGTGATCATGAGCGCCCCGCTCATCGGCATTGATGAACGACGTCCCATTACGGAAGCCGCCGACCTGATGTATCGATACGGGGTCCGGCATCTCGTGGTGCGCAAGGCCAACGCCGTCGTGGGGATCCTGTCGGTTCGGGATCTTCTCCGCCCGGTTTCAACCGATGACTTTTAGCATGCCGACAGCCGATCGGGGGAATTGCTCATGTCCGGTGACCTTGCTGCCATATGAAGCCTGATGCGCAGTCACGATCTGACGGATGCCCGGGCTTGGAATACGTAAAGGGAGTGCGCAGCCACATGATCATCGCCTTTTCAACCCATGGAGGCCTCACATGAGCATCGCGACGGAGCGCACGGAGACGAGAATCTTGACCATTGTTCATGCACGAGGGACTATTTCGCTCGAGGAACTGCTGTTGTG
>JANDJG010000018.1:0-5383 GCA_024331085.1 Nitrospira sp. | reverse complement strand
CACATGATCATCGCCTTTTCAACCCATGGAGGCCTCACATGAGCATCGCGACGGAGCGCACGGAGACGAGAATCTTGACCATTGTTCATGCACGAGGGACTATTTCGCTCGAGGAACTGCTGTTGTGCCTGCCGGAATGGACTTGGAGCCAGGTGTTTACGAGTGTGGATGCCTTGAGTCGGCAAGGAGCGATTTCCTTGCGGCGCCGGAATTTCGAATATGAGTTGCGGCCGGCTTCTCCCCCACCGGCCGGTTTCCCGAAGAGCTCCGAGAAGGTCCAACCTAGAGAGCCGCATTCAGCGGCGCTTTCCTGACTTCCTTTCCCTGCACACTTCCGTTTCCCGCCGTCGCCGTCTTTTCACCTTTTCGCCGGCGAACTTCACGCTAGGCATAAGAAGAGCGGACGCGGCGGGAACAACCGCCTCCGCACGAGCGGTTGTCAGGCTGCGGCTCTGCACAACCGTACCAGTTGTTCTTGTACGGCCGGGCTGATTGTGGTGAAGGCAAGACCGAACTCCCTCGGACCGATCCAGCGCACCGTGGCCTCCTCAATCAGAAGGGCGTCGCCGGAACGACCTGAAAAAATGCAGCACTGTACGTCGGTGCCGATCGGAACGGACACCGCGCTGCTGATCCGACATCCCCAGGGAGACAGGTCGCACACCTCGCCTTTTCCGGCAACCATGCGCCCTTTGACAGCAAAAGAGCTTGGCAGGCGAATCGGTACGCGCTCGCACCGGCGATGCTCGACGGTCCGTTTTTTCAACGCGTGGCCATCCCCTGCGCCGTCATGCGGACTTGGGCCTGAAGAGGAACGTATCTCGCTCACACCACGATCTTGACTCCTGGGATGACCGAGCCGACTCGCAGAACCTCCCGACATGGTTTGAATGGTTTGAGAGGTTCGATTCAGCCACCTCTCGGTTTGCTGGAAAAATGATTTGACCCGGAGCCCCCACGAAGGACCCGTCGCCCGGCGAATCGAACGCGAACCACGAGTCGCCGTCACTGATTCGCCTTTTCCAGTGCAGAGACGCCTGATGCGGAGCGCCACGTCGCCGAAGTCAGGGCTCTCTTTTCTAATCACTCCATAGAGCTCCAAACTTTCAGAAAACCGGCCCTGTTCCTCCAACAGCCGGCCCATGTGATAGAACACGTGCAGCCGTTCCTCGGAGGACAAAACGGGAGACGCCGCCGCTTGACGAAACGCCGCGACGGCTTCGTCAGCGCGACCGACAGCCCTCCAGCACAAGGCCATCTGAATGTACGCCTGGGGAGCATAGTGCTGATCGCGCGCGGCTTGCTCGAAATCCTCGATCGCCATACGGAACATGTGCGCTTTTTTCAGCACCAACCCGCGCCGATAGAGATCGGCTGCCGACATTCGTTGGGCCATCTCGAGAGTCCTCCTGTTCGTGATTGTTTCACTCAAAGGACCATGGTCCACACAGCAAAAACGAGGCCTTGGGAAACGTCAAATTTTCCCTATTTTTCAACGCTCTTCTCGGCTTTAGCGACAGGACACAGAAGGGAGATCCCGACAGAGTGGCCTAGATGGTACAACCTCGACATTCAATGTCTTGAATCTTTATGGGGGTGGAACCGATTGTGTCCAGCCGCTTCGACACGGGGTACGATTCGGACGGAGTTCAGGAAGACAGTCGATCCTCCAACGCTCGGAGGAGATCCGACGCGGACAAGACACCGATGATGGTCCCGTCGGCGGTGACGGGAATATGCCTGATCACATGTTTTTTCATGAGCGCGAGCGCATTAGTCAGGGGTTCGTCCTCTTCGATCGTCACGATGGAACGACTCATACAGGAGGCCACCGTCGTGGTATTGGGATCAAGCCCCTTGGCGATGACTTTTCGACTCAGATCGGAATCGGTAATGATTCCGATATAGCGGGAGCCGTCGTCCACGATCAGCGCGTCGATTCGATATTTTTGGAACGTCTTCCCCACCTCTTTGATCGTCGACGTCTGAGCGATGCTTCGCACATCATACGACGTGTAGTGCCGGACCAACGTCCGTTCTTCTCTTCCGTCCTTCCGGCTCCCGAGTCTGCTCGCCAGGACGCGGCTTCTCATTTCCAAGTCGGCCAGGCAGCTTTCCAAGACCTGTCGCCGCTGTTGAAGACTCTCACGCTCCATATCATGGACGCCCGTTTCCTGCGCCTCTTCCGGCAGAAGCGCGGATTCTCCCGTTTTGGCGTACACGTACGCCTCGGCCTGATCGGAGGCGGCCCCGAAGACTTGTGCGATCAGTTCTTCAGCTTCTTCGTCGAAATCATCGATCGACACGGACGCCCGTTTGCGCGAGAGAAACGGCTGAAACCTGTCGAGCTGTCGCTTGAATCGCTCAATGTATCGTTTCAAGATGTCGCTTCTCGTCAATCCCGTGCGAACGTGTTTCGGCATGATCTCCTCCTCTCCCGCGCAGAAAGATTATCTCAAGCGCGTAGAGGGCTCAAGGCATTTTTCCGGTTGCGCAGACGGCGCAACCGACTCACCGTTTCATGACGCCGCGCCGACCGACTTTTATGAAGAGAGACTTGCAACCGATTTCCAAAATCAGGCAAAGTGATGTCAAAACGGAGTTGAAAGACCCTCGAAAGCTGTCTCGTTTCAATGAACGCCCGACTGGCTCCGCTCATCGGCCTTGCGCTTCCGATCGCCTTGATCTTGCACGGTTCCCCCGCGTGGGGCGGTTGGATTGCGCTCGATAAACGCTATCAGCCCAAGAGCAAACAGGTCGTGCATTATGATCCCGAGACGATTCACCGAGATGGAAATTTGGTCACGGTCTGGCAGTTGCTGGACATACCGTGGAAGGGAGAGCCCCCGACTCCTCGTTTTCTATCGGCGACGACGCATAAGCAATTCGACTGCCGCCTGTGGCGCGTTCGGATCTTACAGGTCGTGGAGTTTTCGCGGAACATGGCGACCGGCAAATCGAGGAGCGGGTACATCGAAAACGCCAACTGGCAACCGATCGAGCCGCAGAGCGTCGATCATGGCCTGGGGGAAATCGTCTGCCGGCCCCCCTGACCTCCCCATGGCTTCTCCCGGCATGGCTCGACGGATGCCTCTTCGCCTCCTTCTGTCACCCGCTACACGTCGTAATACAGGAAAAACTCATAGGGATGCGGTCGTAACCTGACAGGATCGATTTCCTTGTCCCGCTTGTACTTGATCCAGGCTTCGATCAAGTCTTCGGTAAACACCTCGCCTTTCAGCAAAAACTGATAGTCCTTTTCCAGGCAAGCGATCGCTTCATCCAAGCTCCCAGGCATCGTAGGAATGCCTGCAGCTTCTTTAGGGTCGAGATCGTACAGGTCTTTTTCCGCCGGCTCGCCCGGATTGATCTTGTTCTGGATTCCGTCCAACCCGGCCATCAACATCGCCGGAAACGCGAGATAGGGATTGCACGACGGGTCCGGAAACCGCACTTCGATCCGTTTGGCCTTTGGGCTGGGCGAATACATCGGAATGCGGATGCCGGCTGAGCGATTTCGGCTGGAATAGGCCAGCAGTACGGGAGCTTCGAATCCCGGCGTGATCCGCTTGTAGGAGTTCGTCGTCGGATTGGTAAACGCGGCCAGGGCCGGCGCATGTTTGAGGATTCCCCCGATGTAATAGAGACAGAGCTGCGAGATGCCCGCATATTCTTTTCCGGCAAACAACGGCTTGCCGTCTTTCCACAGGCTCTGATGGGTATGCATGCCGGACCCCGCGTCGCCGAAGAGAGGCTTGGGCATGAACGTGACCGTTTTCCCGTGCCGGCGCGCGACGTTTTTGACGATGTATTTGTACATCATCATGTTGTCGGCCGTTTTCACGAGCGTGTCGAAGCGGATGTCGATTTCGGCTTGGCCGGCCGTCGCCGTCTCGTGATGGTGTTTTTCCACGGCGATTCCGGCTTTTTCCATTTCCAGCACCATCTCGCTTCGGATATCTTGCTGTGTGTCCGCCGGCGCCACGGGGAAGTACCCTTGCTTATGGCGGATCTTCCCGCCCAAATTGACCCCCTCCTGGCCCATGTTCCAAACGCCTTCCTCGGAATCGAGATAGTAATAGCCGCTGTGGCTCGTTTGGTCATAGCGCGCATGGTCAAAAATAAAAAATTCCGCCTCGGGCCCCCAATAAGACGTATCGGCGATTTTCGTGCTTTGGAGATACCTCTCGGCCTTCAGAGCCACGTACCGTGGATCGCGGTCATAATTCTGCCGGGAAACCGGGTCCACCACGTTGCCCGTCAAACTGAGCGTCGGCACCGCTGTGAAGGGATCAAGACAGGCCGTCGCCGGGTCGGGGATCAGCAACAAATCGCTGTTATTGATGGCCTTCCAGCCGCGAATCGATGATCCATCGAGACCCGACCCGTCCTTGAACAACTGTTCCGTCAGCTCGCTCACGGGGACGCTCATGTGCTGCCACACACCGGGCAAATCGACGAATTTCAGATCAACGATTTGCACCCTGTGCTTCTTGGCGAACTCCAACACCTCGCGCACGTTCATCCTTCCCTCCTTTTAGAAGCCATCCACATAGTCCGCCCAAACGGCAGTCGTCCTCCTCTTCGTCGATCAAGCATCCGTCAACTCAATCATGGCGGCCCACCCAAGGCCGGCAGGGGTGGCGCACCCCTCCTTGACGACCGTTCCTGCGTCAACCGAGGCTGCCGTGAGTGCAACGACGTCATTGCCTGGAATGACTCCACCCGGTCTGATGGCTGGGATAAAGCCGAAAGGACATCGCCTTGTCACAACGCCGTTTCCCCGGTCTCGCCGGTTCGGATACGGACCGCGGAGTCCAAACTCCGGACGAATATTTTCCCATCCCCGATGCTGCCGGTCTTTGCGGCCCGGATGATCGCCTCGATGACCCGTGGGGCCAACGCGTCCGTCACGGCCACCTCGATTTTGACCTTCGGCACGAACTCAATCGTATATTCCTGGCCGCGGTACATCTCCTTATGGCCCTTTTGGCGACCGAACCCCTTCACCTCCGACACAGTCATGCCCTGCACCCCGATTTCAAGCAAGGCATCTTTGACTTCTTCCAATTTGAAAGGCTTGATGACGGCTTCCACCAGTTTCATCACACCGTCTCCCTGCTTAATCGGTCGAAAGACTGACGTCGTCCCTCGCCGCCCGAATCGGCGGCATTGTCAACTTACCGAATGGTTTTCTCGACACACGGAGCTTTTCCGCAGAGATCGCCATGGATGAATGGTCGGCCGCGTCGCATAGGGTTTTACACATCCCGGCGAGGAGGGGATCATAGCCCAATTTTCCCTTTTTCCACAATGCCGAAAAGCGGAGCCTCCGCTGAAGAAGAGTTGAAGGACAGGGCTCTCACCGGCATGACGCCCCTCA
>JANDJG010000017.1 GCA_024331085.1 Nitrospira sp. | reverse complement strand
TGACGCTTGATGTGGTCGAAGTTGACCGTCTCCGCGATGCCGTTCGTTTGGTAGAGATCTTTCAGATATCCGAAGAGGTTGGGGTAATCGATGATTCGGCGGAGGTTACACTTGAAGTGGCCGTGATAGACGACGTCGAACCGGATCAACGTGACAAACAACCGCCAATCGGTCTCGACGAAGGTCGATCCGAACAGATACCGGCGGTCGGCTAACCGAGCTTCAAGGAAGTCCATCGCATCGAAAAGCCGTGCGACCGCTCGTTCATAGACGGTTTGGGATGTCGCAAAGCCCGCGCGATACACGCCGTCGTTGACGTGCTCATAAATGAAGCGGTTGAGTTCATCGATCTCCGCGCGCAGCCGCTCGGGATACAGATCCAGAGCGGAATCGGTAAACCGGTCGAACTCGCTGTTGAAGATGCGCATGAGATCGTCATCGGAGTTCGTGACGATCCGGTTCGTCACCGTATCCCACAAGACGGGGACCGTTACGCGCCCTCGATAGTGCGGGTCGGTGGCTCTGTAGGCTTCGCTCAAAAAGCGAAAGCCATTGATGGGATCAGAGGAGTGTCCAGACCCCTCGCGGAAGGCCCAGCCCCGTTTGTCACGGATCGGATCTGCGACCGTCATCCCGATAATTCCTTCCAACTTCTTGAGCTTACGAACAATGATCGTGCGATGGGCCCAAGGACAGGCCCAGGAAACGTAGAGATGATAACGATGAGGGACGGCGGGGTACCCCGAACCGCCGTCTGCGGTAACCCACTCGCGGAATGCGTCAGCCTGCCGTTTGAACTCACCGGCTGTCGACTGTTCATTGGGAAACTGAGCCCGGCTTTGCATAGAAGAACTGTCCCTCCGTCGCCATAGTATCGCACAAGGGCGACTGGATGGGTGGTTCATTTTTCCCCGTCACTGTTGCGTATTGCAGCAGATGCGTGGGTATGTGCATGCAATAAACATAAATGACAGGTCAGAGGAGTGGGCACCGATTTTGAAGGGAAAAAGAGAGAGTGCAAGAGAGGGAAGCACAAGACATTCACGGGCGCCGAGGCGAAAACGGGAAGGTCTGCGGGAAAAGGGGAGGGATCGTTCATGAGCGGAACGTTGCTGAGAATAACGGTGTTGACCTGTGTTGTTGGACTGGGGATGAGCGGGCAGACGTCCATCGCTCAGGCGGCCAAGGCCGGCGACAAAGAATTGGCCAAAGGGGAAGAACTGTTGAAGAACAAACAATACGGCGAGGCTCGGGCGATACTGGAAGCCGGTCTCTCAAAAGACCCATCGAATGTCCAGGGGCATTTCAATCTTGCCGAGGCGTGCCGGGCCCTTGAGGATTGGACTTGCGCGGAAGAACATTATGACAGTGCGTTGCAACTGGATGCCGAGTCCGGCATGTCTTCCTTGCCAAAGACCAAGGCAAAAGTGTGGCGATTGAGGGAAGAAGTCAAGGTGTGGGGACTGTTGAATGAAGCGAAGCGTCTCCTTGCGAGCGGAAAAACGAAGCAAGCGGAAGAAACCTTGAGCAGCGCTCAAGATCTGGGCATTACGCATGAGCAACAAACGCTGTTTCAACAACTGCGAGCCAAATTGCCACGACCACGATCCGCCTCCTCTAAACGCGCGAGCGGCTCCGAGATAGGGACATCGCAGGCCGACTCTCTTGATGCGGAGATGGTCTTCGTCCCGGCCGGAAAGTTCGCACAGGGGAGCAACCTCTCGGACGATGAAAAACCGGTGCGCCAGATTTTCCTCAATGCGTTTTACATCGACAAGTACGAGGTGACGGTGGGGCAATATGCCAGATACCTGGAAGCGACCGACATGGAGGAGCCGCCGGATTGGAACATCATGAATCAGCCCCAGCATCAAAGGCGGCCGGTGGTCAACGTCAGTTGGGAGGACGCCGTCAATTATTGCAAATGGGCGGGCAAGCGGCTCCCGACGGAAGCGGAGTGGGAAAAGGCGGCGCGGGGAACGGATGGACGCATCTATCCCTGGGGAAACGAGGCCCCCACTCGGCTGCACGCCAATTATGGCAGAAAAGAGTGGGACGACCATTTCGCCTT
This sequence comes from Nitrospira sp., assembly GCA_024331085.1. Lineage (GTDB taxonomy): Bacteria > Nitrospirota > Nitrospiria > Nitrospirales > Nitrospiraceae > Nitrospira_D. The sequence goes on along the minus strand of JANDJG010000017.1, from coordinate 34,208 downwards.
GACGCCGGTGGGATCGTTCGAGGCGGGGAAAAGTCCCTATGGAGCGTACGATATGGCCGGGAACGCTTGGGAATGGGTGTTCGATTGGTACGACCACGACTTCTATAAAAACGGTCCGGAGAAGAATCCTATCGGACCGGCCAAAGGCACCGAGAAGGTGGTGCGCGGAGGATCATGGCTTTACGTGGCGGACTTCTTACGATCCGCCCACCGATTCAATGCGCAGCCGGCAAACCGTCATTTCGGCTACGGCTTCCGTTGCGCCAAGACGCCGTAGCGGCGCCGACAAGCCGCCAGCCGGAACAGTGGGGGAGGAGCCCCATCCTTGGGAAGGCATGGGGGGGAGAACGGCCAATCGCACGCTCCAAGCCTTCTCCAAATGAATCAGTGCGGAGTGGAGGCTGAACATCGTTCTTCTCTATCGCAGCTTGCACGACCTGGAACCAGCGCCCCCTGCTGTGGCGTTCACCGGGGGAAACGATCCGAGGCGTGGTGGTGAGGAAGATGACGCCCCTGTGGAACAGAAGACTCCGTCAGAGCGGCGGGGTACTTATCGCTCGCAGGAGTGAAAGAACCGCACGATGTCCTCGACGACAGATGCCGAGCCGGGGTTGAGCCAAGACAAGGCGGCGAGGATGCCGCTGTGTCCGACCTCCGGATAGACGATCGTCCGCACGCACCCTCCTTGTTCCGTGATCCGTTGCCGAAGCTTTTCCTGATTCCGGCGGCTCACTCTCGCGTCGTCCTTCCCGTGCAGCAACAGCATCGGCGGCTGGGCGCCGTCGATGAAGGTGGTCACCTGCATGGTCGGATAATTGGCCGGAGGGCCGAACAGGTCTTGCAAGTCGGGATCGCTCGGTGTGAATGAGTAGGGGCCGGCCAACCCGACGAAATCACGAATGATGGATCGGTCTTTTCCGAGGTCGGCCAAATAATGAGCATCGGCGGCGAGCAGCGCGCCGATGTGAGCCCCCGCTGAATGCCCGACGACGTGAATGCGATGAGGATCGCCGTGCCATTCGGCAATATGGTCATGCACCCAGGCCGCCGCCCTCGCTCCGTCTTCGACGAACGCCGGAAAGCGGACATCCGGATACTTCCGGTAGTCCGGGATGACGACCAGATAACCGCGGCCGGCAAAGGTCGCACCGACAAACCGGTAATCGTTTTTAGTCCCCTCCGTCCAGCGGCCGCCGTAGAAAAAGACGATCACCTCCTGCGGCTGATTTGGCTTCTGAGCCGACATGTAAATGTCCAGCAGATGCGATGAATGTGGTCCGTACACCTGGTCCCGCACGACCGTGATCTCTTGAAAGTGCGTGGGGAGATTGGCGAGGGTGAATGCCGCCGACGAACAGGCCGTGAGGGCGAGCGGAAAAAGTGCGGGCGGCATCCAGCGCAGCAGGAAAGAGAGGCCGTTCATTCACTCGTCTCGTCTTGGTATCGATCGACGCGCTTCGTCATGCCGGCCTGTCGAGATCCCGACGTCTGACGGGTGACGAAACGCCGATGAATCATAACGCAAGATTCATGGACGTTCATGACCCAAAGGCTTGGCAATCCGTCTCTGATCGAGATAGGATTTCCCCGCCCGCGCACGGGTCTGGATGACGTTCTCTCTCTGGGGGCATCGCCATTCCTCATGGCCAATATAACCCGACGTTCAGTCGATCTTCCCAAAGCGGCGATCGAAGCGCTTCGACGGGGCGACCTTATCGGGGCGATTACGGCGGTCCGTCGAGAGCGGCAGATCGGTTTCAAGGAAGCCAAGGAACTGGTCGAGGCCTATGTGGCCTCCCAACCGGCCCTCAAGAAGAAAATGGAGAAGGTGGTGGCCGACGCGCAACGGAAATTTATCCGGTGGATGATCGGGTTTGCGATCGTCGCGGCCGGCATCGCGCTGGTCGTGGCGTGGAAAATCTCGACCTCGCAGGGTTGAGGAGGAGGCGGGCAAGCCGACTGTTGCAGGATTCGAAAGCGGTGGGAAGAGAAAAACACGGACACCGACGGAGGCCGAGTCCCGAGCTCTCAACATGGAGACTACGGCCTCCGGGGCAGGCAGGCTATTCCCGTATTCTTCTCCGACGAGAACGCCGGCTCTCTGCTGGAATGGCGACCCTCTCCGGCGTCCCGGCCTTCATGATTCCCGAGGAGATCACAAAGATCGTCAGCAGCGACGCCACGGCGCTGACCGCGAGGGCACCCTCAACAAGACCCTGTATCATTGCTCACCTCCTTTCATGTTTCATTATACAAGGGCTCCTCTCACAGTAGGAGTCCTGGGCATCAAAAAAAGATTCGTCCGCCTCGGCGTCCGAGCGTCTGAGCCGGTGGGGAGCCGATCTAGGCCGGGCCCATGCGCGAGCGAAACCGTTCGGTCAGATAGGGATACTTGCTCGCTCCCGTGTAACGGGTCGCCGCATCCGTCGCCCGCTTTAGTCGTTCTCCGGTCGAGGGATGGGTTGAGAAGAATCGTGAGTCGGCCGTCCCCTCCTGTGCCTTGAGCGTGGCCAGGTAGTCTTTCAAACCATTCGGATGGTAGCCGGCCCGGTAGGTGTACTCAATTCCAACGGTGTCGGCCTCGAACTCCATCTCCTTGTCGAGCCCCTTTTCGAACAGCATTTCCGTAGCCGCGTCGATCACGTTCGAAAACAATTTGGGATCCTTGTTCATCGCGCTCAAGCTGAACTCCGACACGTTGGCCAGGATCGCACTTCGCTGGAGCGTCTTCAGCATGTGTTTTTGTGTGACGTGCGCGACCTCGTGCGCCAACACGCCGGCCAGCTCGGCCTCGTTTTTCAGCGTCTTAAGAAGACCGATCGTGACAAAGATGTAGCCTCCGGGCGCTGCGAAGGCGTTTTGCTCGCGGCTGTTCAAAATCGCGAACCGGTAGGTCAGTTCGGGCCGATCCGAGACTTCCGCGACGGTTCTTCCCACCAAGTTGACATAGGTCGTGAGCGTTTCGTCCTTGTATTCGCCGCCGAATCGGGCGAACGCTTCGATGGCCACGGCTTGGCCGATGGCGATCTCTTCTTCAAGCCCGATCGGTTGAAGGGCCTGAGCGGCCTTGAGTCCTTTCTTAATGAGATCCAGGTCCTTTTCCTTGGCTCCCAGCAACCCCCCGATTCCGTCCACCAGACCCTTTTGCTCGGAGGGCTGGGCTTGGCCTTTTGATTGACTTGGCTTCTTTTCGGCGGGAGGCGAGAGCAGTTGGTCCAAAATCCCCCACGATTGGTTCACGGTCCCGCTCACCAACGCGATCGACACAAACGTGATCATCCATGTTTTCTTCATGGTTCCGTTCATGGCGTCTCCCCCGAAAATTCTCCGACCGATCCTTCCCGCTGGAACTTGAGCAGCTCTTCCCGCGGGATGACGCGGTCTTCCATTCTCTGGACCGCATCCTTGGCAGTTTGGTCCACATGTTTGGTCGTCGCGTACCGTTCCGACGTTTCCTTCAATCCTCTGATACTCCCGCCGGTGCCGGCCTCGCGGGCCGCAATGCGGGTGTCGCCCGTTACCGCGGAGAGGAGATTCCCGCCCCCTCCGCCGGCTTTCTGATCGCTCAGCGTAAACTTAAAGACCCAGCCGGTTTTCCCGGACGGAGCCTGGACTTTAAAATGGCGATCGCTCTTCTCGATGACCCGAACCTGGGTTCCCCGCCGGAGCGTTTCCACGACCTTGGAAGTCGGGGACTTCTCCTCTGTCAGTTTGACTTCGTCGCGGCTGATGTACATGGTTTGGGCGAACAAGATGGTGGGGCTCAGCGTCGCTAGGATTCCCAGCATGAAGATGGCAAGAGCAAACCGTAACCGCCGCATGATGACCTCGCAATGCTGTAACTTTACCGATAATCTCCCACCAATACCAGTCCGGACCAATAAGCCGGATGGGGAAAGTCCTTTTTGACAAGCAATTGAGCTTGTCGGAGACTCTTGGCCTTATCCTGCTGCGTATAGTTGCGGTAGAAGTGTTTCATCAGGAGAGATGTTGCCAAATCGTCCACGCGCCAGAGCGCCGACACCAACGTATGAGTGCCGGCGTACATGAAGGCGCGGTTCAAGCCGATCAATTCTCCCGCCTCCAATCGCCCCAACCCCGTCTGACAGGCGCTCAAGGTGACGAGATCGGCGTTCAGTGTGAGGCCGAATACCTCTCGCACCGTCAACCTTCGGTTGTCCGGATTGGGTGATGCCAGCCAGAGCGACGATAACAGCGGATTGATGTCGTCGAATTCCCCGTGGGTGGCCAGGTGGATGACCCCGTATCGAGACACGTTGGCGACCAACCATTCTTTAGTGGCCGTGGCGCCCGTGAGAATGTCCAGATTCGGGAATTCCCATCGGATGCTGCGCGCCTCCAATTCGGCCATCGGCAGTTGGTAATTGTAGTTGCCGAGATCGGGATTGCCGATCGCGAGGATTTTGGCGTGTTTTGCGCCCTTTCGTTTCGCAAAGGTGAATTTCAAAACCGAAGCTGAGGGCGAATAGAAGATCGGATAAGCGTCGATCAACGAGCCTGTGCCCATCGGCAGGGCCGCGAATGAGAGGAAGTGCAACGGCCCGTCGGGAATGATCCCCAGATAGTCCAGCCCCTCTAAATCTTTGGCAGCCGGCTCGACCAGCAGTTGAGAAAGCCGGCTCAGCTCCTCGGAGACCGATTCCATTTTCTGGACCCTGGCCCGATAGGTTCTGACCAATCGATCGATTTCTCCATCGGCGGTCGGAGTCCGATAGAACCTGGTTCCCGACGCCGTGATCAGCCACAAGTAAACGTGGTCGTCCGTGACCTTGTAGGAGAGGAGCCCGACTCCTGGTTCAAGCAGTTTCTGCGCCTGTTCGATCGTCAGCGGATCGACCGCGACGAACGTGCTGAGTTCCGGGCCGGCCCGTTTGAGGCGGACCAAGGCTTCCTCGTAGGCCGTCTTGGTTTGGCGAACCCTGGTGACAAGGTCGGCGGGAGGTTGCTCGAACGAAGCCTGTTCTTTGGAGAGGGCGTCGAGCTTCGTCTGAAGATCCATAACGAGATCGAGCAGGTGTTGATCGGCTTGAGTTTTGAGGTCAAGCTTCTGGTTGGCCAAGAGGTCGATGAAGCTTCTCGATCGAGACCGTTCCAGATAGTTGAACGATTCGTCGGTTCGTCCCAATTCGATCAACAGGATCACCAGGTCGCGATAGAGGTCCTGCGTCTTGGTCTGAAAACTGTTGCGGAACTCTTCCACCGTCAGGGCGGCCCTCATGCCCTCGACGATCTCGACTGCTTCGCGATAGGGCGCGACCGCTTCGGTTTTCTTCCCGCTCAGCCGATACACCGATCCCTGTCCGGCCGCTGCTCGCCAGAGGACTTCCTTCATCTGATACCGTTTGGACAGATCATAGGCGCGTTGATAGTAGTCGAGGGCGGTCTCGTAGTCCTTGGTCTCCCGATGGACATTGCCCAGTTCGAGCAGGGCTTTGACCCAGTTGTCGATGTTGTTGATCGCCGCGCTGTGTCGTTCCGCCGATTCGAAGTGGACTCGCGCGTCGGCCGGTCGGCCCAGTTTCATCAGGGCGATGCCGATGTTACGGTGGTCATACCCCAAGCCCCACCGGCTCTGTTGCTGTTCATCGATCTGTCTTGCCCGTTCGAAGTGTTCCAAGGCCATGTCGAGCTTGCCACGCTCGCGGAACATAAGGCCCAAGTTGTTATGTGACGAGGCGATCTCTTCCTTGATCTCGGCCCGTTCCGCGAGAGAAACCGCCTGTTCCGCATAGACCAGGGCCTTGTCGAGATCGTTCAGCGTCCAGTACAGGAGCGCCCTGGTATTGGCGATCATGATCGGGAGTCGAGGGTCCTTCGCCTGCTCTGCTTCTTTGGTGGCCGTTTCGAGATGGTCGAAGGCCTCTTGGTACCGTCCCCGATACCAGGCCGTGTTGGCCAGATAAAGCGAACCGGTGGCCAGCAACGCCGGATCTTGGAGGTCTGTGCCAATCTTGCGCCCATCGATATAGTGTCGGTCCGCCTCCTCATAGAGACCGGTCTTTTCATACGTGAGGCCGATTTCGTACAGGGCTTCCGCCTCCAGGTGGCGCGCTCCCTGTTTGCGGTATTGATCGAGCGCGGCGGCAAAGTGATGCCGCGCCTGTTCGTACCGTCCCAGCCGGAGATAGTTGATGCGACCGATCCGCCGGTGCTGAGCCGCCATGTCCAACGGCTCGCCCAGCTCTTGGTACAGTTCAAACGATTGTCCAAAGGCGTCGAGCGCCTGCGGGTAGGCCCCCATGTTCTCCTTGACCACCCCCAACGTGGCGACTCCCTCCGCCAGACGATCCAATTCATCGCGCGTCCGCCATTCGTTGATGGCTGCCTCAAGGTGAGCGAGAGCCGGCTGGTACTCTTCGAGCCTCGAGTAAAGGATTCCCAAACGATACCGGGCCTCCGCCAAAGGCGCCTGATTTCCCGTGGCGGTGAGATATTCGACCAGTTCGGATTGATGCTTCACCGCCGTGCGGTAATTGCCGAGCTGAAACGCCGTCTCCACGGCCAGTTCGGTCAGCTTGGGAAAGTCGTGACCGGCCTTGGTCAAGGGAAGGACGGAGAGGGCATCCTCCGCTCGGCTCAACGCGGTTTCGAACTGTTTGGCTTGATAGGCCGTCACGGCGTCGGAGACGGCGCGCTGATATTCAGACTCGGCGAACGAGGCCTTTTCCTCCTGCGTCATGCCGATGTATCCGTAGAGCTGAAAAGGGCGAGGTTCGGCTTTCCGGGCCTTCTGATTGGTCGCTTCCTTGAGGGCCGCTCCTGCGGCGCGGTCCACTCGTTGAGATTGAACCGATTGGACATAAGAGATGACGAAGGCCTGTGCTTGGTCCTGTGTCCACTCCTCCACGGTGACGGATCGATCACCGGCCGTCAGGCCCGGTGTGGCCAGGATGTGAGGGAACCCGGCTCGAATCAGGGCCGGCGCTACGACGAGTCGCATCGTGGCTGAATCGATGCCGTGGTTTACCAAGATGGCCGTATGGCGGTGTGAGCCTGCCAACGCCGCGAGGGGCACCTGCTCGCGAACACCAAGGTCCGAGCCGATCACGAACCCGTTGTCGTGGTATGGACCGGTGGTGACGACGACATGCCGGTTTTCCAACAACGGCCTGTCGTGGGACCTGTCGCCGGTCAGTCGGACGAGGGCATCCTCCTGGCTTCTGTTCTCCTTGTCGGGAGGCGAGTTGCCGGCGACGGCGACTCTGGAAGCAAACAGGGTTCGGAGCCGGTAGGCATTGACGACGTCATAAATCGAAGCAACCTCCACGACCGTGGCGTGCTTGGGGAGCAATGGGAAGAGCACGTGGCGCAGACCGGCCGGAACGGAGAGATAGATGACCGATGCTTGCTCAAGGGGCAGATTGATTCCGGATGAGTTCGCGGATTGCTTGGCCGTGTGCGGTAGCAGCAGGTGCTGGACCGTCCGGCCGTTGTGAAGAAAGACGTGAAGGCCGCGAGCGCCAGGTGTGACTTTGAGATAGGGAGTATCGGTCCGAAGCACATCAGACAGGACATGGGGCGACGGCTCATACTCATGAAGATACGACACGGCCCAGGGGTATTCTTCGTACAGAGCGTAGGTCAGTTCACGAAATTGCTCGTTCAAACCGACCAGTTCCTGAGAGCGCCCCTCCCTCGCGGCTGCCTGCATCTGGCCAAGAAAATCCCGCAACTCTGTCTCATAATCCCCGATGTTGGAAAGGAGAAAATCAAGGCCGAACCGTTTGACGAGCAGCATGGCGGTTTTCCTCATGGCGATTTGCTCGCCGGTGAGAAAGGCCGTCTCGATCAATCCCTGTTGCTCGAACGTCTCTGTGGCGAGGGAAGCCAAACCGTCCAACAATGGCAGGGTGTCGGGAGCGTCGGCATTGAGCAGGTGGGAGGGATAGCGAAGCAGTGCGTCCACCGCTTCCTTGAGCAGGGCCGCTCGCCGGCCGAGATCGCTCGTTCGTTCCGCTTTCAGAAACAGAGGCAGCCAGGCGAGGGGAGACGGCCGTTGTGAAACCAGGTCGGTGACGAGGCCATCCAGCTTTTCCACGGTCGGGGTATGGCCTGCCTGATCTGCCAACTCCCACAGGTTCAGGGCCAGGATCGGTTTCAGCCGATCGGCTTCTTCGCCTGAGACGACCTTGTGCTGTTCAATGAGGTCCAGTGCGTGCTTCAGAAACGCGACCGCATCCTGGCGCGCGCGTGCGACACGGTGGATCACGTGGACGACCTGTTCCAACGGCCGGCCCGCCGTTTCCGCGCTTTCGTCCGCCGCCGCCAACACAAAGGCCGCATTAGAGAGGAGCAACAGGGTCAAGCGGTCCGGCTTTGAGTCTCTGAGTACGGCCTGGACTCCTTCGGTGAGGGTGTCGATCAAGCGGAGTGCGACGGCCTCACCGGCCAGGCGACGTTCCGCCGCCACACGTGAGAGATTGTAGAGATTGACCTTTGTGCCGTACTCCAATCCCACCTCGCGCGTGCGGGCCAGCGACTGTTCTAAGTATCGAATGGTCTCATCGGTTTGACCCAGGGCATGGCTCAGCACGGCCAATCGGTTGAGCACCACCGCTTCCTCGGCGCGGGCCGCCACCGCCTGAGGAGACGGCTGTGATGAATCGCCGGCCGGTTGGATCAGGGCCAATTTTTTCTCGTAGTACTCCTTGGCCGGTTGGGGCTCCGACAAATCCTCGTAGGCGTGGGCGATGAAGCTGAACAGGAGTTTTTCTTCGCCGCGCCGATCAAAGCCGGAAGCGGCGCCGCTTGCGCTCCCATCCAGTCCGACCTGAATTTGAATCAGGCCCGGCCCGGTCGATTTCTCTGTCACTCCGAATTGCTCGATGGCATGCAGGCTCTCGAGCAAGCTCGTTAACGCCCGCTTGAGAGAGACGCGAGACCCGTCTGAAACCGCGACACCCAGGTCATAGAGGTTGACGCCGATATTTCTGCTCAAGCGGGCCAGATTCCCCCTGAGACCCAGACGGTTGTTGATCGCCAGGGCCTCTGAAAAGGACTCGACGGCCTGTGCATGGAGGCCGGATTCCTGTTGCGACAGCCCTCGCCGTTCCAAGATCTCGGCCCGAAGCTCAGGCTGATCATCGGGAACGAGCGCCAAGGCCCGTTCGTACTGCACGATCGATTCCTCTGGCCGCCCCGTCTTGAAACAGGCCTCGCCATAATTTTTGTGGTAGAGCAGTTCGCGCATTCGATCCCGATCGGTCGTGTCTCCCGCCTTGCGGCGCGCATAGTGGCGATAGGCCTCCGTGAAATTGGCGAGCTTCATGTAGATGTTGCCGAGATTCAACAGCAGATTGTTCTCGACCTCGGGAAAGAGAAAGCCGTCGTTCAGCTCCAGAGCGAGGCGATATTCCGCTTCCGCTTGTTCGAGTGCATTGCGTGCGCCCAGCCGCTCGGTCTGTTCATAGGCCCAGCCCAGCGTTTGATGAAAATAGGAGATCTTGGGGTTGAGCCGGATCGCCTCCTGGATCGTCTTGATGACCAGGTTGAGGTTGGGCTGAGAGGCATAGGACAGGACCATGCCGAGCCCATAGCGATAGGCCGGATTGTCGGGATCCTGTTTGACCAGGCTCTCGTAGAATCGCCGCACCTCGTCCCATTCTTTGAGCATGACCTTGGTTTCGATGTATCCGCGATGGGCTTCGACCGAGTCGGGATAAGTTTCGACCAGTTTCCGCAGGTCCTTCACGGCGATCCGGACTTCCCCAAGCTCCCGTTTTCGAAGCGCGCTCCGGACCGACTGGAGCACCATGAGGGTTGTCGCCCGTTCCAATTCCTCTCGACTGTGGCCGGTCAGGTTCATCAACGATTCGTAGGCCTGGGCCGCCTCGTCAAATCGCTGGGCGGAGGTGAGGATCGCGCCTTTCTTGCGATAGGCGTCGGCAACTAAAGGAGTCTGTTCCGCAAACTCTTGAATAATGCGATTCAGCAGTTCAAGAGCCCTAAGCAGTTCGCCCTGTTCGTAGGCACGGTCTGCCGCTCGCAGCAGCGCGGAGGCTGCCAGATGGGGGAGGGATCGGTGGCTCTCGGCCAGTGTCGTGAGATCTGCGATGGCCTTTCGAATGTCTTCGTGGTCTTCCGTGAGGGCGACGGCTTGCGCCACAGCTCTCCGCCCCCAGAAACTCCGGTCACCGAATGACGTGATGACGTCCAGAAGGACTTGCAAGAGTTTCTCCCGCTCCCCCAGGATGCGATACAGAGAGGCTCTGGTGAAGAGGGCCCGCGCGCGCAGTTCGTCGTCGGCGACGCTGTCGACTTGGGTCAGAACGTCGAGGGCGCTCAGCGGATCATCGGTCAACAATCGGAGTCGGCCGATTTCCAGATAAACGGTCCCCCGAAGGGTGTCATCCTGGCCGGCCTGGCTCGCGACGGCCGGCAGCTCCCGGCTCGCATCCTCCACTGCTCGTCTGAGTTCGCGTGGGCTCAGGAGAGCCGCCCGTTCTTCGATTCGGACAACGGGCAACATCACCCGTGCAATCAGGCCGGTGTGCCCTTCAGCGGAAACGTAACGGGCCAGCACTTCCTTGGCGGCTCCGTAGCGCCGCGCGTCACGGAGGAGTTCCACCAGCGCCAGGTCGAACGAAGCCCGTTCCGCGGCCGGCAGATGTGAGGCAAGGTTAGCGGAGATATTGGCGAGAATGAGCAGCGCGCTCTCTGTCTCGCCCCGGTCTAGTAGGATCGCGGCGGATTCGCGGGCGCGCGACAGATCGGCATAGGTCGCGAAAAACTCCTTCAGGTTCAGCCGATAAAGGTCTTTTCTCTTGAGGTCGGAATAATACACGGACGATCCGCTCGCGGCCGGATAGGCATGAAACTCCCGCCCCGGTGTGAGTCGATAGAGGCTGGTTCGTGCGCCGGTTGCCTGATCCCAGCCGGCAAGATAAATGGACGATTCATCGTCTGCGTCAATGACACCATCGCCGTTCGTGTCGTCTTGATAGCGGGTGAACACGATCGTCGTCCGATCCACAAAAGCGGGCGAGGTGTCCACGAAGTCGCCGCTCGTGAGGGGACGTGGCTCGGACGATGGATGAGGCCGGAGCAGCAGCCGGCGGCCGTCGGAATAGACGATGGTGCCTCCTGGTCCTACGGCGTAAGACATGACGTGTTCGATCAGTGGTTCGATTGTGCCGGTTCCGAGTGAGAGGCGGACCAGACTTCGGTCGCCGGAGGGCTCGTTCTCCCGGAGAAAATAAACGGTCTTGTCTTCGCCCCATGAGGGGGCCATCTCGCCGTGCCGCTCGTTGGTCAATCTGGTCTCTTTGCCGGTCGGGACATCCAACAGATAAATATCGCCGCGGGGATCGGACCGATAGGAAACGTAGAGGAGGGAGCTGCCGTTTTCGTTCAAGGCCGGCGCCGTGTCCTTTCCCGGATGGGTCGTCAGGGGGCGGGGCAGGGAAGAGATTCCGGCGGTCAACGACTTGAGCCAGATATCGGCGTTGCCGTTCTGCTCGGAGACGAAGGCCAGAAAACGGCCGTCGGCCGACGGCGAACCGGCGTATTCCAGCGCCGGATGGCTGGTCAGTCGTTCGGGATCGCCGACGCCGCCGGCGACTCCGGGTGGGGTTCCAGCCGAAGCCAGCGTCAGCAACGTACAGAGCCACATCCGTCTCGCCGCCGGATTCATAGGCCGTCTCAGACTAGGGTTTGCGCGTCCATTGCCCGTCTTCCCGTTGGATCCAGTCTCCGGAACGGGCTCGGTCCCGATTGAGGGCCGCGAAGGTGCGTCGTATTTTCGGAAGGTCCTGCGGCGTGAAGGTTTCGTTGGTCGCCAAGACCCGCTGCATGAGCGTCGCTCGGTCGGTGTTCTCCTCCTCCACAAGGTTTTTGACGAAGGCCTGGCGATCGGGGGGAACCTTCTCTGGAGCGAGGATCGTCAAGCCCCCCTCACGGTTTTCGCCCAGGAGCCCTTCCGCCTTGAGCCGGTCGATGTCGTCCTTGTTGAAGGCCGACCGCTGCATGGCGCGGATGGCCGCTTCTTTGCCCGGCGGCACGGGAGGCTGCGGCACCAATCTGCCCGCCGGATCGATATATCGAACCGAGGCGACGAGCAGCACCTCTTGGTTTAACTCCTGGTAAGTGCCCAGGACCTGATTTTCCAACGCGGTCTTTTCATCCACGATGGTGACGCCGACGAGCGGCCCGCCACAGCCGGCGAGGGTGATCGTGCAGGTCAAAGGAATGGCCCAGAAGCGGCTCCGCTTTCGTAAAACGGTGCTTCTTACGGACCGGTCGTTCATCGCTGTGCCGTCCATCGGCATCACTCTAAAACAAATTCGCCCGTTTGATCCACTCCGTATCGGTTGGATCCCAACAGGGTCATCAGGCGACGAAGATCGTTCCATTGTGGAATGGTCGTCGTGAGGTCGCGGATCTGTTTCATCCGGCTCACGGGAATTCGGTCCATCTCGAATCGAGACAGGAGCCCTTGCTGAAATCCGATGCGGATTGCCACGAGCCCCTTCGAGAGGGTGATGCGGGCGAAGGAGGGGTTGGCCAGGCTTATGGCGGAACGGGCGCCGACGATCGACGGATTGCTGCCGGTCGGATCGAGGAATCGAAGCAAGCGGTCCAACGTGTGGCGCCCGATTCTGGTCAGGGAGATCTCTACGGTGCTCGTGCCAAAATCGAGTCGGCCCTGCTGGTCATCGAAGGCGATGGTTCCGGTTACGGTGGCATCGATCAGACTGTCGCCTGGAACCTGGTCGCCAGGCGGCAAGAGCTGGTTTGCATCCAGTCCTGCCGCTTCCATCCGGAAGCCCACGCGAAAGGCCTTGCCTCCCGTAACCATGACCTCGCCGCCCAGTCCTCCGCCCAGCAGGTTCATGGCCAAGTTTTGAACGACCAGGCGATCATGATCGAGAAACAGATGCCCTGATAGATTGCGAACCTCGATGGCACCGGCCTTGACCAGTCCGATGCGAAGATCCCGTCGCGCCGGCGCGGCGAGATGAAGATCGGGGAGCAGACCGGTGGGCCGAAAGGTGGTTTCACGGGTCTTCCCGTCCGAAGGCGACATCCACTGGAGTACCTTGCGGAGCTCGATGGCCCCGTCGAGGTCCTCGATCCGGTACTCGTTCTGAGCCGCGGACAACCGTTGAGGCAGCACTGTCACTCGCACGTCGAGCGGTCCTCGTTCTTTTTTATTGAGGGCCAATGTGAACCCGGCTCGCCCGGACCCGGCCACGCCGAACGATCGGATGGCATCCGCGAAGCGGTCGAGATCGAGATTGGCGTGGAGATTGGATTTGACGAAGAGAGGCCCCAGCCCCTCGAGCAAAGGCGCCCCTTCTTTTCTGTTCAGAAGCCGCTTGATCCCCGACACTTCCGTGTCGATCGAGGCGTCAAGCCCGTCGGTGCGGAGGGCAAATCGGTCGAGGAAGAGTCGGTCGAAGGACTCAACCGACCCTTCGAGCGCCAGCGCCAACTTCTCAAGGTGTTTGACGGGGACGTCTCCGCCGACATCCAGACGATCGGCGCCGAGTTGCCAAGAGGTTCTGACGATCTGGCGCTTGTTTGGGCTTTGCTCTGGTGGCTCAACGGACAAGGTGATCGTCCCGGTCGCCCCTGTGATCCCATGGTCTTGGAAGGAGCCGCCCACGTTCTGAAGGGCGACCTGTACGGAGGCCTGGATGGGAATGGAGAGTTGGGCCAAGTCGTCTGGTGTCGGGATCGACCCCGATCCGCTGATTCGCATCGAGAGTTGTCCCGATGGCTTCACCGACGCGAGGGACTTGACGGCAGGCCCTGAGAGGTGATGTCCGATCTCGGCGACGTTGAGCGAGGGGACGGCGACGTCCATGGTAAATCGTTGGTGTCGAGGATTGAATGTTCCGGAGGCCGTGCCGTCCAACACCTGTCCGACGGTGAGGCGGGATTCGTCCAGCACGTAGGGGCCTTCGATCAGATCTCCATGTGCCCTGACAGACGCAGTCACAGACTGAAATGTCCCGGTGAGAGAGGGAGTTTCGTAGCGGACATCGCGAATTTCCGAAGTCAGACGGTTGCCGGCCGTGAGGCGGCGGATGGCGAAATCCGATCCCATGCGGCCGTTGATGTCACCGTTGAGCTTGACGGAGACAATTCCTACTGCTGCGGTTGTTCCTTGCCGCAGGTGTGTGAGTCGGATCAATCCATCAACGACTCCCTTGAGCGATTCGCTCGTGGCGCGGTACGTCGTCCGTAGCGAGAGGGTGAGCCGGTCTAATGTGCCCTCAAGCTCTTGTTCTGCCGAAACCGCCCCGAGGCCGGCGGCGTCCAGGTTCAGATCGGCGTCGGCCTGCAGCGGACGCCAGTCGGCATCCAACGTACCGGTGGTGGTGAGGGAGACGGTTTGCGGGCCGCCGTGAGACGTCAGCTCGAACCCTTGGCGAAGGGAGGGCGGGAGAAGTCGGACCAGTTTGACGGCATCGCTTTGGACGGTAGCCCGTAAGGAAAAAGGCCGCTGCTTCTCCGCTCGTTTGCCTGACACTCCCAACGGACCGACGGCGCCGTTCGCGACAAGACTCACGAGGTCGCCCACGGTCACCTCCGCCTTGGTCAAAGAGAGCGACAGGGTTGTTTCGTCTCCGGAGGCATCGAGGTCGAGCGTGAGCGGCTCCGTGAGGCTTGGCCCCGCCGGCTCAAGGGCGGCGGAGACCGACCCCCTTATGGTGAGATGGGTGGCCAATTGTCCGGCCTCGCTCCGATCGGCTCGGAGGTCTAACGCCAGGTCGCGCACCGCGGCGGCCGGAGTGGTGAGACCGGTCATGTTGATCGACAGGTCGGCATGGATGGGACCGGGACGGTTGGCGCGAATGGGAATCTCGCCTGTCTGCAACTGAAAAGACGCGGACTCAAGGGCGACTCCGAGCGAGGGGGCCAATCCTTGGATGCCGCCGCCCTTCACGTTGAGACGAATCGTTCCGTCGAATCCCCTGTCGGTTTGGACGCCGGTGACGGCAAGCATGGGCTCGATCGTTCCCGTCAGCCGTGCACCGGCGAGCGTGGGAGGAAGCAGAGGCTGCGCCAAGGACAGGAGTGCTTCAAGGTCGAGATGGCTCTCCTGGATTGAAAATGTCACCGTTGGGGTGGAGACCACATGATCGACCCGGCCGTCGGCGGCGACACTGATCACGGGATCGCACCGGACCTCCAACCGATCGAGAATCAGTCGCTCCGCGGGCAAATCGACTGAGAGAGAGAAGGCAAGGTACAGAGGGAGCCGCCATTGGTGTCGGTTCAGCAGCGCTTCGATGCCGGCGATCTCCAGAATCCCTGACAGGTCGGCGGTCTTCGGACCGGCGTGCAAGCGGGACGTTAGATTGACGTCTCGCAGGGTCACGCGGAGGTCATCGTGACCGACGACGGTGATATGAGCATGTTCGATGCGGATGGATTCGACATTGAGCGACAGGGGGAGCGTCGGAAGAGCGACCGGCTCGTCGCGCCGCGGAGATGGTTCCGCTTGGGATGGGGAGGGGAAAAGAGCGAGATCGACGAAGATGTCCGCCTGGATCAGCGCCAGCTCGTCGACGGTCAGGGTTCCATGAAGCAGGGGGAGGAGTCGGTAGTGCAACGACAGGCGATCGAAGCGGGCGAGGCGCGCTCCATCTCGTTCGATCTCGACGCCCCCGAGGCGGATGCCGCGCAGCAGGTCCCACTCCAAAGCGGCGATCCGCACGGTCCCCTGAAGCTGCTGGGACAGGGTGTGTTCCAATTGCTTGCGGACTTGGTCGGCGGGGAAAAAGAAACGGATCGCCGCCACGGCACCTGCAACCAAGATCAGAATGGTGAGGCAGGCGACGGCGAGAATTTTGAGCGGTTTCATTGCCGCTAGAGGGTAACCAACACTCTGTGTCGATTCAACCGAAAGGCGGTTCGGTTGCGAACGGACGGGAGAGGATGATCGCAGCCGCAAAGTGCGTCGTCTTGTCGCGTTGCTTGCTTGTCGAGAAGCCGGCTTTTGGGCCATTGCTCTTGGCCATAGGCGGATAGGCTCATGTGCGAGTTTCGTCATAATCAGGTATAGTGACGGCCCATCAAATAGGCAAATAGGCCGAGCAATGGGTCGAGGTGTTCCCGGCTTGAGCCGGGAGGAGGCCATTCAACAGGAGCGAGGAGCGGAGATGAGCGGACAGGAAGGCGGACTCATTAAGGAGTTCATGCATCGATATTTGGAAGTTGTTCCGCGGGACACGACCGTCTCGTTCGCGGCGGAGCGGATGGGAGTCCGGCGCGTCGGTTGCGTCTTGGTCGAGTCCGGCGAGCCGGATCGAGGACCGGTCGGGATCGTGACGGAAACGGATGTGGTGCGGAAGGTGATTGCAGCGGGGATGGATCCCACGGTCACGATGGTGGATCAGGTGATGAACAGTCCGATCATCACGATCGCAAGCGACCGCACGATGTTGGACGCCAGCCACATGATGGAAACCAATCACATCCGTCACCTTTGCGTGGTGGAGGGAGGGGAAATCGCCGGCTTGATCTCCGTGCGGGACCTCGTCCGGTCGTTCGTGGACGCGGAGGGCGGTCCTGTGAGCGAACTGGATCGCGTCTATCGGCCGCTCGGCGTTCTGATGGCCACCGATCTGGCGACGATCGGCAGCGAAGCGTCCGTGCTCGAAGCGGCTCAACGGATGCGAGACAAACGGATCGGGTCGTTGCTGACGGTCGAAGCGGGTGAACTGGTCGGGATCGTGACCGAGAGCGACTTGATCAGGAAGGGAGCGGCATCAAGTCACGGGGGCGGGACAATGCGTGTCGGCTCGGTGATGAGCTCTCCCCTTCTGAGCATCGACATCAATCGGACGATCCGTGATGCCAGTCGCGTGATGGCCGAGCGGGGCGTGCGCCATCTGGCCGTGAGGGAGAACGGCCAGATTGTCGGCGTGCTGTCGGTTCGGGATCTGGTCAAGATGGTCTCGGTACGGGATCGGCCTCGGTTCCTCGGAGCGAAGTCCCATCATGCTTGAAAAATGGCCGGGCAGGGGGGAGACGAAAGGCCGTCTTTTCTGGTAGAGTGATGATCAATGAAGTCCGCTCAATTGCAACAACGACCCGATTTGTCCGAAAACGTCGTCGATGCTCTGCTGCGCGGAGAACGTCAGGAAGCGATCGCCCTCCTTCAAAAAGAAGCCAATCTTTCACGGGAAGACGCCCGGGAGCTGATCGCCGCCTACATCCTGCTCACGCCGGGCCTGCGCATGAAGGACACCCAGCCGACGACGCCCTGGGGCATCATGCGATGGTTGATTCTGCTGCAGGCGATCGTGGTCGCGATCGGGTATTTTCTCTTTTATCACGACCAGTGGTGAGCGGCGCGGGCTGTCACAGCGTTGACCACTTGGTGCGAGCGGAATAGTTACGACCTATTTCCTCCCTGCCGTCCTTCCGCTCACCTTGACGGTTTGTATGGTTCGGCCATTGAGTCAGCCATTGGGACGAGGTCCGAATCCAGTGGCGTCAGAAACATCGGGTCGGCTCTTGTGTGACGAGCCAAGAGCTCGTACGATGCCGATAGTGTAGAGTGATTGACCGGCCGGTCCAGAGGAGCCGTCCCTCATGTCCGCAAGCGACCGCGGTGCCTTTCCGTCGGCCGATCTGCAACATGTCCTTGATCTGCTGAGCGCCAAAGGGTATCGCATCGTCGGGCCCACCCTCCGTGAGGGCGCGGTGGTGTGGGATACCATTACCCGTATCTCGGACCTGCCGATCGGCTGGCGCGATCGGCAGGAACCGGGACGGTATCGGTTGGAACGGACCGGCTCACCGGAAATCTTCGGCGTCGTCCACGGACCGCAATCGCTGAAGCCATTCGTCTTTTCCCCGCATGAGCCGCTGCTTCGAATCGAACGAGCAAAAGGCGGATTCTCCGTTTCTCCTCAGTTTCCCAAACAGGAGAAGATCGCGATCCTTGGCGCCCGCTCCTGCGACCTTGCTGGGCTATCCATCCAAGATCACATCTTTTTGAAAGGCTCCTATCGGGATCCCCCTTACGCCAGACGGCGCGAAAACCTCTTCGTCATTGTAGTGCATTGTACGAGAGCGCTTTCGACCTGTTTCTGCTCATCCATGAAGACAGGGCCGCGTGCCCAAATCGGATTTGATCTTGCCTTGGCGGAACTGGATGGCGTCATACTGATCGAGGCGGGCAGTCAGGCTGGCCGAGAGGTGATGGCCGAACTCTCTCTCCAACCGGTGCCAGAGGCCTTGCAGGCTGAAGCTGCGAAGCGAATCGATGCTTGTGCCGATAGCCAAACGCACCTTCAAGGGCAGGCCACGTTGCCGCAGGCCCTGTACGACGCCCATGATCATCACCGATGGGACGAGGTGGCGTCCCGTTGCCTGGCTTGCACGAACTGTACGATGGTCTGCCCCACCTGCTTTTGCCACACGGTCGAAGACAGGCCTACACTTGATCGGCAAACCACCGAGCGGACCAGACTCTGGGATTCCTGCTTTACTCATGAACATGGCTATATCCATGGGAAGAATATCCGTCCGACGATCAAGGATCGGTACCGGATGTGGCTCACCCACAAGTTCGCGGCTTGGCACAACCAATTTGGCATGTCCGGTTGTGTCGGCTGCGGCCGCTGCATCACCTGGTGTCCGGTTGGGATCGATGTGAGAGAGGAAATAGCGGCCTTGCTGGCGCCTAATGGGAACCCGGCGGCACGGAGGTCCGGTGGCTCATGACCAATCCTCATGTGATTCATGCGGCGACGATCGTCGAGAAGATTCGGGAGACGGCCGACATCCACACCTATCGGCTTCGGATCAATGATGAAGCCGAGCGGCGGCGCTATCGGTTTGCCGCCGGGCAGTTCAACATGGTCTATCTGTTCGGGGCCGGCGAGGTGGCGATTTCGATCGTGTCGGACCCGGATGAGCCGGAATATCTGGACCATACGATCAGGGCCGTGGGGCGAGTGACCAACGCCATCGCGCGGTTGGAGGTCGGTGATGTCTTGGGGATTCGCGGTCCGTTTGGGAAAGGCTGGCCGCTTGACGAAGTACAGGGGCGGGACGTCGTCATCGTGACCGGTGGGCTTGGCTGCGCGCCGGTGGTGGGGGCCATTGAATACATTTTCCGCAGGCGCCATCAGTATGGAGCCGTCAAGATTCTCCATGGAGTCAAGACGCCGGAAGATCTGGTCTTCCACGAACGGTTTGAACGATGGGGGCGACAGCCTGACACGGAGGTGTTGTTGGCGAGCGACCGGCCGGGCACGCACTGGCGCTACCATGTGGGAGTGGTCACGGAACTGTTCGAGATGGTGTCGTTCAACCCCATGCGAACCATTGTGTTGCTGTGCGGGCCGGAGATCATGATGAGGGTAGGGGTGCCGATTCTGCTCCGTCGGGGTTTGCCTGCGACATCCGTCTATGTGTCGCTTGAGCGACACATGGAATGTGGGATCGGCCTCTGCGGCCATTGCCAGATGGGGCCCTATTTTGTGTGCAAGGATGGACCGGTGATGCGGTACGACCGGATTGAACCGTGGTTGGGGCGACCGGGAGTCTGAGACAAAATGATGACTCTTCTGATGGAAGGACAACGAAAGCCAAGGTTGGGGGTTTTTAAGTTTGCTTCCTGCGACGGCTGCCAGTTGAGTGTTCTGAACCTGGAAGACGAGCTGCTTTTGTTGGGGGCGGCGCTGGATATTGCCTACTTTCCGGAAGCGTCAAGTCGCATGGAGCCGGGGCCCTACGACCTTGCGTTGGTGGAGGGGTCGATTACGACAGAAGAGGATGAGCATCGAATCAAGGTCGTGCGGGAGCAGGCCAAGGTTTTGATCACCATCGGCGCCTGCGCCACGGCGGGAGGGATCCAGGCTCTGCGCAACTGGGCCGACATTGACTCGTACAAACAACGGGTCTATCCGAGACCGGACTTCATTCGGACGCTGGCCACCAGTACGTCGATTGCCGACCACGTGAAGGTCGATTACGAGCTGAGGGGCTGTCCGATCGACAAGGACCAATTGCTGCGTGTCGTCACCGATCTGGTGGCGGGAGTCCGCCCTCGCATTCCAGCGGACAGTGTGTGCCTTGAGTGCAAACGCCGAGGGAACGTGTGCGTGGTGGTGGCGAAGGGGATGCCCTGCCTTGGACCGGTAACGAGTGGCGGATGTGGCGCGATCTGTCCGAGCATGGGGCGCGACTGTTACGGCTGTTTCGGCCCGGCGGAGGGGATGGCAAAGGGAGTCGGCCATCCGCCCAATACTGCGTCGCTGGCGAAACAGTTCCACGACCGGCTTGGACTGATTCCGATCGAAGTCGTGCGGCGATTTCGCGGCATCAACGGCGCCGCCTCATCGTTCAAACGCGAGAGTGCAGCGTGGGAGGATGAGTCGATGACAGGTGATCGCTCATGAGCGGGGAACAGCCCGGTTCCGAGCCGGTCAAGAGCACCAGGACGATCGCTATTGGCACGATTGCCCGTGTCGAAGGAGAAGGAGCGCTCCGCGTCACGGTGAAACAGGGCATGGTGCACGATGTCGAACTTCGGATCTTCGAGCCGCCTCGGTTCTTTGAAGCCTTCTTGCAAGGCCGGCATTATGACGAAGTACCAGACATTGTCGCCAGAATCTGCGGGATCTGTCCGGTCGCCTACCAGATGAGCGCCGTCCATGCGATCGAACGGATTTTCGGCCTTCACGTTGATGGACCGTTGCGAGAGCTCCGGCGACTTCTCTACTGCGGTGAATGGATCGAAAGCCATGCCCTGCATGTGTATTTGCTGCACGCGCCGGATTTTCTGGGCTATGAGAGTGGCATCGCAATGGCCAAGGATCACGCGGCCGCCGTAACAAGGGGCTTGCGGATCAAGAAAGCAGGCAACGCCCTCATGACGTTGCTGGGCGGCCGCTCTGTGCACCCTGTGTCGGTAAAGGTCGGTGGGTTTTCTCGTGTGCCGAGCCGACGTGAGTTGGAAGGACTCAAGGATGAGCTCTCATGGGCCCGCGACGCCGCCATTGAGACCGTCCGGTGGGTTGCCTCGTTCCCGTATCCGGACTTTGTTCCCGGCTACACGTTCGTTGCGCTGCGTCACGAGGCGGAATATCCGTTCAATGAAGGGCGGATCGTCTCGTCCAACGGCCTTGCTCTCTCAGCCGACGAGTTCGAGCGGCATTTTGAAGAACAACAGGTGCCCCATTCCACCGCGCTCCATTGCAGGCTGAATGGCGCTTCCTATCAGGTCGGGCCCTTGGCCCGTGTGAACCTCAATCACGACCGGTTGCCACCGCAGGTGATGGAGGTGTTGACGGACGTCGGGCTCTCATTGCCCCTTCGCAATCCCTTTCAGGGGATCGTCGCCCGATCCGTGGAAATGCTCTATGCGCTGGAGGAGGCTCTGCGGCTGATCGATCGGTATGAACAACCGCCGGCTCCCGCCCTGCCGGTCACGGTGCGGGCTGGTGTGGGGATGGCCTGCACCGAGGCGCCGCGCGGGATTCTCTATCACCGGTATCGGATTGATGGGAATGGTTTGATCCGCGAAGCCAAGATTGTTCCTCCGACGTCGCAGAACCAAGG
Source organism: Nitrospira sp. (assembly GCA_024331085.1). Classification (GTDB taxonomy): domain Bacteria; phylum Nitrospirota; class Nitrospiria; order Nitrospirales; family Nitrospiraceae; genus Nitrospira_D. The sequence goes on along the minus strand of JANDJG010000017.1, from coordinate 12,656 downwards.
GAGAATTGAAGAGGATCTGCGGCTGTTCCTGCCGCGCGTGTTAAATGAGGCAGATGATGCGATCGCCCTGTCCTGTGAAAAGGTGATCCGTTGCTACGATCCCTGTATCTCCTGTGCGACGCACTTCTTGAAGTTGGATCTTCAGCGCGATTCGTAAAAAACCGGCCCTTGCCATGAGAGAAACCGCTGCGGATGAGACTGTGCCGAGCAAAACTGGTTTTCCCCCCTGTCCATCCAGTCGGGCAAGCCTTCGGATCATCGGCCTCGGCAACGAGTGGCGCGGCGATGACGCCGCCGGTCTGTCGGCTGTGCGGCGGCTCCGGGATCGGCTGGATCGGATTGGGGAGAGGGTGCAGGTCATCGAGGCTCGACAGGCGGGAACGGATCTGTTGGATCTGATGAACGGTGCACGGGTTGTCTTGCTCATCGATGCGGCGAAAAGTGGGCAGCCGGCGGGAACGATCCATTGCCTGGATGCCTCGGCCGGCCCGATTGCGCTGAATCTGGTCTGTCGATCGACCCATGGTGTGGGTGTGGCGGAGGCGATTGAGTTGGGCAGGACCTTGGGCTGGTTGCCAGACACGGTGATCATCTATGGGATCGAAGTGGCCGAGACAGGATGGGGACCATCCCTGTCTCAACCGGTCGAAGAGGCGGTGGAACAGGTGGTCGAACAGATTGCACGAGATGTTGAGCGATTGCTGTGCATGAACTCCATGTGATGAGGCAGGTCGTCAAGGCCGTTGAAGCTGCATTGGAGAAAAGGCCGCAAGCGAAACCGGTGACGGTGAGACTGAAGGTGCGTTCCGGCTCTCATCTGAGGGAACATGACCCTGTAACTATTCAGACAGCCTTTGAACTGGCGGCACGAGGCACGAGGCTAGAGGGAGTGACGATAGAGCTGCTGCCGTTTGCCGGAGAGGCCTGGTGCTCCGGTTGCCGGTGGGATGGAATCCTTCAAGCTCCAAACGGTCTCTGCCCCAACTGTGGTGGCGTGATGCTTCGGGATAAGGAAGCCCCAGAAGTGGTGGTGCACGAGATCGTGGTCGAGGAGTGACAGTGTCTGGGGATAAGGCAACGAGGCGGCAGGTTCGGCGGATTCGGCGAGTTCGGCGAGTGCGGCGAGTGCGGATTGATGTGGAGGGAACGGTGCAGGGGGTGGGCTTTCGCCCCTTTGTCTATCGTCTGGCGCGAGAGCTGGATCTGGCGGGATTGGTTCGGAATACGACGAACGGCCTCATGATCGAAGTGGAGGGCCATGCAGCGACCATCGAGCAGTTTCTTCATCGACTCCGGGCTGATGCACCGGTTTCGGCTCTCGTCGAGGCCGTGACTGTTCGAGCGATGCTTCCCTGTGATCAAACTGATTTTTCGATTCATACCAGCGAAGCGGTGGGCCATCGGGCTCTGGTGGTTCCACCGGATTTAGCCATTTGCCCCGACTGTCTGCGCGAACTCAACGAGCCGTCTGATCGGCGATGTCGCTACCCGTTTATTACCTGCACCCAGTGTGGTCCCCGCTACAGTGTCATCACCGACATGCCCTATGACCGGCTTCGGACGACAATGGAGAAGTTTCGGCTCTGTGCGGCTTGCCAAGCCGAGTACGAATCCATAGAGAGTCGGCGTTTTCATGCTGAATCGATCGCTTGTCCTCTCTGCGGTCCCCAGGTGGCCTTGTGGGATGAGCGAGGGTGCGGGATGGCACAGGGAGAGGAGGCGATGGCGCAAGCTGTCCGCTTGCTTCGAGAGGGACTGATCCTTGCCGTGAAGGGTCTAGGCGGGTTTCAACTGTGGGTCGATGCAAGATCGGACGAGGCGGTGCGGCGACTACGGGTGAGAAAACAGAGGCCGGACAAACCGTTCGCCGTGCTGTTCCCGTCGCTTCAAGCGGCCCGGATCCATTGTGTTCTCTCACCGGAAGAAGAGACATTGCTCACCTCCCCCACCGCTCCGATCGTGCTGGTGCGCCGGCACCCTGACAGCAGCTTGGCCAGGGCGGTGGCGCCAGGCAATCCCTTTATCGGCGCCCTCTTGCCAACGACGCCGTTGCATCACCTGCTCATGCAGGAGCTGAAGCAACCGATGGTGGCGACCAGTGGCAACCGATCGGACGAACCGATTGTGATTGATGAGCAAGAAGCGGTGAGACGACTGGACGGCATCGCTGATGCGTTTCTGGTGCATGATCGTCCGATTGCCAGGCCGGTTGACGATTCGGTGGTGCGGGTCTGTGTTGATGGGGGAGGAAAGGTAGGGCTTGATGCCACTATAATCCTCCGCCGCGCCCGCGGCTATGCCCCGCAGGCTATCCGCTTGAAAAACTGTCTGGCTAGCCCAAACGAAACAGTGTTGGCCCTGGGCGGGCACCTCAAAAACACGATCGCCTTGCTCCAACAAGACCGAGTCTGGATGAGCCAGCACCTTGGGGATCTCTCAACATTGGAGGCGGATCATGCTTTCCGGCAAACGGTCGAGGATCTTCAGCGGCTGCTTCACGTGACACCGTCCCTTGTGGCCTGTGATCTCCATCCCGATTATCGGTCGTCGATCCTCGCTCGTGAGTTGGCGGCGCAGTGGTCCGTTCCGTTAGTTGCTGTGCAGCATCACCATGCCCATGTGGTGTCCTGCATGGCCGAACATGGGCTGGAAGGACCGGTTTTGGGCGTCGCTTGGGATGGGGCGGGGTATGGAACCGACGGTGTCGTGTGGGGAGGAGAATTCCTGATCGCCGAGCCCGACAGATTTGAACGGTTTGCTCATCTCCGGCCCTTCCGATTGCCGGGCGGAGAGGCAGCGATGAAGGAGCCGGCACGGTCGGCTGCCTCGTTGCTCTGGGATCTCATGGGCGAGCAGATGCCGGCCCAATGGTTCTCATTATGGCCAGTGACAGCCGAAGAACGCGAACGGCTGGTGATGCTGATGAAATCCCCTGTCACTTCGGCCTGGACGACAAGTGTGGGGCGGTTGTTCGATGCGGTGGCTTCACTCACTGGTCTGTGTCAGAGGACTTCCTTTGAAGGCCAAGCGGCGATGGTGGTCGAATTTGCGGCCGAACAGGGGCGAGTGCATGGAGAGACTGGGGCTTATTGTTTCGAGATCGCCAAGACCGATAGGGGCGGCAACCGTCTGATTGTCGATTGGCGTCCCATGGTGACTGAACTGGTGCAGGATCTTCAGCAGGGGGCAAGCCCGGAACGGATCGCAGCTCGATTTCACCATGGACTGGCGCAGGCGCTCGTGCGGATTGCTCAGGCAGCGGGGCTTCCACATGTTGTTTTGACCGGCGGCTGCTTTCAGAACGGGCTGTTACGGTGCTTGGCACGGCAAGGGCTGGAAAAAGCCGGCTTCATAGTCTATTGCCACCGGCTGGTGCCGCCCAACGACGGAGGATTGTCGTTAGGACAGGCGGTCGTGGCGGCTTGTCAGGTTGCTCATCGGCATTCAAGGAGGACGTGATGTGTCTTGCGGTGCCCGGCCAGGTCTTGCACGTCGCGGACGATCCACTCCGGACCGCCACGGTTTCGTTCGGCGGGGTCACGAAAACCGTCTCATTGGCTCTTGTGCCTGATGCGACTGTCGGTGATTATGTGATCGTGCACGTCGGTTTTGCGATCAGCAAACTCAACGAAGACGAGGCCAGGCGAACGTTGGAGACCTACGCAGAGCTCGCGGCGACGGAAGTGAAAGACAGAGCGGCAGGACATCAACCGGCTACAGGCGGAGAGGGTGTGAACCCTGGATGAAATACGTCGATGAATTTCGCGATCGTGCTGTGGTCGTGGCGCTCGCGGAGCGGATCAAGCAGACGGTCAGCCGGCCGTGGACGATCATGGAGGTCTGTGGAGGACAGACCCATTCGATCGTGCGGTTTGGGTTGGACGAACTGTTACCGAAGAGGCTCACGTTGGTTCATGGGCCCGGGTGTCCGGTCTGTGTCACGCCGGTCAGCTTGATCGATGATGCAGTCCGGCTGGCGCGGCAGCCTGGTGTGGTCCTCTGTTCGTTCGGCGATATGTTGCGGGTGCCCGGCTCTCAAGGCGACCTGTTCAGTGCCAAGGCGGAAGGGGCGGATGTGCGGATCATCTATTCCCCGCTCGATGCGCTCGAGCTGGCCCGAGCGAACCCTGATCGGGAGATTGTCTGTTTTGCGGTGGGGTTTGAGACCACTGCCCCGCCATGGGCGATGGCGGTGGTCCAGGCCAAAACGATGGGCCTCACCAATTTCAGCCTGCTGGTCGCCCATGTGCTGGTGCCTCCGGCGATGGAGGTGATCTTGTCATCTCCTCAGAATCGCATTCAGGGGTTTCTGGCTGCCGGCCATGTGTGTACGGTGATGGGGTACGAGGATTATGAATCCATTGCGTCGCGGTATCGAGTACCGATCGTTGTGACAGGGTTTGAGCCGGTGGATGTGTTGGAAGGGATTGCGATGGTAGTGAACCAATTGGAGGAGGGGCGGGCGGTCGTCGAGAATCAGTATGTGCGATCCGTGAGCCGCGAGGGCAATCGACAGGCCCAAGCCGTTGTGGATGAGGTCTTTGAGCCGTCCTCACGTATCTGGCGGGGCATCGGTGAGATTCCCCGAAGCGGGCTCAGGATCAAGTCGGCCTATGCGGAATTCGACGCAGCGATGCGATTTCGCGACATGCCGGCTCAGTATGAGCCGACTGCGCAGGAACATCCGGAATGTCAGAGCGGCCTGGTGTTGCAAGGGTTGCTCAAACCACCGGACTGTCCCGCCTTCGGGACGAAGTGCATGCCGGAAAGGCCGTTGGGGGCGCCGATGGTATCGAGCGAAGGGGCCTGCGCTGCTTATTATCGATACAGGAGAACTGGAGCTGGGTGAGCCGGGAAAAGTTGTCAGTTCCACGTTTTCAGTTCCAAGGGTTGAAAAGCCTTAATGTGATGAACTGAGAACTGGGAACTGGCAACTGATTACTCACGGCCAGATGGGGGGCTTTCTGCCTTCTACTTAAAGATGAGTATGATGAACGACCAATCATGTGAGCCGGCCTGTCCCATGCCGATGTCTGACAAGAGAATCGTGCAGTTGGCCCATGGTGGCGGCGGCCGCCTGATGCGAGAGCTGATTCAAGAGGTGTTCGTGCGGACCTTTGACAACCCGTTGCTCGCACCCTTGCACGACGGGGCCACTTGGCCGATAGAACGGGGCACGCTGGCCTTTACGACTGATTCTTATGTGGTGCGTCCCTTGTTTTTTCCCGGAGGTGATATCGGGAGCCTTGCGGTTTATGGCACGGTCAATGATCTCGCCATGTGCGGGGCTAAGCCGTTGTACCTGAGCGCCGGTTTTATTTTAGAAGAAGGGTTGAGCCTGGACGTGCTCCGTCAGGTCGTGACGTCGATGGCTGAAGCGGCTCGGGCAGTCGGTGTGTCAATCGTCACGGGAGACACGAAAGTCGTGGATCGAGGCAAGGGGGACGGAATCTTTATCAATACGGCTGGGATCGGCCTTGTTCCAGATGGTGTTCACATCTTGCCTCAGTCTGTTCGGCCTGGAGATGCGATCCTGGTCAGTGGCGACCTCGGTTGCCACGGTGTGGCGGTGTTGAGTGTGCGAGAAGGGCTCTCCTTTGCCGGCGCGGTGCAGAGTGATTCGGCGCCGGTGCACGGCGTTGTGGAAGATTTGATTGCAAGTGGCATCGAGATTCATTGTTTGCGAGATCTGACGCGCGGGGGGTTGGCTTCCGCCCTGAATGAAATTGCTCAAGCGGCTGGTGCCGGAATCGTGATCGACGAAACGGCCATTCCAATCCTTGATCCGGTGCGTGGAGCCTGCGAACTGCTGGGGCTCGATCCGCTCTATGTGGCGAACGAAGGACGATTTGTCGCCGTGGTGCCGGCATCACAGGTTGACCCGACACTTGCCGTGATGCGACGGCATGGCGTGTCTGGACGAGCGGCTCTGATCGGTTCCGTGACGGATCGCCGTTCACCGCCGGTGGTGTTGCGGACGGTGGTCGGGACGAATCGGATTTTGGATCTCTTGTCAGGTGAACAGTTGCCGAGAATTTGCTGAGGATTTGCTGCGGTGGCGTATTCGTGATAGAGGGACGCGACCGTCGGCCGCGTCCCTCCGGCTGGCGAGGCTTACTTCCCGCCTTCCTTCTTTTCATCCTGCTTGTCGTCGCTCAACACCACCACGTGGCCGCCCTTCTTTTCTTCTTTCTTTTCCTCCTCACCGGCAAACGACAAGGGAGCGATCAGACCGAATGAAAGAAATGCCGCCAACGCCAAGAATCCGCTCAAACGATTCATGATACCCTCCATGGTTAGGTGTAAGAGTGATAGATGAATGGCCATCTGCGATGGCACGATATAGACGTCACTTTTACCGATCGCACGGCGGACCGGGCAATGGACAAAAGTCCATCGGAGGTGTGAACATTTGTCCAACGCCGGCATCTTTCCAAGCGGAACCGCAAATGAATACTATGGCCACAAACTCCATTGACGGCGGGGAACAGACCATGTCCGACCGCACAGCGGCTTTCGGCCGGCTCGAAGATGCCGTATCAACTCCGGAAGAGTTCGATCGGCTTGTCTCACAAGCCCTGCCGATTCTTCTTGATCGGACGAGAAACCACATGAGGCGGTTTCTGAGAGAAACCGGCCAGTGGAACGACGACACGGCTCATGAGAAATTCGTGCTCCGCTGGAGCGCGGAATATCTGGAACGGTTCATGGTGTATGGACGCAGCGAGGTGCCCTGTCGACCATTGTTTCTGCTCGATTCGTTTGTGGCGAAGGAACACAGTCGGCCGGAGCCGTTTTGTTATCACACGGGGCTGCTCACCGTGCTGGGACGGTTTCTTGACGGGCTTGTGGCGAGGGCGGTGATCAGCCGGGACGCGCTGATTGCCTTGTACTATCATTGCTATGGGATGGGGCCGCGGGACGTTATCTCCGTGGCGGGCCTGACCGAGTCGGAGAGCCAGCGCATTTACAAAAACTTCCGCCGCTGGCGGGAATCCGGATGGCGACGGACGATGGAAGAAATCGGCATGACCGACGATGAGCTGGGAGGGCTGATCGCCAGGGCAGAGCGGTCTCGCCAGCAGTTGAACCACGAGGCCGAGCGAATCATCCGATTGGCGCAAGACCATTATCGGAAAAGCGAGCCGGATCACTATCCCTGTCTCTCGCGCAGGGAATGGGAAGCCATGTTTTCGGAGGGATACGGCTGCGACTATCGGCTGTGGCATCTGGGGCTTTGTTTCGATTGTCTTCAGATGGCATGGGGGCTTGGAAGGACTAAAACCCTGACTATCGAAAAGCCGAAGCTGGATATACGGGTGCGGCCGTGAGCCGAGAAGTTCGTGCGTAGGAGTGAAGGAAGGAACGTACGTCAGGAGGCCATGGAGGATGCCATGGAACAGAATCAAGATCTCGCCGACTACCGGGCGAGCTTGCTGAAGAAGCTGGGAAACGGGGCTCGCCGTTCAACCGGCAGACCGTCTGATCCGACGTCGACCGACCCGATTCAAGTCTTCGTGAATGGCCAGCGCATCGGGTGGCTGAGCGGAAAAGAGGCGGAAGCAGTCGTCCGGTTCCACTGCCAAGGCCGCGTGGATCATGTCGGGCTTCGATCGGAAGACGGCGTCCTCCTTGGAGGTCTTTCGGCGCCTGAACAGGGAGTTCGGTTCGCCCGCGTTCCTCTACGGCGGGACTCGGTCGAGCTCTCCATCCACAACACGGTTCGAGGCGGGTCGGTGAGCGCCGTGTACCATCCCGCGCCTGCTCCATGGCGTCGGTTCGTGAGGGCGATGGTCGGAGCCTCGCCCCTGCGTCCGTTTGAGGGTGTGACTGTTTCGGGCATGCGCGTCGCCGTCGTGACACAGGCCATGCTGGCCATCGTCGTTTTATGGTTGGCGACTGATCGAGTCGCTGACTGGATGAGCGGAGCGCGCGTCTCGATGCCCGTCACGCGGACCGAAGTGGCGAAGCTCGAACAGCAAATCGATACTCTCGCAAGGGTACAAGCTGAAGCCGTGGGCACCATTCAGTCCCAGCAGCGAGGCATGGTTGAGTTGCAATCGGCGGTCGCCAGATTGTCGTCCACGCAGGAAACCGTCGCATCCGGCATGGTGACAGTGCGGCGGGAAATTGAACAGCGGCAAAAGAAAAGCGGACGTGATGCCGAGCGGATGGCGGAGTTGCTCATCAGTCAAACGCAAATGGACCGGCAACTCGAGGCCGAAATCCGCAGTTTGACCGTGGCCAATGAGCGGCTGTCCAAAGAAATGGCCAGATTGGTCGAGCAGAACAAGGATCTCATGAAACGACTGAAGGCCACGGAGGTCGATGTCTCGAAAGGCGCCGTGCCGCAGCAGGAGACTGTCATGATGGCCAAGCAGTCGGATGATCCGTCGGCGTCGAGCGACGCGCAAGCGTCGTCCCAGCCGTTTCTCTTCTGGGTCAATTTCAACGAAGGCACCACCGAAGAGCACATTGACCAGTGGGTGAACGAGATGCACGGACGCAAAGGGGCGGTTAACGAAGGATGGCAGGAAGTGCAGGTCATGCATCTGTCCGTTCCCACCGAGCGATTTTTGGAACAGGTCAAAGGCGCCAAGATCGTCAGGGCCGTGCGCGTCGCCCGCTGAGCCGTTCTCCTGTTGGAATCGGGCCCCCGCACTTTCCGTCCATCGATTGTCCACCGATCGTCCGCGGCGATTGAAAGAAGAAGAGTCCTCGCGCGCTCCGGCTCCTCAGGACGAAGTCGGCGGCTCGGGCGTCGTGACCGTCAGACTGCCGTCCTTGATGTGGATGTCGTGCTGGGGGTAAGGAATCTCGACGCCGTGCTCGCGGAATGTTTTGCTGATGGCATAGTACAGTTCGCTTTTGAGCACCCCCGGACGGTCGGTGTAGTCCCGTGTCCACACGCGGAGGATGAACTGCAGGGAACTTTCTCCGAACTCCTGAAACAGCACGTCCGGTTTCCTTTCTTTGAGCACTCCGGGATGACCGTGTGCCACCTCCAGTAAGAGGCGGCGTATCCGTTCCGGATCCTCTCGATAAGAAACCCGCACAGGGAAGTTGAATCGCACGTCCCTCGTCGTATAACTCCAATTGATCACTTTGGAACTGATGAACTCGGCGTTCGGAATGATGATCGCGATGTTGTCGTTGGTGATGACCGTCGTCGCGCGGGCCGAGATATCCACGACGTCTCCTGTGACCTGTCCCACCTCGATGCGATCGCCGATCTTGATCGGGCGTTCGAACAGCAGGATCAGGCCGCTGACCAAATTGTTGGTGATCGTTTGCAGGCCGAAGCCGACGCCGATCCCCAATGCGCCGGCGAGGACCGTCACCGTACTGAGATCGATGCCGACCGACTGGAGAATCACGACGAAGCCGATGGCGATGACGGTGTAGCGGACGATCGAACCGGTAGCTTGCCGGACTCCGATGTCGATTGTGCTGTTGGCAAGGAGCGTCAACACCACCCAGTTCTTAAGCTTCTGCGTCGACCAGAGCAGCATGATGAACAGGACGATCAGAGAAGTGATCGTCCACAGGGTGACGGGGGCCGTGCCGATTTCGAACAGCGGAGCGTTGAACCATCCTTTCATCAAGCCCCAGAGTTCCTGCAAAACATTCATGTGTCTCTCCCGTTGTTGAGCAAAACGGCGCGTTCTCCATTTCCAGAGAGGCCGTGTGCCTTTTTATGCGGACGGCTTCGCTCACGCCGGCTGAAACGGCCAGAAGACCGGAATCAGCAACGTGGCCAAGATCCAAAACAGGATGTTCAGCGGCGTGCCGACGCGAACAAAATCCGCGAACGTGTATCGGCCCGGTCCGTAGATCAGCGTATTCGTTTGATAGCCGACGGGAGTCATGAAACTCGCCGAGGCGGCGAAGGTAATGGCCATCAGAAACGGGCGTGGGTCGAGGTTCATCGATTGAGCCGCGGCGATGGCGATGGGCGCAAGCAGCGCGGCGGTGGCGTTGTTCGACATGGCCTCCGTCAACAACGAAGTCGCCAAGTACAGCGCCGACACGAGCGCGACGGGCCCCCAGATTCCGACCGTGGCGATCAGCCACTTCGACAACAAGAGGGCGGCGCCGGTCTTTTCCAGAGCGATTCCCAGGGCGAGCACGCCGGCCAGCAGAACAATGATTCTCCACTCGACGGCGCCGTAAGCCTCCTGCATCGTCAGACAACCGGTCAGCACGAGCAGCACGCAGCCGGCGACGGCGCTGACAACGATGGGAACGAGGTGGAGCGCGGCCGCTCCGACCACGCCGGCGACGATCGCAAGCGCAGTAACCAGCTTGTGGGTTCGAAACGTCGGAAGCTCCACGTCGGAGATCATGACGAAGGCGGGGCTCTCTCGCAAACGCATGAGCGAATCCCGCCGGACGCTGAGCAGCAGCACGTCGCCGCTGCGAAGGATTCGCGAGTTCAAGTTCTCATGGACCACCTTGCCGTGATGCCGAATGGCAAGCACGGTCGCGCCGAAGTTGTCACGAAATCTGATCCCTTTTAGAGATCTGCCGTCCAACACCGAATAGGGAGCGACGACGGCTTCCATCAACTGGCTGTCGCCGGACTCCAGATCCCGGTCCCGCCACTGCATCTCCGGTTTCAGTACGATGCCGACCCGTTCCTGCAGTCGCTTGATTTGCGCGACGTTGCATCGAACGAGCAGCACATCCCCCGCCTGCAGCACCATGGAAGGATCGGGGGACAGAGCTCGGCCCGCTCCCCGCCGGACTTCCAGAATGTCGAGGTCGATGTCCTTGACCAACGGGCAATCGCCGACGGTGGTGCCGACGGACTTGGCTTCGGGAAGCAGGACGATCTCCGTCAGGTATTCGTCCATGCTGAAATGCCGTGTCAGGTCGCCGTCGGCTCGGCGGTCCGGGATCAGGCGCAGTCCGGCGGCCAACATGTAGGCCGTGCCCGCGGCAAAGAATACCAGACCGAGCGGCGTCGTCTCGAACATGGCGAACCCCGGCTGCCCGTACCGCTCGGCGATGGAGCTGACCACAATGTTGGTCGAGGTGCCGATCAACGTGCAGACGCCTCCGAACATGGAGGCAAACGAGAGCGGCATCAGCAGCTTGGACGGACCCACGCCGAGCCTGGGCGCCATGCCGATCACGACCGGCATCAGCATCGCGACCGCTGCGGTATTGTTGATAAAAGCCGAGATGGTTCCGACGACGATCATCATCGTCATCAGCAAGGCCGTGACACCGAATCGGCCCGGCATGCTCAGCCAGACGCTCAGGACGTTCAAAGCTCCGCTTTTGAAAAGACCGGCGCTTAAGACCAACATGGCGCCGACTGTCACCGTCGCGGGGTTGCTGAAGCCGGCCAGGCCCTCCTCCGGAGTCAGGATGCCGCTGAGCAGCAGCACGGCCATGATGCCGAGCGCCACGACATCCACGGGCAGCTTTTCTGTGACGAACAAGACCACCGCGGCAACGGTGACGACAAGGACGAATGCCATCTCAATAGGCATAGAAGGTCTTCCGCAGGATGAGATGCCATCTTCCTCAAATCGTCGAGCCGCAGCGGAGAATCGGGCTGCGATTCAATGCACATGCGCCGCCGTCGGCATGGAAGAGGCGTCACATGATAGCGATTGGGGCGGGCAATATCCATGTGTTCGGTGGGCACACGGCACGCGAGGAAGAGAGGGCGCACCTCACTCGTATCGCATAGCGTCGATCGGGTTCAGCTTCGACGCCTTGTTGGCCGGATAGAGGCCGAAGAACAGCCCCACGGCGAGCGAAAACAGGAAGGAAGCGGCCACCGCGCGCGAATTGATGATCGTGGGCCACCCGATCATGGCCGTGAGCAGCCGAGCAATGCCGACGCCCGTTCCCACGCCGAGCAGGCCGCCCAAAGCCGTCATGATCATGGCTTCGATGAGAAACTGGAACAGGATGTGCGCCCGTGTGGCGCCGACCGCCATGCGCAGGCCGATTTCCCGCGTCCGTTCCGTGACCGAGACCAGCAGGATGTTCATGATGCCGATGCCGCCCACGACCAGCGAGATGGAGGCGATGCTCATCAGCATGAGCATCATGGTCCGACTCGCCCCGGCGATGGTCTGGGCGATGTCTTCCAAGGTGCGAATCGTAAAGTCGTCCTCGTCGGACGGCTGCAACCGGTGTCTGGTCCGCAAAAGATCCCGGATGTCGTCCGTGACGGCCGGAACGTCGGCGTGCGCGTCCGTCTCCACCAGAACGATCCCCACGGTTCCCAGAAAGCTTGTCCCGAAGACCTTGCGTTCGGCGGTCGAAAAGGGGAGCACGACCAGATCATCTTGATCCTGGCCGGTGACGGATTGCCCCTTGGAGCCCAGCACGCCGATCACGTGAAAGGGGACGTTGCGGATGCGGATTTCGGCACCCACGGCGTCTTCTCCAGGCTCGAACAAGTTCCGCACGACGGTCGTTCCCAACACGGCGACCTTGGCCGCCGAGTCCAAGTCCGACTGGGTAAAGAACGACCCTTGGATGATCGGCCAGTTGCGCATGTCGGGGAACAAGGGCGTCGTGCCGAAGACGACCGTGCTCCAGTTCTTGCTCTCCCGGACGACCTGCAGCACGGATCGGCTGCCGTATAGAACCGCCGTCACGCCTGGCACTTTTCTCTCGATGTCCTCGGC